>CAYZAW010000117.1:0-1530 GCA_964476505.1 uncultured Oscillospiraceae bacterium | reverse complement strand
AAGGAAGACACCCACAAGATGGCTGAGGCCAACAGGGCGTTCGCGCATTACCGCTGGTAAGCGAAAAGAGTTACTGATGAAGGGCTGCTCCAATTTGGGGCAGCCCGTAAATAAGCCCGGAACTTTTGATGGAATTTACGGTTTTCGGGTAACAATAATACATCCCACAAGAGGAAAGCGTATCTATTCTTTACCGAATTATGCTCTATTCCTGACGGGAAGGAGGAAAGACCATGCCTAGAGATACGTCTCTGGAAAAGACAAGAAATATAGGCATCATGGCGCACATTGATGCGGGCAAAACCACCACCACCGAGCGTATTTTGTTCTATACCGGCAAAATTCACAAGGTGGGCGAGGTGCATGAAGGCGCCGCCACCATGGACTTTATGGTGCAGGAGCAGGAGCGCGGCATCACCATTGCATCGGCGGCAACCACAGCGTACTGGCGGGGACACCGTATCAACATCATCGATACGCCGGGTCACGTTGATTTTACCGTTGAGGTAGAGCGTTCTTTGCGCGTTCTGGACGGCGCGGTAGCCGTATTCTGTGCAAAGGGCGGCGTGGAGCCGCAGAGCGAAACAGTTTGGCGGCAGGCGGTGAAATACAACGTGCCGCGTTTGGCGTACATCAACAAAATGGACATCACCGGTGCGGACTTTTTCAACGTTGTGCACATGATGAAGGATCGCCTCGGTGCCAATGCCGTTCCCATTCAGCTGCCCATCGGCTCTGAAGCCGATTTTCGCGGCATCATCGACTTGGTTCGCATGAAGGCGGAGGTCTATTACGATAACGACGGCAAGGACATACGCGAGGAGGATATTCCCGCGGAGATGATGCCGCAGGCTGAAAAGTACCGCGCCGAGCTTTTGGAAGCAGTTGCGGAGGAGGATGAAGACCTGCTGGAGAAATTCCTAGCCGGTGAGGAAATGACGGAGGACGAGATCAACAAGTGCCTCAGAAGCGCCACCATTTCCAACAACATCGTTCCCGTTTGCTGCGGCACCTCTTACCGCAATAAGGGCGTACAGCCGCTTTTAAACGCCATCGTGGATTACCTGCCCTCTCCCTTGGATGTTCCCCCTGCCCACGGCATGAGCAAGGACGGCACAAAGGAGATCGTGGCGGAGCCGCGGGACGATGCACCCTTTGCTGCGCTGGCCTTCAAGATCGTGACCGATCCCTTTGTTGGCAAGCTGGCGTTCTTTAGGGTGTACAGCGGTACGCTCAAAAGCGGTTCCTATGTGTACAACGCTTCCAAGGAAAAGAAGGAGCGCGTTGGCCGCATTCTTTTGATGCACGCTGATAACCGCACGGAGATCGAGGAAGTGCATGCGGGCGACATCGCCGCGCTGGTGGGTCTAAAGGATACCACCACGGGCGACACCCTCTGCGACGAGCATCGTCAGCTGCATTTGGAATCCATGGAATTCCCCGATCCCGTTATTAAGGTTGCCATTGAGCCCAAAACCAAGGCCGGTCAGGACAAAATGACCATGGCGCTGGTAAAGCTGGCTGAGGAAG
>CAYZAW010000116.1:0-1618 GCA_964476505.1 uncultured Oscillospiraceae bacterium | reverse complement strand
GAACGGAACAGAAAAACACAGGCTGATGATCCTGTACTTTATCAGCAAGGCAGGGCTGGAACTTACCCGTGCCCAGTTGTATCGCGTGATGGCGGAAAACGACTGGATCAACTATTTTGATTTTCAAACCACCCTCTCCGGCTTGGAGGAGGACGCGTATGTGGCTGCGGTGCCCCGTGTGTTTGGGCAGGGCTATGTGCTTACGGAAAAGGCAACGGAGGCGCTAAAGCTTTTTAGCCCGCAGCTTCCGTATTCGCTCCGGCAGGAAATGGAGGCTTATGCCAACGAGCACCGGCAGGAGCTGCGAAGGGAGCTGCAATACTACGCACAACCGGAACGGCAGAAGGATGGCAGCTGGCGTGCTAGGTTAAAGGTGATGGACTGCGACACCGTGATGCTGGATATCATGCTGGCACTGCCGGATCAGACCTTTGCGCAAACCGCCTGTAAGGATTGGCAGAATACCGCGCCAGCTGTGTATCAGGAGATATTGCAGCGCTTGGTATTGGATAAAGAGCCTGCGGAACCGGCGGCAGAAGCAAGCGAAAAGGACAAAGCCGATTCCTAAACCAGCTTGTGCAAAAAAACTGCATTATAAAAAAAAACTCCCCCGAAGCGAATGATTCGGGGGAGTTCTCTATACTCCATGGGGATTGTCAAGGGGCGCACTCCTTGACGTTCTTCCGGCTTCGGCGGCGTGTACGCCGAAACGGATGAAAACCGGCAGGTTTTCTAACTCCTCGCAGCCGCCACGCGGAAATCACCGCAGTGATTTTAGGCGGCTGTGCAAAACCCCGAAGGGCATCAGAGGCGAAGGCACAGCCTTCGCCTCTGGCCGATAGGCTTAATACATGCCGCCGCCCATGCCGCCCATGCCGCCGCCAGCGGGCATCGGAGGCTCGGGAGCGGGAATATCGGCAACCAGGCTCTCGGTGGTCAGCACCATTGCTGCAATGGAAGCAGCGTTTTGCAGTGCGGAACGGGTCACCTTGGTGGGGTCCATAATGCCGCGCTCTACCATCATGCCGTACTCGTCCTTGGCGGCATCATAGCCGTAGCCGGGCTTGGCGGCCTTCTTCACGGTGTCTACGATCACGGAGCCTTCCAAACCGGCATTCTTGGCGATCTGGCGCAGCGGCTCTTCCAGCGCGCGAACCACGATCTGGATACCGGTCTTCTTGTCGCCTGCGGCATCCTTTTCCAAGGACTTGACCGCTTCGATCACGTTGACCAGCGCAACGCCGCCGCCGGGCACCATGCCCTCTTCCACGGCTGCGCGGGTGGCGTTCAAAGCGTCCTCAATGCGAAGCTTGAACTCCTTCATTTCCACTTCGGTAGCAGCGCCAACGGCGATCACGGCAACACCGCCGGAAAGCTTGGCTAAGCGCTCCTGCAGCTTTTCTTTATCGTAATCGGAGGTGGTCTCCTCAATCTGCGCCTTGATGGAGTTGATGCGCGCCTTGATCTCGGAAGCCTCGCCGGCACCCTCCACGATGGTGGTATTCTCTTTGTCTACCTTGACCTGACGTGCGGAACCCAGCTGTGCCAGCGTGGTCTCCTTCAGATCCATACCCAGCTCGTCGGAAATGACCTGACCGCCGGTGAGGATGGCGATATC
>CAYZAW010000115.1:0-1756 GCA_964476505.1 uncultured Oscillospiraceae bacterium | reverse complement strand
GGTATCCGCATATCCGTCCTGCCTTTTTGTTTTTTCTAAAGATCAGCCAAGCAAGGAAGCGCATGCTTCCATTACAGCTCCGGCTCCCTTCCCAATATGGTGATATCTAGGCCGGACAGCATCGCCTGCGTATCCGTAAAGCTCAAGTGTTTATTCAGGCAATAGATCAGCGCAGCATCGCGTTTGATTCTGGGATATAGGGGAGATTGATGCGCGATTTTCAACAGTGCCTGTGTTTCGTCATACCCAAGCCCAAAGCCAATGGCAATTTGAAGCACCTTGTCCCGAGAGGGATTCTTTGTGCCTTGAAACAACTGAAAGCCAAAGGAACGGTTGATTCCCGCACGGCGGATGACCACCGAGCGCATAACCCCTTTTTCCTCGCAAAGAGCGCTTAAATACTCCGGTAGCGTTGGCAATGCCAATGCTTCTGCCTGTGTTTCTAAAAAATCGGAAAGGGCAGATGCTTGGAATATTCCGCTTAACAGCTTGCTCGTACTGGTATTGCGTTGTGGTTCGCCTACATCCATAGCAACTCCATTATTTCAGCGTGAAATCAGCACGTATATTTTATATGCATTATAACTGAAAAACGTTGATTTTCCAATGTATTCCTTTATAAAATGCCGTGATACCGCAAGGAGTCTGCTGAAAGCTAACAGTTTACAAGGAAAACAGAGGGGGAGTAGTATGATGATAAGTATTGTTATAGGAGGCTGAGATATGGAAACCGTCGCTGCCCCGAATAAACAAAAGAAGAAGTTAACATTTTTGAGGGTGCTGCTCCGCATTCTGCTGGCAGTTTTGATACTGGTGATCGTGTTGATCGCAGGGCTTGTGATTTATCTTTCCTCGTCCGGCTTTGCTTATGACGATGTGGAAGCTATGGCTGCCTCCGCACCCATGCCCTTTGAGGAGCGTTACAGCTTTTCCGCAAGCGATTCCACAGTGACCATTGCCTGCGATGAAGCAGACCTATGGTGGCTTTTTCAGGAGACAGGTGCAATGGATGCCTTGCAGGATGTACAAGAAACGCTTGCCCCCTACAATGCAACACTTACGAATTTCGGACTTTCGCTGGAAAACGAAGCACCGGAGGTCTATGCCGAGGCAACGGTTTTTGGATTTTTGAAGGTGCCTGTGAAAGCCGTTTTATCGCTGCATACGGATAACGCCGGCATATACGGGCAGGTGGAGGAGGCATGGCTTGGAAAAAGCCTTCAGCTTCCGCTGGACAGCCTGCTTGAGTGCTTTGGGCTCACCAAGGAAAACTTGGTGTTCTATGTGGAGCGGGATATCCATCCGCGTCTGAAGCATTTAAGCGGCGTTTCCTTTGCGAATGCGTGCATCAACGTGACCACGCAAATCGGCCCGGAGATGTTTGAAGAAGCCGAAGCAAATATGCAATACATGCGGCAGATCAATTACTACGCCTGCCTGCCGGTATCCGATGTGATACTTGAATCCAAAAGCTTGGGCGGCCATGCGGCGGGCGAAGCGTTCCAAGAGGTTTTACGGCAGGCGGAGGCCGACCCCAAAACGTTTTTAACCTTCCGCATGAACGCCCTTGCTACCACGGAAGAATACCAAGCGAATTTATATTTGCGCAACAGCAACTCCAGTTATTTAAAACGCTTCTTGCCGGAGGTGACAGAGGAGTCTGTTGGGGCGCTTCGCGACAGTTACCTAAAAGACAAAGAATATAAAAACGGAAAGCTGCAGGAGGTAATGGAGGCGGTTTATGCGGCGCATCAGG
>CAYZAW010000114.1:0-1797 GCA_964476505.1 uncultured Oscillospiraceae bacterium | reverse complement strand
CCACCGACGATTATCACGTCAAGGCCGTGCAAAAGATCTTCAAAAAGCTCTATGAGCAGGGCGATATCTACAAGTCCAAGTATACGGGCCATTACTGCACGCCCTGCGAAAGCTTCTGGCTGGAGCGGCAGCTAAAGGACGGCTGCTGCCCGGACTGCGGACGGCCCACGGAAATGGTGGAGGAGGAAAGCTATTTCTTCCGTATGAGTAAATATGCGGATCGCCTGATCGAGCACATCAAAACGCATCCGGAATTCATTCAGCCGCCTTCCCGCGCCAATGAGATGCTGCAAAACTTCCTGTTGCCGGGCCTTGAGGATCTGTGCGTATCCCGTACCTCCTTCAAATGGGGCATCCCCGTTACCTTTGATCCGAAGCATGTGGTATACGTTTGGCTGGACGCGCTTTCCAACTACGCCACCAAGCTTGGCCTGTACAGCGATGACGACAGCCTGTACCGCAAGTACTGGCCTGCGGATATCCACTTGGTTGGCAAGGAGATCGTTCGCTTCCATACCATCATTTGGCCTATCATGCTGATGGCCTTGGGCGAGCCTTTGCCTAAGCAGGTGTTCGGTCACGGCTGGCTGGTGCTGGACGGCGGCAAAATGAGCAAGTCCAAGGGCAACGTGGTAGACCCCGTAAAGCTCTGCAACCGCTACGGCGTAGACGCTATCCGGTACTTCCTCTTGCGCGAGGTGCCCTTCGGCTCCGATGGCGTGTTCTCTAACGAGGCGTTGATCGCCCGCATCAACAGCGACTTGGCAAACGATTTGGGCAATCTGCTGTCCCGTACCGTTGCCATGATCGATAAGTATTTTGACGGTGAGATTCCTGCCGTGTGCAAGAAGAACGCTGATGAAGATGATGCTCTGATCGCGCTTGCTACCGGGCTTCCCGCCGCTGTGGAATCGCAGATGACCGGCTTGAAGATCCCCGAGGCGCTGGGCGAAATTTGGAAAGTAGTGAACGCCAGCAATAAGTACATCGACACCACAGCACCATGGACGCTTGCCAAAACCGACGAAGGCCGGGAACGCTTGGCAACCGTGCTGTACAACTTGGCGGAGTGCCTGCGGTACGTTGCCGTGATGGTGCAGCCGTACCTTACCGCAACGCCGAAAAAGATGTTTGAGCAGTTGGGCATCAAGGATATGCCCGAGCTTTGCACGCAGGAAAGCCTTGCCGCGTTTGGCGGTATCAAGCCCGGCACAAAAGTGTTCAAGGGCGAGTCGCTGTTCCCGCGCATTGACGTTGCCAAGGAATTAAAGGAGCTGGAGGAGGAGACCGCCCGCACCAAGGCGGAGGCCGCCGCCAAGCTTTCCGCCGCCGAAGCGGGAACCGCACAGGCTTCACCTGCGGCCGCACCTGCGGCACAGGTCGCACCTGCCGCGCCGGAAAAGAAGAACATCCATGATGTGGATGCACCGCCTGCCGAGATCGATTACGCGGATTTTGCCAAGCTGGATCTGCGGCTTGCCAAGGTCATTGCCTGCGAGGAGGTCAAGCGCAGCAAAAAGCTGTTGAAGCTGACCCTCAAGGTGGGGGACGAGGAACGCACCGTTGCTTCCGGTATCAAGGAATGGTACAAGCCCGAGGACTTGATCGGCAAGACCTTGGTGCTGGTGTACAACCTAAAGCCCGTGAACCTCTGCGGCGTGGAAAGCCGCGGCATGATCCTTTGCGCCAGCGACGCAGGCGATGTAAAGCTTTCCGCGATCGTTCCCATGGGTGAAGCGGAAGACGGTTGGAAGGTAAGATAATGCCTCCGGCGGGTTAAACCTTTTTGTAAAAAGG
>CAYZAW010000113.1:0-1897 GCA_964476505.1 uncultured Oscillospiraceae bacterium | reverse complement strand
GCGTCACTTTTGACACCTTGCGATCCGCTAGGCGGACAGAGGGCGTAGCCCTCCGACGGCGACGCGGATTGAGAAGCCCGGCCGCGGCCGAAATCGCAAAAGCGGCTTTGCCGGTTTTGTGAAACCCTGCCGCAGCAGTTCCCGCAAAAGGCTTGCCTTTTGCGACATCAAAAAAAGCGGCCGCAGCCGCTTTTTTTGCACTCGATTAGGGAACGGGGATGCTCTCGATGATGGCGGGCACTTTGTCCATGATTTCCGGCACGGCACTAAACACACCGGAACCGATGGCGGCTGCAGAACCCACGGCTACGCTCATAAAGAACGCGATGGCAAGGATGCAAAATACGATCATCAGTGCATTCAGGCAAACGCCAACGATGCCCAGCACATACGCCGCCTTGCTGTTGCCGTCCATCTCAAAGCCTTCCAGCTTGCTGGCCTTGCGAATTTTGGATGCCATCACCAAGCCGATGATGCCGCATACCAAACCCGGAATAGACAGAAAACCCAACAGCGCCAAGCTGCAAGAAACGATGCCCAACACCATTGCGTTGGTGCCCTTACTGCGATACAGTTCCATAACATACCTCCAATGATTGCTTATGTATTTTAAAACTCTTACAGGAGTGCTCCTGTCAACGCGGATAAGTGTATCACTGTACTAATACAGTTGCAAGCACTTTTTTCAAATTTCTTGGATTATTTTATATTTCGTCACGCGATCGCCCTAATTTTCCCTGATTTTCCGGCAAAAATCGTAAAAACGCTTCAAATAGGCGGTGCGGCTGTGCTATAATGTGTAGCCGGGCTGGCCTCCAAGAATAGGGGAGCAGCCGCGTTAAGGAGAACGATATGGATTTTCGTACAGCAATCGCAAATGCCGTGGCGGCTGCCTCCGGGCAGAATGCCGCAAGCATCCTAACCGCATTGGAGACCCCGCCCAATCCGCAGATGGGTGATTTTGCGTTTCCCTGCTTTTCTTTGGCAAAGGTGTTTCGCAAAGCGCCGCCCATGATCGCGGCGGAGCTGACCTCTACCTTGGTATTGCCGGACTTTTTGGAAAAAGCCGAGGCTGCGGGCGGGTATGTAAACTTCTTTTTGAAGCGGGAGGCATACGCCAAGGCCGTTTTAGAGGAAGTGCGCGAAAAGGGCGAGCTGTACGGCGGCTCCGACGAGGGTGCCGGGCGCAATATCTGCATCGATTACAGCTCCATCAATATCGCCAAGCCGTTCCACATAGGGCATCTCTCCTCCACGGTGATCGGCCACGCGCTGTACCGCATTTACAATCACTTGGGCTACAACAGCGTGGGCATCAACCATTTGGGAGACTGGGGCACGCAGTTTGGCAAGCTGATCGTTGCATATAAAAAGTGGGGCAACCGTGACGAGGTGGAGCAGGGCTCCATCCGCACGCTCCTAGCCCTGTATGTGCGCTTCCATGAGGAGGCGGAGAAGAACGATGCGTTGAACGACGAAGCACGCATGTGGTTCAAGCGCATCGAAGACGGAGATTCCGAGGCGCTGGATTTATTCGAATGGTTCAAGCGCTTAACGCTTGCCGAGGTAGGCCGGGTATACGACATGCTGGGCATCACCTTTGACAGCTACGCGGGCGAAAGCTTTTATAACGATAAAATGGGCCGCGTGGTAGAGGAGCTGGAGGACAAGGGCCTCTTAAAGCTGGATGCGGGCGCATACATCGTGGACTTGGAGCCGTACAAAATGCCGCCCTGCATCATCCTGCGCTCCGACGGCGCAACACTCTACGCCACCCGCGATATCGCAGCCGCGCTCTATCGCAAGGACACCTACGATTTTGCCAAGTGCCTGTACGTTGTCGCGTATCAGCAGGATTTGCACTTCCGCCAGCTGTTCAAGGTGGTGGAGCTGATGG
>CAYZAW010000112.1:0-1933 GCA_964476505.1 uncultured Oscillospiraceae bacterium | reverse complement strand
CGTTGCCGGAGTTGGCGGATACCACGAACATATTGTCGCCCATGGCCTCCAAGCCTGCGGGGTTGTTGAAGGTGGCAAGAGAAACGTAGCCTAAAACCACCTTGTCGCCCGCCTTACGGGGCACCTGCATACCGCCCACGGATACAACATCGTCCACCAGCAGCTGGGCGATGACCGCGCCCTTGGTGTCGATGGTGAGGTTGGTGTATTTATCAAAGTCCACCGTGAGGTTTTTCAGCATGCCCGGGTCTACCTGTCCGGGGCTGGAGTATTCCATCACATGGTCTTCGGTAATGTTAAGGGAAAATTTGGAATACTTTAATTCATCCGAAAGCTCCTGCTCGCTTCCCACCCCGCCAGCCAAGTACAGGCGGAAGGTGCCATACTCCTGTGTTGCCAGTGTAAAGTCACCAGCATTGATAGTTGTACCTAGGCCTTGGTTTGTGGTGGTTAAAATTACGTTCTCTTCTACTATGGCACCAGGGGCTCCATTCTCGCCAGGCAAACTGATATCATACAGTTTCCATGTTCCGTTCTCTTCCAATTCCACCGACGGAAGCCCGTTTGAGATTTCCAGAGAATCCGCCACTTTTGTTGCAAGTGCAGATAAATCGCTGGTAAGGTCACCCTTATACTGCAAGCATAAATTTGTACATAACTGCGTACCTTCGCCGTCCACAAATTTCAGTTCAACTACGGTATTCGTACCGTCAAATTTTACTGTATCAGCAGCTTCTGCCGGAGTATGATATGTAAGGGTTGTCGTACCAACTGGTATCATGTTGCCTGCTTCGCCCACAGTCATTGTTATGGTAGTATCCACACTTTCAAAGCCCATATCTTTTTCACCGGGGCCATTAACGGTTTCACCGCCGTCCAGCTTCGTTAACAGCGCCTGCGAGACAGCACTCATCTGTAATGTTCCGGTATAACCTACAAGGTCGCCATTACTTGCCGCACCTGCCTCGGTTTTTGGCATCGCAACCGCGTAGTTCTGAGAAGTACTGGATGTATACCCGCCATATTCTGTACTGGGCGCATAACCAAACGCGAATTCATGCCCCACAATGCTTTTCATATTGGCGGTGGGCGTGCCGGAGTGGATGGTGCCGGCGGGTTCCCCGATCTTTGTATTAGCAACCACCAAATCGCTAACGTCTACGCTTTCAAACAGGTAGGTCTGCTCCGCCGTATGGTTGGGAGTAACGCACTGCACATAATAACCGGAGCCCTCAGTGACCAGATTGCCCAGCGTATCCGTGGAGAAGTTGCCGGAGCGGGTGTACTGGATGCCGGTGGGGGTCTGCACTGCAAAGTAACCGTCGCCTGAAATGGCAACGTCCATGGGGCGGCCGGTGTACTGCGCGGAACCGGGCGTATGCACCTTGGTGATGCTGGAAACCGTGGAGCCAAGGCCGATCTGCTTGGCGTTTACGCCGCCCGTTGCGCTGTTGCCGGTGCCGCTGGCGGCAGCCGCCGCGCTGACGGTTTCGCTGTAAAGGTCTGCGAAGGTTACGCTGGCTTTTTTATAGCCGGTGGTGTTTACGTTTGCGATGTTATTGCCGATAACGTCCATGCGTGTTTGGTGGCTGCGAAGCCCCGTAACGCCTGAAAACAATGCTCGCATCATAGTGGGTGTTCCTCCTGCTTTCTATCTTTAGGAAAAGCGGCAAGCCGCTTGTAACGGATGGGATTTTTTACTGATTGGCCTCCGGTGTTTCAGCCGCGCCCTCAACGGGAGCCGTATCCTCAGTTTCCTTAGGCGTTTCTGCCTCGGCGGGAGCGGTGTTTGTGACCAGCTGCTGTACAAGGCCCGTCAGCGCGGTGATCTGATCCATCACGTTCACGCCCTGCGATACCTTCTCCACGCTCTCAATGGGCACATAGTAATAATCCCCGGTCTTTGTTTCGTATACGGTGAGGTATTCCGTAC
>CAYZAW010000111.1:0-2004 GCA_964476505.1 uncultured Oscillospiraceae bacterium | reverse complement strand
TTTCTGCATCCGCAGGCCTTTCTTCTGCCGGAACCGGCGAGAACGGCCTGTTTTCTGGTATGCTGCAACAGGAACTGATGGAGCAGGCGGCGCAATCTACCGCAAATCAACAAAGTGCAACTGCTAAGAACACAACCCAAAAGAGCAGCGGCAACGCGCTGCTGCAAACGCTGCTGCCGCTGCTGCTGTCAGGCGGCCTTGGCAGCGACTCCACCGGCAGCATGACTGCCGCGCTACTGTTGGCGCTGTCCAGCGCGCAAGCGGGCGGGTCGGATGGCTCCATGGCCTCAATGCTTGGCGGCGGTTCCTCCCTTGGTATGCTGTCAGGCGGGCTTACCGGCAATACGGCGGCGTCTGCCGCCAGTCAAGCGGGGTTTGCTGCGGGAACCGCGCTGGTCAATGCCTTTTCCAAGGTGCCTTCTGCGTTCTCCGGCAACAATTTAACGGCGCTTCGCAGTTATACGGGAGGCAGCAAAGTACGCTCCGGCAGTTACGGCGGCACAACACTGTCCTCCGGGGCGGTGGTTCCCACCTCCGCCAGCACGCCTACGACGCCCGCAGTAACTTCCAGTCTGCAAAACCGCAGTCCGGAGCGATACCGGGCGGTGATCGAGCAGTTTCAGGTGGATTCCGCTAAGCGCTACATGGTCAATAAACGCGGCAACAACGATACCTACTGCAACATTTTTCTTTGGGACGTGACCTCCGCCATGGGCGCGGAGATTCCCCACTATACGGATTGGGAAACCGGAACGCCGCTGTCCTACGAAAACATCGACAGCGCCAAGCAAATGAACGCCAACCGCATATCGGACTGGCTCAATAGCCACGGCCCCAAATACGGCTGGTATGAAGTTACGCCGGAGCAGGCGCAGCAGTTGGCAAACGAAGGCCGCCCGGCCGTGACCGTTTGGAAGAACCCAACGGGCGGGCACGGGCATGTACAGGTGGTGTCTCCCTCCACAAGCGGCGCGTACGATTCCTCTCGAGGGGTAGCAATCGCGCAGGCAGGCCGTAATTTAACGGATTATACCTACATCACAAACGTATACAGCAGTCGCTTAAAGGACGTACAGTATTTTGCACACGCGTAAGCTAGCAAATATATCCGTCAAATTTCTCGTTTCCCCTTAATCAAAATGCGATATCTCACGAAGTTGATAGTACGATAAGTGTTGTACGGGCAAAAAACCCGTTTTTCAGTGCCTCTAAAAGGATTTTAGAGTGAATGATTTCAAGGAGTGAGAAGTATGGCTATTACAGGAGTTTCAACTACGAATAGAATGGTAGGCCTAAGCTCGGGCATGGATACCGAGACGCTGGTCAAAAACATGCTGTCCACCCAGCAGTTGAAAGTGGACAAGTCTTACCGGCAGAACGTAAAGGCAAAGTGGAAGCTGGAGGCGTACAACGAGTTGAACACCGCTGTATCCTCTTTCCGTAATTCGTATTTAAGTACACTGGGCGCCAACAGCATGGTTAAAAGCTCCGTGTACAATACCTATGCCGTGAAAATGGCCAGCAATTCCGCTGTTAGTATCACCGCAGACGGCACGGCGCAAACAAGCCATTTCTCCATCACAGGCGTAAAGCTGGCTACGGCAGATAAAGCAACGCATGCCGCCAATTCTCAGCGCACCGGAGCGTTTTCCGCACAGGGTTCGCTGCTTAAGGCAAGCGCTACCGGCAATAAGGGCGGGCTTTCTGATGGAACTCTCGTTTCTTCTGCGTTTGGGTTGGCAGAAGATGAGCAGGATGTTTCCTTCAGCATCAACATCAACGGTACGGCGCAAGGCTTTACGTTCGACAGAGACGATACCATGGCAGATATTGCGGATAGGCTGAATGCCAAAGGTATCGATATGACCATTGTAGAGCAGGATGCGGATGGCAAGGGTAAGGTCAATTTAAAGGCGAGAGACGGTGCAACCGTTTCCTTTACCAATGGTGCCGGTGCACTGGTCTTTAATGAGGAAGGCGCGTTTGGCATCAGTGAAGGCGAGG
>CAYZAW010000110.1:0-2008 GCA_964476505.1 uncultured Oscillospiraceae bacterium | reverse complement strand
AAGTTTTCGGTTCTTAGGTGCTTTTACAAAAGCACCTAAGCCGCCGGAGGCACGTCTTTCTTGCCCTTTTCCCGGCTGTCGAACCAGAGGTAAAGCACGATCAGTATTGCCAGCAGCACGGCGATGATCATGAACACCAAGCCAACGCCGGTTTTATCCCACGCGCCGGTCTTGGGGATACCAAGGCTGCTTCCGCTGCTCCCGCCGCTGTTGCCGGAAACGGAGCTGCCGGTAGCGCCAAGCGGGATGGTATTGATCTCCGTTGCCGCGCCGGACACCACAACGTATCCGTTGAGTATCATAAAGGGCGAGAGGGTGGACGCGCGCATGGCAAGCCGTCCGGTACCGTCCACGGTGGCAACAGCGGTCTCGTAATTGCGCTCGCTTTTGCGGTGTAGGATGGTCACGGTGCGCCCAACGTTGGCGCGGCCTACGTTAAAGGTGATGTAATAGGGGCCGCGAAGCGTGCCGGGGTTAACAAGGGTTATGTCGTAGGCGGTCAAAATCTTAGCATTGCCCACGGCCTTTTTCATTTCCTGATACACATCCCCGGCAAACATCATGGTGGTGGTAAGGGACGGGTTTGCGGCGGATATGCCGCTTGTAGCCACCACGGAAATACTCCCCTCCACATTGGTAATGGGGTTGCCCGCAGATACCGCGTTTGCGCCGGGCGTAGGCGTAGCGCTGGCGGTAGCGGTGGCGGTTGCGCCGGGAGAGGTCGTGGTGGAGGCGGCTGCGCCGGGTGTTACGGACACGGTGTAGTTGGCGGTGGTCGTGCCATCCTGCGCGGTAATTGTGTAGGTTTGGGGAGAAGCAAAGCTGTTGCTGGTGCTGCCGTTTACCTGCGTAACGGTACCCACCTGCGCCGTAGCACCGGTGGATAGCGTGTACGTGGCAACGCCCGTTGTGTTGGTAACGCCGGCAGGCAGCGTAATGGTAATGGTTTTATTGCTTTCGTTGATGATGCCCGTGTAGCGGATACCGTCTATCAACAGCGTGTAGGAAGTGATGGCGGCGGCGCTGCTGCCAACGCTGGTTGGCATGCCAAGCGTGACCTTGTACTCCTTGGAATGCTTGCCGTCCTGCGAGGTCACGATATAGCTGACGGGCGTTGTTGCGCTAAAATCGCGGAATTCGGTTTGCGGGTGGTCGATGGTTGCGCCGTCGCTGATGACCAACTGTGTAGGCTTGGTGCTGATGAATGACGTATCGCTTTTCATATGCACCACAATGGTACCGGCGGTGTTATCTATCACAACATGATCCTGCTCGGGCAGCTCAAAGGTCAGGATATCGCAAGCGGTGTTTGCACTTTGCTGTACGGTAACGCTATAGGTCTTGGTTGAGGTGTTGTTCTCCGCGATAACAACATACTGCACAGGAGAAGTAGTGCTGGCGGTAAAGCTTTGTGTGGAACTGTTAGAGGCTTGCTTGATACCGTTCACATATACCGATGCGCCGTCGCTCACTGTAAATACGGGCGCCAGCGTTTCCAGTGTGGCGTTATAAGGAACGTCAACATAAATGGTGTTTTGAGAATCGTTAATGCGTCCGGCGATACCGTTGATGGAAAAGCCGGTAATAAGATTGCCGGTTCGCGGAGCAAGATGCGTTCTTTCTAAACTAAACGTATCGCTGATAGCAAGGTTGTTATAATACAGGCAAATCGTCTCGGCGGACGGCAGGGGCTCGCTTGCGCTGCCCTTTTGCACGTTTAGCTGAATGGAAAAGCTATTGTCACCGTCGGCAGGCAGTTGAAAATCCGAGGCAACGATGTTTACATTATAGGAATGCTGCTTAACAAGTGAAAACTTGGAAGCCTCAACGATTTCGTCTTTCGTGCCATTTACCTTTAACGGTATCGTAACGGTCTGATAAGCTGTTACGGGGTCAACGCTGGGATAATAGGATGCCTGCACCGTTCCGGCATTGCATGTGATGCTGGCATTGGTGATATCCGCGCTTGCTGCTGCCGGAACAAGCAGCAACACCAGCGGTATTGCCC
>CAYZAW010000109.1:0-2025 GCA_964476505.1 uncultured Oscillospiraceae bacterium | reverse complement strand
TTTGAAGCGTCATGCTTCCTTTTTTCTTTCTACCCCAATGTTTAGTGTAGAACCATTATTATTGAAGAAACGGCTGTATCACGCAGCCGTTTTTTGATGCGCTTGGTGTGCGCTCCGTTGCATTCCTCATTCGCGCTCGGCTCCTCCAAAGCGTGTAAGCAATCCGGGAAAAGATGGGCGCAAAAGGCGCGTTCTCAGTCGGAGCATGGGCAAAGCCTTATATATTGCTGGAACCAATTTCCATGTTTCTCCGTTTTAGTAGTGTCAATGAAGAAGCCGCCGCAGCCCCATGCGACGGCGCACATCAAAAAAAAGAAGGAGGAACGCATCGATGAAAGCAACCCATAAAAAAACAAACCTTGCGGCGGTTCTCGCCGCACTGCTGCTGCTTGCAAGCGGGTGTGCGGCTCCCGCGGCAGCGCCTGCCGCAGACGCTTCCTACCCCACGGATAGCGTTTGGTATGCACCCGCAGCCGAGGCTCCGGCAGCGGAGGTGCCTTCGTATTACGACAGCGGTGCAAACGTTGCCCCGGAGGCACCGCACAATACGGAGGAATATTCCGCCATTACGGAAAACGGCTTTCGCACCGTTGCCACCAGCCCGCTTTCCACGTTCTCTGCGGATGTGGATACCGCATCGTATGCCAATATCCGCCGCATGATCGAAAGCGGCCTACGCCCTGAAGCCGATGCGGTACGTATTGAGGAAATGCTCAACTATTTTACCTATGATTATCCCGCGCCCACGGGAGAGGAACCGTTTTCTGTAACCACCGAGCTTTCGGACTGCCCTTGGAACCGAGACGCCAAGCTGTTGCTCATTGGCTTACAGGCGGATAAGATTCACATGGAACGGCAACCCGCCTCCAATTTGGTGTTTTTGTTGGACGTTTCCGGCTCCATGAATCAAAGCAACAAGCTTCCGCTGATGAAACGCGCTTTTATCTTGCTGGCAGAGCAGCTACGCCCGGAGGATCGGGTATCCATTGTGACCTATGCATCCTCCGACCGGGTGGTGCTCTCCGGTGCCACCGGTGATGAGAAGGACGATATCATGCGCGCTATTGAAAACCTAACAGCAGGCGGTAGCACCGCCGGAAGCGCGGGCATCAAAACCGCTTACATGCTGGCGGAGGAGTACTTTGTACCCGGCGGCAACAATCGAATCATCCTCGGCACCGATGGCGACCTGAATGTGGGCGTTACCAGTGAGGGTGCATTGAAGCGGCTGGTGGAGACAAAGCGTCAAAGCGGTGTAAACCTTTCCGTGATGGGCTTTGGCACGGGCAATATTAAGGACAACAAAATGGAAGCCTTAGCGGACAACGGTAACGGCAGTTACTCTTATATTGACGATATTGCCGAAGCCCGGCGGGTATTAGTGGAAGAGCTGGGCGGCACGCTTGTTACCGTTGCCAAGGATGTGAAGCTGCAAATTGAGTTTAACCCGGCAATCGTCAAAAGCTACCGACTCATCGGCTATGAAAACCGTATGCTCAACAATGAGGATTTTGTGGACGATACCAAGGACGCAGGCGAGCTTGGCTCCGGACACCGTGTCACTGCGTTATACGAGATCATCCCCGTGGCTTCTCCCTTTGAACCGCCCGAAAGCACCCTCAAGTATCAGCAGACCTCCGTCAGCTCTCATGCGGAGGTAGCTACGGTTTCCGTCCGCTATAAACAGCCGCAGGAAAGCCATAGCCGCCTGCTGGAATATCCCATTCCCCTTACCCGCTATACCCGCTCCATGAGTGAGAACATGCGGCTGGCAGCGGCTGTTACAGAATTCGGTATGGTGCTTCGCCAATCCGAATACGCGGGCACAGCTTCTCTTCACACCGCCGCCGACCTGCTGCGTTCCCTACCCGACCTATACACCGACGCTTACAAGGCCGAGCTGCTTTCGCTTATCACCGCTGCAGGCAACGTGGAATAAGGATAACACATGGGGCAGAATTCTGTTGTAGGAGCTATCCTCTGCGCCTCTGTTAAAACGTGGCACGGGGAGTTTGACTATACCGC
>CAYZAW010000108.1:0-2070 GCA_964476505.1 uncultured Oscillospiraceae bacterium | reverse complement strand
GTAAGAAATCGGCTTCTCCCTTGCCGGTTGTTCTTTCGGACTTATACAAGAAAAGCGCGGTGTCATATGACACCGCGCTTTTCTGTTGCTTTATACTTTAGAATATTCTGTATCCGCAGACGAAGTTGCGCGTCCAATAGCTGGAGCTTTGGATGCTGCTGCAAATGCGGATCTTGCCCTCGCTGGAGGAGGCATCTATCATCTGCCCTCCGCCAAGGTAAATACCCACATGCCCCTTGAAGCTGACCACATCGCCCCGCTCAAGGCTGCTCATGCTCTTGATCTTCTGATACTTGGTGGTCTTTTGCCAGCCGGAGGAGGTCATATACCCCTGCGATACACCCGCCTGATTGAGGCACCAGTATACAAAGCCGGAGCAGTCAAAGGAATTGGGACCCTTTGCACCGCGCACATACTTGCAGCCCAGCTTGGACTTTGCAATGGAGATGAAGCTCTCCACCGTGCCTTTCTGCGTGCTTGTGGAGCTGCCGCCCGAAGAACTCTCGCCGCCGGAGGAGCTTTCACCGCCGGAGGAGCTTTCGCCGCCGGAGCTTGGCGTATCGGGAACGGTGGCGGTACCGCCGGTAGAAGAGGCCTTCTTCGCCTTGGAGGACATCAATACGCTTAAGGTGTTCTTCCCTACCTTACCGTCGGAGGAAAGCCCATTGCGGCTTTGGAAGGCGCGTACGGCGGCTTCTGTTTTGGAGCCAAAGTATCCGTCCGCCTTGCCGCTTAAATAGTTGAGTTCCTTCAAGCGCTCCTGCACCCGTTGGATGTCGGAGCCGCGCATACCGATCATCAGCGCGTTCGCCTGCGCGTCAGAAGACATCAGGTACTCGATGGTTGCCGGGCCGAGGTAACCGTCGGCAATGATGCCGTTGCGCTCCTGGAAGCGCTTTACGGCGTTCTCCGTATCGTTTCCGTACTTGCCGTCTGCCGTGGTGGTTAAGTACCCCAGCTTGGCAAGGCGGTTCTGGTAGCGCTTCAGCTTTTCGCTGACCTCGCCGCGCTCAAAGTAATTTGCCTTGGCATCTTCGCTGTACAGCATTTCTCTCGTTTGCTCCCCTACCTTACCGTCTGCGGAAAGGCCGTTGCGTTCCTGAAATTTCTTTACCGCCGCTTCGGTTTCCGTGCCGAACAACTCGGTGGCTTTGTCCATATACCCCAACTCGCGCAGACGGATCTGCAATTCCTTTACGTCCGTACCCTCAACGCCTATGGAGACCGTATATTTTTGCGCCTCTTCAGACAGTAAAAGCGCGTATGTTTCGGAGCCGATGCAGCCGTCAATGGTCAGCCCGTGCTGCCGCTGAAACAGCTTTACGGAGGACTTGGTCTGCGGCCCGTAGTACTCTGTAGGTTCATCCCAGTCCATATAGCCCAAGTCCATCAGGCGCTCCTGTATCACGGCTACCAAGGGGGCTGTTATGCCCTGCTTGAACGCTTCGATATCCGGATGAGGCTCCGGTGTTGGCGTAGGCAGCGGCGTGGGGGATGGCGTTGCCTCCAGAAGGTCTATCGCCTGCGGGGAATCGCCTGTGGTAAGCGTTTCTGCCGCCTGCGGGTTCACCGCCGTTTGCGATTTATTTTGACCGCCTGCCGTACAAATAAGAATCACCGGCACCGCAATGATCACGAGTGCTCCCGCTCCAATGATGATCTTGCCCCGCTTGGACAGTCTGCGAAAAAACGCGTACACGGGCGCCAACTTCTTTTTTATTGCGTCCAGTACAGCGCGAACACGCACGCGCCTTGCACGGGATGCAGCGCGGTAGTGGGTTTTTTTTGCGGCTTTGTTTAACGCACCGCGCTTTTCGCGCAGGTCCGCCGCCGTTTTGTAATGACTGTTCTTTGGCATACGCTCCTATAGTAAACCATCGTTTTTCTTGTGATGCGTATTGGCGTTTTTGTTATTATACCATTATAACAGACCGCAATCGTGAATAAACCATTAATATATGGCAACACTTCCGTGCGAAACAAAAGCTCTCCCAGTTTGATGGAAGAGCCTTATGTTTTGTATGTTTCGGGGGCTTAGTTGGCGCTGGCGGTACGCTTCACTGCCAACTG
>CAYZAW010000107.1:0-2142 GCA_964476505.1 uncultured Oscillospiraceae bacterium | reverse complement strand
TCATTACGGCAATGCCGCCGCGAATCAGCGTTTTATCGCTAAGCTTCATGGAGAAGAAGCCGGAAACAAACCTACCCAGCATAATGCCGCCGTAGTACATGGATGCCCACTGCGCCGCAACGGATGCTTCTATTCCGCGCGTGTGGATCAAAAAGCTTGCGCCCCACGTGCCTAAAATGTACTCAAAGCCGCAGTACAGCGCCAGCATCGCCATGGCAAGCTTGACCCCCGGCAGGCGCATGGGCTTTGCACCGGGCTCGGGTTCGGGCACCGGCTCCGCCGCATCCGTCGCCGCGTTCTTTGCGGCAACCTTTTTCCAAAGCGGCAGGGCAATGAACAGCAGTACCGTAAAGCCGATCTGAATAAAGCCTACCGCGCGGTAGCCGCTTCGCCACGCGCCGTTCTTTAAAAACTCAGACATGATAAGCGGGCTCACCGTAACGCCAATGCCCCAGAAGCAGTGCAGCCAGTTCATATGCTGCGCCTTGTAATGTGCGGAAACATAATCGTTCAGGCCAACATCCACCGCGCCAGCACCAATGCCCAGCACGATCATGCAAAATATCATCCACCAAACGGAGGGCGAAACGGAAATGCCGAACAAGCCGATGGCCGTCAGCAGTACGGAGACCGCCGTAACAGGGCCCGTGCCGAACTTTCGGATAAAGCGGCCGGAGAACATGCTCATGCAGGAGGTGCATGCGCCAACCACAATGGTGAGCAGGCTGGCAAAGCTCAAGTCCACACCCAGATCCAAGTGCGCCACCGGCCAAGCCACGCCGAACAGGGAATCCGGCAGGCCGAGCGAGATAAACGAGGCATAAATAATCACCAACAGTATCGTAACCATAACATCCCGTAAGCTGCGGGCGGTTTTGCCGCCGCTTTGCTTGTTCCTCTCCAAAGAAATGACCCGTAACAGGGTTGTTGCATCTTGCTTACTATAGCACCGCCGTAAAAGCCTCACAACAGGCGAAAGGAATATATCAGCCGCCCATCGGCACAGCCTGCTGCGGTTCCCAACGCTTTTACAAGCGCTATTCCACAAACTGCGTATTGCTCTGTTCCAGCAGCATAGGGTACATAAAACAGATAGGCTCATGATCGTTGATGATACCGCAGGCCTGCAAATGCGAATACACGGTAATGGAGCCCAAATAGCGGAAGCCGCGCTTTTTTAGATCGGCGGCGATCGCGTCGGAAAGCTCGTTTTTGACCTCATAAAAGCCCTGTTGGTGCTTGCGGTACACCATGGTTTTCCCGCCCGTGTATGCCCACAGGTAACTGTCAAAGCTGCCGTGTTCTGCAATGATCTTTAAAAACGCTTTTGCGTTATTGATGACCGCGTTGATCTTCCTTGGGGATTTGATCATCCCCTCCGTTTGCATGATGCGCTCCACATCGCATTCCGTATACCGCGCGATCTCTTCGTAATCAAAGCCCGAGAAGCATGCACGGAATATCTCGCGTTTTTTTAGCATCAGGTTCCAGCTCAAGCCGCACTGCATGGCCTCTAGCATCAAAAACTCAAACTGCTTTCTGTCGTCATGCACCGGGATTCCCCATTCCTCGTCATGATACTTTTGATTGATGCCGTTGTCGCAGCACCATGCACATCGTTCCATAGCCTTCTCCTTCATATGAATTGCGTTATCAGTATAGCATATAGCCTCACGCACCGGATATGGTAGCGTACAAATTTGAACATACACCGCTGCATGGTATAATGCTTTTCATTCTATGCATGGGAGTTCCACAGAAGAGAAAGCATTTATTCATGAAAGCGAAGTGAGCGCCCGATGATAAATATTAAAACTGCGTTTGTATTATAATGCTGTTACAATAGCAGATGAGAGAGATAGAATATAGTAAAGTTATTAGGTTTTTTGCAAAATAGTTTGTAAGATTATTTGCTTTTTCAAGTCTAATAGATAAAGGAGGTGAGAAAGTGACAGAAGCCGCGTTTGAAAAAATCTATCTGGAGCATTTTAACGCCGTGCATAAATACCTGCTGAAGCTTTGCCGCAATGCACAGACGGCAGACGAGATCACCAGCGATACGTTTTTTAAGGCAATGCGCGCCATTGACTCGTTCGATGGGAAATGCGATGTGAGAAGCTGGCTTTGCCAGATAGCGAAAAA
>CAYZAW010000106.1:0-2144 GCA_964476505.1 uncultured Oscillospiraceae bacterium | reverse complement strand
TCAGCTGTTCCTTAACGCCCATGGCATAATTGCCGCGGCCGTCAAAGCTGGTGTCCGAAATGCCGCGGAAGTCGCGCACGCGGGGCAGCACGATGTTCATAAGCTTATCGGCAAAGTAGTACATGCGGTCGCCGCGCAGCGTTACCTTGGCGCCGATGTTCATGCCTTCGCGTACCTTAAAGTTTGCGACGGATTTCTTCGCCTTGGTGACGACCGGCTTCTGTCCCGCGATGGTCGCAAGCTCGTTGAGCGCGCTCTCTAAGCCCTTGGGGTTATCCTTTTCGGAGCCCAAGCCCATGTTGAGCACGATCTTTTCAAGCTTGGGGATCTCGGTGACGTTCTTGTAGCCAAACTTCTCGCTGAGCTGCTTGACGACCTCGTCAGCGTACTTCACCTTGAGGCGCGGAGCTTGGGTGAAGGGCTTCGCTTCTGCGCCGCCTTTTTTCTTCTTGGCGGGAGCCTGCGTGGTTTCTGCTTTCTTAGCCACTTGTCTTTCCTCCTTCTGCCTCAGTCAATATTCTTGCCGCACTTTTTGCAAACGCGGACTTTCTTATCGCCGTCATAGGCATGGCCTACGCGGGTGGCCTTGTGGCACTTGGGGCAAACCAGCATTACGTTGGAGGCGTTGATGGTGCCTTCCTGCTGGATGCGGCCGCCTGCCTCGCCCTGCTTGCGGGGCTTCTTGTGGCGGGTGACCATGTTGGCGTTCTGTACGATCACGCGGCCGTCCTGCGGCAGCGCAACCATCACTTTGCCTTCCTTGCCCTTGTCTTTGCCGGAGATGACGACGACGGTATCGTCTTTTTTGACGTTCAGCTTGTTCATTGTCGTTCCTCCTTACAGAACTTCGGGGGCGAGAGACACGATCTTCATATAATCCCGCTCACGCAGCTCGCGTGCAACAGGCCCGAAAATACGCGTGCCCTTCGGCTGCTTCTGGTCGCCGATGATAACGGCTGCATTGTCGTCGAAGCGGATATGGCTGCCATCTGCACGATGAACGCCGGAGACGGAGCGCACGATGACCGCGCGTACTACGTCCTTCTTCTTGACAGCGCCGCCGGGAGCCGCCGACTTAACGGAAGCGACGATCACGTCGCCGATGTTGGCGGATTTGCGGAACGAGCCGCCCAGTACGCGAATGCACATGATTTCCTTCGCGCCCGAGTTGTCCGCGACCTTTAACCTGGTCTGTGGCTGTATCATGTTCTTTCCTCCTTGTAGTTGCAGGCCTCGCCATAAGAACGAACCCTTCTTACGACAGCTCCTGCTGTACGGATGTTAATTACTTGGCCTTCTCAACGATCTCCACCAAGCGCCAGCGCTTATCCTTGGAGATGGGGCGGGTTTCCATGATCTTCACGGTATCGCCAACGCCGCAGGCATTCTCCTCGTCGTGCGCCTTAAACTTGTGGGTGCGGTTTACCATTTTGCCGTAAAGGGGATGGCGAACCTTGGTTTTGATGGCGACCACAATGGTCTTGTCCATCTTATCGCTTACGACCACGCCTACGCGGGTCTTGCGGTACCCTCGAACTGTTGCTTCCATGGTTTAACGCCTCCTTCTTTACTGGGCCGCTGCTTTGAGCTCGCGCTCACGCAGCAGCGTTTTCACCCGGGCAATGTCCTTCTTGCATTCGGGAATGCGCTGGGGATTTGCCAACTGGCCGGTAGCCAGCTGGAAGCGGAGGTTAAAAAGCTCGGTCTTGAGCTCGCGCTCGCGCTCCACCAGTTCTTCAGTGGTCAGTTCACGGAACTTACTTACTTTCATCGCTTCCACCTACTTCCTTCTTGGCAATCTTCCCGCGGATGGGCAGCTTATGCGCTGCGAGGCGCAGAGCCTCATTTGCGGTTGCTTCGTCCACACCGGCGATCTCGAACATCACGCGGCCGGGCTTTACAACGGCTACCCAGTACTCGGGCGAGCCTTTACCGGAACCCATGCGGGTCTCGGCGGGCTTTGCGGTAACGGGCTTGTCAGGGAAGATCTTGATCCATACCTGACCGCCGCGCTTGATATAACGCGTCATGGCCACACGAGCGGCCTCGATCTGATTGCTGGTGATCCAACCGGGATCGAGGGCGACCAGACCATATTCGCCGTAAGTGATCTCATTGCCGCGAAGCGCTTTGCCCTTCATGCG
>CAYZAW010000105.1:0-2171 GCA_964476505.1 uncultured Oscillospiraceae bacterium | reverse complement strand
CCATTGAAAGCGCCATCCATCCTTCCGGTGTGGTCATTTCCCAAACGCCGGAGGCAGGCACAGGTCTAAAGGCCGGGGGTACCATCAGCGTGGCGGTAAGCGCCGGCGTATTGATGCCGGTGGTACCGGATGTTTTGGGGCTATCTCTGGCGGAGGCGGAAATCAGCCTCAAGGACAGCGGCTTGCAGCTAGGTGCAGTGGAGTATCGCATTACCGAGCACCCGTTGGGCACCGTGTATCAGCAGGAGCCTGCGGCGGGAGATACCGTGTTTGAGGGCGACAGAATCGACCTTTATATCAGCGGAGAGCCCAGCGCCAACATGGAAATGCCCTCCGTATTGGAGCAGCCTGCCGAGGAAGCGCTGATGGCGCTGAAGGAATGGGGCTTTACCACGATCAAGATCAGGCGTTTAACGCCGGAGGATATCGAAGAGGACGGGCAGGTGTTCATTCAGTCTCCCGCGGCGGGAGAATCCGTAGAGCTGACCACGCCCGTGCTGCTAACGGTATGCCGCATGCTGCCCGCCAGCTATGGCGCAGAGATACTGCTTAAAATGGGGAAGGTGGAGGCGGATTCGGCGCTGACCGTTACCATGCCCTGCAAATTTGGAGAGATCGCGTACGAGGAAGTGTTGTACGAGGCAACCCTAGACGCTAGCGATGACGCGGAGGTTTCCTTTACCGCCGTGGCGGATGTGGGCGGCGAACAGGAATTGGTCATCTATGTAAACGGCGTAGAGGTACGCCGCACCAGCGCCCTGTTCTCCTACTGGGGGTAAGCCATGCAAAACGGACTGCTGCTAAAAGGAATCGGCGGGTTTTATACCGTACTCACCGACACCGGCGAAGAACTGACCTGTAAGGCGCGCGGGCGCTTTCGCAAGGAGGGCATTACGCCGCTATGCGGAGATCGGGTGGAAATTGAAGAGCAGCAAGACGGCATGCCTGCCGTTACAAAAATACTGCCGCGAAAAAACGCGTTAACAAGGCCGCCGGCAGCGAATATCGATCAGCTGATCATTGTGCTGTCGCTGTCCGCACCCAAGGCGGACTTAGGCTTGTGCGATAAACTTATGCTGCAGGCGGCAATGCTGCATATTGAGCCTGTGATCGTTTTAAACAAGTGCGACGAGGCAGATAACGCTGCCATATCGGAGATCGCCGCACAGTACGCCGCGTACCGCACACTGGTGGTGTCTGCAAAGCTTGGGCAGGGCGCGGAGGCATTGTCCGACCTGCTCGCAGGCAAGGTATCCTGCTTTGCCGGGCAGAGCGCGGTAGGTAAAAGCTCACTGCTGAACCGGCTGATGCCAGCATTACAGCTGGAAACCGGCGGCCTTGCAAGGAAGACCGAGCATGGGAAACACACCACCCGGCATGCGGAGCTGTGGCCGTATAAAACCGGCGCGGTGCTGGATACGCCGGGGTTTTCCCTGTTTGACCTGCCCGTGCTGGAGCAATCCCAGCTGGACGCTTGCTACCGGGAGTTTGGGGATGCCCCCAAGGATTGCCGTTTTCCGGACTGTATGCATATCAGCGAGCCGGACTGTGCCGTCAAAAAGCTGCTGGATGCGGGCGCGCTGCACCCGGAGCGGTATGCGCGGTATGTAACGCTGGCAGAGCAATTTCACGAAATGAGGAAGCATCGTTATGATTAAGATCGCACCCTCTATCCTTTCTGCAGATTACGCGGCGCTGGGCAGTGCGGTACAACGCCTTTCCGATTGGGGCGCGGACTATGTGCATGTGGACGTGATGGACGGGCATTTTGTACCCAACCTCACATTCGGCCCGCCCATGGTAAAGGCCATACGCCCCCATACCAAGCTTCCGCTGGACGTACACCTGATGATGGACGCCCCCGGAAACTGGATCAGCCGGTTTTTGGAGGCGGGTACGGATATCCTCACCTTCCATGTGGAGGCGGAGCCTAAGGTACAGGAGCAGTTATGCGATATCCACGCTGCCGGAAAGAAGGGTGGCGTTGTGCTGAACCCGGAAACCCCCGTATCAGCGGCAGAACCGCATCTTGCATACTGCGACATGGTGCTTTTGATGAGCGTGCACCCGGGTTACGGCGGGCAGTCCTTTCTGCCGGATACCTTGGATAAGATTCGCACCCTCTGCAAAATAAAAGAACAGAAGGGCTTGGCCTTCGAGATCGAGGTGGA
>CAYZAW010000104.1:0-2297 GCA_964476505.1 uncultured Oscillospiraceae bacterium | reverse complement strand
CATGCGCCCGTAGCCCAGCTGGATAGAGCGACAGACTCCGACTCTGTAGGCCGCACGTTCGAATCGTGTCGGGCGCGCCAATAGAAAAGCCACCCCGAAAGGGAGTGGCTTTTCTATTGGCACAGTTATTTTAAACGATTCGAAGCCCCGGCCTGCGTTAGCAGGCAAAAACGCCACAGTGCGGCGTTTTTTAGGGGCCGGTTGCGCGAATAAGGCGGCTTGCATAGCGCGAAGCGCAAGCAAGCCAGCCTGAAATGAGCAAATACCGAAATCGTGTCGGGCGCGCCAACCACAACCAATCCGAACATCTTTTATGTAGGAGGGTGCTTTGGGTTGGTTGTTTGTATATAGGCTTATCGCACCTCACTGTTTCCTTTCACACAACCAATCTATATAGTAGGATAAGACAACAGATCACGCGAACCGTTATGTGACTTTCTTGCCTATCAAAGTGTTCAATGATAGAATACATGAAAATGGAAATTTGAAGATAGGAATAGTAACTATTCATGCTAGATAGTACACCGCGCTTCGATATGACGAAAAAACCGGGCCGGCAGCATTTGCTGCCATTGGTTTGGGCTCTTTCCTTTCCCGCACTAGTTACCCATAGAAACAAGATCGAACGCGTGAATATGGATGGTATCAAACCACCGTATTTATTGCTGTGCAATCACAATGCCTTTATGGATTTTAAGGTTGCAACGGCGGCGGTGTTTCCCCATCGCGCGAATTATGTGGTAGCCATAGACGGCTTTCTAAAGCGGGAATGGCTGCTTCGCTTGCTTGGCTGCATCTGCACAAGAAAGTTTACAAGTGACACCATATTAGTACGGCATCTGCGTAACGTGGTAAAACGGGGAGATATTGCGGTCGTGTATCCGGAGGCTCGTTATGCTTTGTGCGGGACAACGGCTGTGCTGCCGGAGTCGCTTGGGAAACTGGTCAAGCTGCTAAAAGTACCGCTGGTAACGCTGATATGCCATGGGCATCATATCAATTCGCCCTTCTGGAATTTGCCGGATCATCATGTAAAGGGAACGCGCGCTGTCATGACCTGTCTGATGAAACCGGAGGAGATTGCTGCCGCATCCTACGAAAGCATCAATACTGCCATCCGAGATGCGTTTTGGTATGATGACTTTCAATGGCAGAAGGATAACAAGGTGGAAGTCCATTATAATGATCGCGCAAAAGGTCTTCACAAAGTACTGTATCAATGCCCCGTATGTGGTGCGGAGTATCGTATGTCTTCCGAGAAAACAATGCTGCGTTGTGAGGCGTGCAACCACCAATGGGAAATGACTCCGCTGGGCGAGCTTGTTTCTATAAACGGAGAAACGGTGTTTTCGCATATTCCGGATTGGTACGAATGGGAAAGGCAAAACGTTCGAAAAGAGATTGAAGATGGCAACTACCGCCTTCAAATACAGGCCCGGGTCGATGCGTTGCCAAATGCAAAGCGATACATTGATATCGGCATGGCAACGCTTACGCACAGCCAAGAGGGGTTTGTATTGGAAGGATGCTGCCAGGGAGAGGAGTACCGCTTAGCGATCCCGGTTCCGGCGTTGTACTCTTGCCATATCGAGTATGATTATCTCGGCAAGTTTGGCGACTGCATTGATTTGAATACCACCTCGGATACCCTGTATATCTATCCCCAGGGTGACGATTTTTCTGTGACGAAAATAGCGCTTGCAACGGAAGAACTCTATCAGCGTGATCGGGAATTGGCGCATGCGGATACGCCAAACGAGAAAGCATAAGGTACCATCCCTGTTGAATATCGATCGAAGTGCTCTATTTTATACTATGCGCTTCGCCGCTTCCCTTCATATAATCCCATACTGCGTTAATCATATTGCGTTCCTGTATCACGAATGCTGACATGGGCGTGTCTGCTTTAGCCATTACCACGCCTGTGTCCTCTTTGGCATATAAGAGCATATTGGACGCAATGTCATCGCGAATGGATACACGCACGTTCTCGTATCGATCAGTAAGCTTCGTCAGTCGCTCATAATGCGTTAGGTACTGCTCCTGTGTGTAGGTAAAGCTGCCGGTTTCCATAAGCTCCGCCATAGGCAGTGTAAGCGCTTGGGGCGTAAGCAGGGCAAGCTTGGGGTCGAGCACGGATACCGTTAGCTGCTGCTTTGCGATGTTCTTGCGGAACATGGATACGCTCTTTTTCCATAACGGCCGGAGCGTTTTACTGCCTGTTTGCGCAGTGATCTCACGCGCCAATGCCTCCGGCATGGCAAACAGCGGCGGCATGGCGCAATTTAGGTATGCCG
>CAYZAW010000103.1:0-2421 GCA_964476505.1 uncultured Oscillospiraceae bacterium | reverse complement strand
GCGGATAAAATAAACGATGGTTGACTTTGGAGGCATATGCCATGAAGCTTTCTGTAGCGGCGGCGATGAAGCTGCCGGGCGAACCCTTCGCCTTTTCTTTTGCCGAGCCTGTCGCCCCCATGGAGTTTCAGGGGCGGGAGCTTTCCTTTGCGGAGCCGGTGGAGGTTGCGGGCACGTACGTGTTCGAGGCAAAAGCGTTCACCCTTACGGGAGAAATCAAGGCGGTGTTATGCGCCACCTGCGCCAGATGCGCAGAGCCCTTTTTAGAGCCCCTTTCCTGTTCCTATACGGAACGGTTCGTGAAGGAGGCCGCGGAGGAAGACAGCTACGCCTACGAGGGGGATACACTGGATATTTCCCAAATGGTGTTGGATAATCTGCTGCTGCACCTGCCGATCGTTAGCATGTGCAAGGCGGATTGCAAGGGGCTTTGCCCCGTTTGCGGATGCAATTTGAATACAGCGCGGTGCTCCTGCGGAAGGGATCTGGCAAAGCCCGATCATCCGCTTTCCGCTTTGGCGGCGCTGCGTACCGATGGTGAGGAGGTGTAATCATGGCAGTTCCCAAGAGAAAAACGTCGAAAGCTAGGCGCGATCAGCGCAGAGCGAGCAACTTCAAGCTCTCCATTCCCGGCATCGTGGCTTGCCCGCAGTGTCATCAGCCCAAGCTGGCGCACAGAGTTTGCAAGAAGTGCGGCTATTACGATGGCCGTCAGGTCATTGACACGACTGAAAAAGCCAAGAACGACGCAGCCAACGCCTAACGCCATTTGACTGCGGCAGGCTTGCCGCGTGAAAAAGTGCAAAACAGGCAGAAAATTCCATGTGAGTTTTCTGCCTTTTGCGTAATAACGCAACGGTTTGGCAGCAAACAGGAGGAACACAGTATATGTGGATCGCAGTAGACGTATTTGGCGGAGATAACGCGCCGCAGGCAGTGCTGGACGGCGCTATCATGGCCATGGAGCAGGAGAAGGAGCTGTCCTTGCTGCTCTTTGGAGACGAGGCGGTAATCACTTCCTATTTAGGTTCGCATGCACACGATGCGGCGCGGGTCAAGGTGGTGCACGCGCCGGAGGTCATCAGCTGCTCCGAGCAGCCCACGGTGGCTATCAAGCGCAAAAAAGAGTCCTCTTTGGTACAAGCCCTAACGGCGGTTGCAAACGGCGAGGCGGAGGCGGTGGTGTCCGCGGGAAGCACCGGCGCGGTATTGACCGGTGCAACATTGCTTGTTCGCAGGCTGCCCGGCGTAAAACGCCCGGCGCTGTCTCCCGTGCTGCCAACGGCAACGGGCTGCGTGCTGTTGATCGACTGCGGCGCCAATGTAGACTGCAAGCCCAGCTATTTGCAGCAGTTTGCGGTGATGGGTTCGGCCTATATGGAGCGCGTGATGGGCGTAAAAAGCCCCCGCGTGGGCTTATTGAACAACGGCGCGGAGGCAGAAAAGGGCAACGAGCTCACCAAAGCCGCTTACCCCCTTTTGGAGCAGGCGCAGGTGAACTTTGTTGGCAACTGCGAGGCGCGTGACGTACTTTCCGGCGACTTTGACGTGATCGTATGCGACGGCTTTGCCGGAAACATCGTATTAAAGTATACGGAGGGGCTGGCCTCCGTGCTGGTGGGAATGCTAAAAACCGAGCTGATGGCGGATACAAAAAGCAAGATCGGCGCGGCCATCGCAAAGCCCGCATTCCGGCGCTTTAAAAAGAAGATGGACTATACAGAGTATGGCGGCGCGCCGCTGTTGGGCATCAACGGCGGTATCATCAAAGCCCACGGCAGCTCCAACGCAAAAGCCATAGCGGCAGCATTGATGCAGGCGGTCAAATATGTGCGCGGCAACGTGACCCAAACCATTGCGGAAGCGGTACAGGCGCTGCCGGATGCATGATATTGGATGATTCGCCATTGACAGAACGGGTCTTGTGACCTAAACTATTGTTGGTGTCACAGTGCAGTGTGACGTACGGAGAGGAGCACTTAAGAATGAAGTTCGACCAAGTTCGCGATATTATTGCAAAGCAATTGGATATTGATGCTTCTACCATCACCCTGGAGTCTCGCCTCATTGAAGACCTCAAAGCGGACTCGCTGGATGTGGTTGAGCTCATTATGGATCTCGAGCAGGAATTCGACATCGAAATTCCGGACGAAGAGCTTCCCAAGATCCGCACGGTTGGCGACATCGTCAGCTATGTGGAAGGCCACTAAACGCTTTAGGTTTTCGCTGCCCGCATCAAATCGTGGTGCGGGCATTTTTAAGCTTTGCTGTGTAATTGGAGTAAACAGGAACAATGGCAGAACATAACAAGCTGGCTTTGCTGCAGGAACGCATGGGGTATGTGTTTGCGGACGAAACCCTGCTGCAAACGGCGCTGACCCATACCTCCTTTGTGAAGGGGGACGGAAAAGACGGCAAGCA
>CAYZAW010000102.1:0-2477 GCA_964476505.1 uncultured Oscillospiraceae bacterium | reverse complement strand
GTGCCATACTGCAAAATCTTGGCACCGTTTTGTTCCAGAACCTCGTTGGTGATCTCTTCCACAACCTTGATGGGGAAGGATTCCTTTGCGGGATTACCGCCGCCAAAGGAAATGATCTCCGGATCGGCCATGAGTTTGAAAAGCTCACGAATCACGCTGCCGGATATACCGTCCATACGTTTTGCGAATGAGGACATAGTATTTCACACTCCACTTCTATTATATTTTGTGTTGCTGCGTTTTTATCAGGAACTGATACCATTGTACTGTTTCTGTTCGTAGCCCGCAAATATATTTACTTTATTCTTACCCGCGAACGTCTTTGCTAACGCTTTTTTTCGCACACGCGGCATGGTAGAATAAGATGATCATCCATAAGGAGGCGCATCATGGCCTATACCGCATTATACCGCAAGTACCGCCCGCTGCAATTTTCGGACGTGATCGGGCAGGAGCACATCACCACCATATTGAAAAATCAGGTGCGCACGGGGCACATTGCGCACGCATATTTGTTCTGCGGCTCCCGCGGCACGGGCAAAACCACCTCTGCAAAAATTCTCGCCCGGGCGGTCAACTGCCTTTCTCCCGCGGATGGGGAGCCTTGCACAACCTGCGATAGCTGCCGCCGGTATCTTTCCGAGGACGCGGTGGATATTATAGAAATCGATGCCGCCAGTAACAACGGCGTAGACGATGTACGCACCCTCATCGACAACGCCCGGTATACGCCGCTGAACATGCAGCGCAAGGTGTACATCATCGACGAGGTGCACATGCTGACCAATCAAGCCTTCAACGCGCTGTTAAAAACGTTGGAGGAGCCACCTGCCCATGTGGTATTCATTCTTGCCACCACGGAGCCGCAAAAGCTGCCTGCCACCATCGTGTCCCGCTGCCAGCGGTTTGATTTTCGACGGCTTTCCGTACAGAACATTACCGCAACGCTAAAAAACGTGTTGGATAAAGCCAGTGCTTCCATAGACGAGGACGGCTTGATTGCCATTGCCCGGGCTGCCGAGGGCGGCATGCGCGATGCGTTGAGCTTGGCGGATCAATGCCTATCCTTCTGCGGGGATCATGTGACCGCGAAGGATGTATTTGATGTGCTTGGCTGCATGCAGCAGGATTTTCTGTCGGAGATCGCCGACGCGTTGATTAACGGAAACGCAGGGGAAGCGCTCCGCCGGTTCGACGGTGTGATTGCAAGCGGGCGGGACGTTGGCGTATTTTTACAGGATTTGATTCGCCATTACCGTGCACTGCTTCTAGCGCATACCTGCGGAGACTGCGCGGACATATTGGACTGCACCAAGGAAGCCATGGCGCAGTATAAAACGCAGGCAGAAAGCGCCTCCGAGGCGAATCTCCTTCGCGCTATGCGGGCGTTGATCGACGCCTCCTCTAAGCTGAAAGCCGTTGCCTCCCCGCGCTTGCTTGTTGAAAGCACGCTTGTTGCTCTTTGCCGCCCGCAGGAAGAGCAAAGCCTGCTGGCGTTGGAGGAGCGGGTAATCAAGCTGGAAGCGGCTCTTTCAGCGCTGCAAAGCGGCACGGTAACGCTCCCCGCCGCACAGGCCGCACCGAATGCGAAATCCAATACTCCCTCGAAAGCAGCAAGCAAATCTTCCCCATCCGAGGAGCGCCCTCCATGGGAGGATGCACCCGCTTCCGGTACGTTTATGGAGGCAGAACCTCTTCCTTGGGCGGACGAGCCTATTCCTGCGCCTGCTGAGACTGCCGCGCCTGTTCTCCCCAAACCGCCTAAAAGCGAAGCTTCCGCAAAAGCCAAGAGCGATCCGCAAGAGCCCAATAGCGGTGACGCCAATGCCATATGGAAGCAATTACTTCTGGAAATGAAAAAGCGGAACCAATTGCATATTTACGTGCCTGCCGAGCGTGCAAAGGGGGCACGGTTGGAAGATAAGACGTTTTCTGTACTTTTTGCTCCGTCTAATGCAGCCATGGCCACTGTCATGAAGGTGCCCAGCAATTTTAAGGCAGTGGAAGCGCTTTTGCAGGAAGTGAACAGCGCCTACCGGCTGGCGGTGTCGGTGGAAGATCAAGACCCAGCCTTGCAGGACTTGGAGGCTACCTTTGGCGCACATTTCCGGGTAGAAGAGTAAGCAAGAGCGCAAAACAAAAAGCACCCTATTGGGTGCTTTTTGTTTTGGGATCCGGCGGCTACCTATTCTCCCAGCCGGTGCGGAATGGTCGAGCAGCGTTGCGGCGGAAGCCGCTTCCTCGCTCTCCCTTCCTTCCGCAGCTCCGTTTCGCTTCATCCCGCACAGCGGGCGCTCAACTCCGCTGTGTTGCAAAGCAAGTGTGCAAAGCCCGCTTTGCACCATGTTGGCGCGTGAGCTGGGGGAATGGATAAACGTAGAATACGAATCAAAAAGAACATCCTATTGGATGTTCTTTTTGATTGGGATCCGGCGGCTACCTATTCTCCCAGCTCGTTGCCAAGCAAGTACGTTCGG
>CAYZAW010000101.1:2303-2603 GCA_964476505.1 uncultured Oscillospiraceae bacterium | reverse complement strand
ATACCACCGTTACGTTATCCTGCGAACCGGCGCAGATGGCACTGGTCACCAAGAGCTCCGCGGCATCCTGTAAGCTTTGTTTTTCCGAGAGGATCGATATCATTTCTTGATTGGTCAGGCAGGCATGCATCCCGTCCGTTGAAAGCATCAGGATGTCTCCCTTTTGCCACTTGCGGTAAAACAGGTCTGCCTGCTCCCGCATGCTGGTGCCAAGCGCTTTTGTAATGATGTTGCGCTGCGGGTGGTACGCCGCTTCTTCCCGGGTAATAGCGCCCTTTTCCACCAAATACGCCACAAAGC
>CAYZAW010000101.1:0-2293 GCA_964476505.1 uncultured Oscillospiraceae bacterium | reverse complement strand
TCGTGTGTTACCTGCTTTAAGGTTTCGCCGTCAAAATGGTATAAACGGCTGTCTCCGATGTTGGCGGCGGTATAGCCGCTGCCGTCCAGCACTGCCAGCGTCAGCGTTGTTCCCATGCCCCGGCAGCCTTCCTCAATACGGGAATGATGATAGATCTCCTCGTTGACCTCGGCTATCACCTGCTGGATGCTGTCCTTCGCTTGACCCGGCAGCATTTTTCGCATACGCGAAGAAACGCCCTCCACCGCCATCATGCTGGCGCGGGCGCCTGCCGCGTGCCCTCCCATGCCGTCCGCCACGATGATAAGCTGCAGTGCGTCTTTCCGGCTGGGCACATAATAACTGTCTTCATTGCGAAAGCGACGGCCTACGCTTGTAAAAAAGGCATACTCCATGCAGTCTCCTAGTCGGTCGTTGCGCTTTGGCTAAAGCGCTCCATAATATCCTGCGCCTCGAGTGTAAAGTCTCTGTGATAGCAGCGAACGTTATAGGCAGCGTCTGCAAAACGCTTAGTCATGATCTCTGCCGCAGCCACGGAGCGGTGCCTGCCGCCGGTGCAGCCAAACGCCACCATCAGGCGCTGCTTGCCCTGCGCGGCAAAGCCCGGTATGATTCCCTGCAACAGCGCCTCCGTTCTGTCAAAAAAGGCGGGCGTAGCTTCGTTTGCCATGCAGTAATCCTGCACGGGCTTGTCTCTGCCGGAAAGTGCTCTAAGCTCCGGCTCGTAAAAGGGATTGGGCATGAAGCGCATATCGAACACGAAATCCGCGTCGATGGGAACGCCCCGCTTATAACCAAAGCTTACGAACATCAGCTGCATAGAGGTGTTGGAGTCGTAGCCCAGTATTTCCTCCAACCGCGCCGAAAGCCCGATGGGCTTTAAATTGCTTGTATCGATGGTATAGGTGGCCTTGTCCCGCAAGGCCATTAACAGCTCCCTCTCCCGGTTGATGCCGCCGATAAGCCCGTCTGAGGGCGCAAGAGGGTGCTTGCGCCTGGTCTCGTGAAAGCGCTTTACCAACACATCGTCCCGACAGTCTAAAAACAAGATCTCACAGCGCACATTCGGCGCACACATGCCGGAGAGCACCTTGTTCCAGTCGCTGCCCAGAATGCTTTCGCGCGCGTCGATGGCAACCGCCGCCTTTGTAACAGGCGGATTGGCATCCTCGCACAGCTGAATAAACGATTTGGAAAGCGCAGAGGGCAGGTTGTCCACACAGAAATAGCCCATGTCCTCCAAGCGGCTCAGCGCAAGCGATTTTCCTGCGCCGGAAAGACCTGTTACGATCAAAAGATGCAGTAACGCCATAGCAATCCTTCCCTTTCGCACCTAGCCTTCGCCTAAGATTCGCACCTCCGGCTCCAGCGTGACCCCAAACATACCTCTCACTTTGTTTTGTACGGTTTCCATCAGGCAAAGCACATCCTTTGCCGTTGCGTTGCCCTGATTGATCACAAACCCCGCGTGCAGCGTGCTTACCGCAGCGCCCCCAACGGAATACCCCTTTAGCCCTGCCGCCTCGATCAGCGCCCCGGCAAAATGCCCCTCCGGGCGCTTGAAGGTACTGCCCGCACTGGGATATTGCAAGGGCTGCTTTTCCCTTCGCCGCGCCATAAAGTCCGCCTGCCGCACAGCCGCGCCGCCGTCGTCCGGCAAAAGCGCAAAGGTAGCAGAAAGTACGATGCAATCCGGAGCGGAATAGGGGCTTTTGCGATAGCCCATCTGTGCGGTATCGGCAGGGATAGAGCGCACTTTATCGCCTTGCAGCGCCCGAAGACTGTCTAACACCTGCTTGATCTCTCCGCCGTAAGCTCCTGCGTTCATAGCGACCGCGCCGCCCACGGTACCGGGGATTCCGCAGGCCCATTCCAAGCCCATCAGCTTACGGGAAAGCGCATCACGGGCCAGCGCAGTCAGCGAACAGCCCGCCCCCGCCGTTAGTTTTGTATCGGCTTGGGTAACGCCGCCCATGCCGTCGCCAATCAATATCACAAGGCCGCGAATGCCGCCGTCGCGCACCAACACGTTGGAGCCGTTGCCCAGTACCACATAGGGCACCTCAAAGCGCGTTGCCTGCAGGATGGCGTTTTGCAGCTGTTCCTCCGACACGGGCTGCAGCAACAGGTCTGCAGACCCGCCGATGCGGAATGTGGTATGCGCCGCCATGGGTGCGTTGCAGGTAAGCTGCGGGCAGGCGATGGCGTTTTGCAGGTCTTGGATATGGTGCAACTCAGGCTCCCTTCTGCGCGTATCATACAATACCCGCAGGATACTATTCATGCAATATAG
>CAYZAW010000100.1:0-2829 GCA_964476505.1 uncultured Oscillospiraceae bacterium | reverse complement strand
AACGAGGCGGGAATAGAGATCGTGCGGGACACTGCCGTGCCCGTGGGAGATGTTTTGATCCGCAGTGCGGAAAGCACCTTGCAATACGGCACGGCGACCATGGTAAAACGCATGACAGACCGTATTTTGGAGCAGTTGGAGAGGTAGGATATCGTGCAGTCCCAAGCGGCTACAAAAGCAGACGCATATCTGACCAGAATCGAACAAGCCGCCCAGCGCATCCGTGCCGTGGAGCGCACCGGCTTTATTACGCAAATCGTAGGGTTAACGGTGGAGGCCTCCGGGCTTCTTCTGGGCATTGGCGAGCTGTGCCGCATTTATATGGGAAACTCCGGGGAGTATGTAACAGCCGAGGTCAAGGGCTTTAAGGCGGATAAACTGATTCTCATGCCGCTTGGACGCACGGACGGCCTTTCCCCCGGCGACAGAATCGTGTCCACTGGCGACAGCCTGCGCGTGGGCGTTACGGAGCTATTGCGTGGGCGCATATTAGGCGCGCTGGGCGAACCCATTGATGACGGGCCTATTTTGTATCCGGATGCGTATTACGCGATCGATAACGACCCGCCCAACCCCATGGAGCGAGCCCGCGTGAAGGACATATTACCCATCGGCGTGCGCTCCATCGACGGGTTCTTGACCATGGGCGTGGGGCAGCGCTTAGGCATATTTGCGGGCAGCGGCGTTGGAAAGAGCACGCTTTTGGGCATGATCGCCCGAAACTCCGGCGCGGACATCAACGTGATCGTGCTGGTGGGCGAGCGTGGCCGCGAGGTAAAGGATTTTATCGAAAAGGATTTACAGGCGGAGGGCCTTAGAAAAACCGTGCTGGTGGTAGCGACCTCCGATCTTCCCCCGCTGATGCGCTTAAAATCCGCCATGGTGGGCACCTCCATTGCGGAGTTTTTTCGGGACAAGGGCTATAAGGTGATGCTGATGATGGACAGCCTCACCCGCTTTGCCATGGCGCAGCGCGAGATCGGCATGGCGGTGGGCGAGCCGCCCGTTTCCCGCGGTTATACGCCATCGGTGTACGCCATGCTGCCAAGGCTTCTAGAGCGCGCCGGCACCAGCGCCAAGGGCTCCATCACCGCCATCTACACCGTGCTCGTGGAGGGCGACGACATGAACGAGCCCATTTCCGATACCGTGCGCGGTATATTGGACGGGCATATCATCCTTTCCCGTAAGATCGCCAACAACAACCATTATCCGCCTATCGATATTTTAGGCTCCATCAGCCGTTTGATGAAGGATATCGTGCCGGACGAGCATTACCAAATGGCTTCCCACATCCGCAACCTGTTGGCCACCTACCGAGACAGCCAAGATCTGATCTCCATCGGCGCGTACAAGCAGGGCAGCAATCCGGCGATAGACGAGGCGGTGCGCCTGAATAAGCCCATCAACGATCTGTTGAAGCAGGGCGTGGACGATATTTGCAATATCGATCAAACCGTGGAGCGTATGCGCACCATCAAGTAGCGACCGCACATAAACACAACCTCCTTTGGAGAGAGGAGAACCGGCATTGAAGCAGTTTGTTTTTACAAAACAAAAATACTATCAGATTCGTGCTGACGAATATGACCGGCTGAAAACCACCATCAAAGCCATGGATGAGCAGATTCGGCAGGCGCAGGAGCAGCTAAACGCTTTGCAGCGGCGCTTTGACGAGGAGCGCGATCAGTTCCATAAGGATACCGAAAACTGGCAGTCGGCCGCAAAGCTGCGGGAGTATCAGTGGTTTTTCCCGTATATCCGGGAGCAGATACAGGAAAGCAAAAACAAGCTGGCGGCCTTGGAGCGGCAGCGGGAAAAGCTGCAAAACAGCGCTATCCGCCTGTTCAAGGAGCTTGGCGTTCTGGACGACATGCGCGACCGGGAGTATGAGGAATATCGCCGTGAGGTTGCGCTGGAGGAGGCCAAGGATATCGATACGCACTTGTCCTATATGATCTACAAGGAGGAATGACCGTGGAAGCAAAGCAGCCGCAAAAGAGAAAAACACCGCAAAAACCTGCAAAGGACGTGAATAGAGCCGCAGCCATACCGGAGGAGGAGGCGCTTTCCGCGTCGCAACGCGCCAATTTGGACGTATCAAAAAAAACAAAACAAAAAAAAGAGAAAAAGCCCAGAAAAGGCATCGGCAAGCTGTTGTTGGCGTTGTTTCTTATGCTGTTGGTATTGGCGGTCATTGCGTTTTACTATTTCAACCTGTTCCAATTCAAAACGGCTGTGATCGGGTTCTTTGTGCGGCAGGACGCGCAGTATCAGCAGGCGCTGATAGACATGGAGCAGTCCCGGCAGGATTACGAGAGCAAAAGCCAGCAGTTAGAGGAGGAGCGCACGCTCTTAGAGGCGGAGCGCGCGGCGGTGCAGGCGGAAACGGAAAGCCAAAGCAAAACCCGCGCCAGCCTAGAGGAGCAAAGCGCCACCCTTGCGGCGGAGAAGAAAAGCTTAGAGGAAATGGTGTACGACAGAGAGAAAACCATACAAACCATCAGCGAAATGAAAACGGACAAGGCTGCGCAGATGATCGTGACCATGAACGACCTAAACATGGCGGCTTATATCATCTCCCGCATGGAAACCAAGCAGGCCTCCGCCATACTGGAAGCCATGGACGCAGGCATTGCCGCAAATATCACCGCAAAGCTGATGAATTAACTAAGTATAACTAATGATATAAACCTCCGCCGAAAATACTCTTTCGGCGGAGGTTTAATTTTCTCTCCACTTTTGCCGAATAAAGATAATGCGGGCAGGATGCCCGGCGGTGTCCCAATTTTTTCGGCAAGGAGGAATGGAATGATAGCGAACACCGTA
>CAYZAW010000099.1:0-2880 GCA_964476505.1 uncultured Oscillospiraceae bacterium | reverse complement strand
GAGCTATCCTCTGCGCCTCTGTTAAAACGTGGCACGGGGAGTTTGACTATACCGCCTGCTTTTACGCCACAATAAGTGAAAAAGGAGGTACGCCCATGTTTATGATTTCCAAGCTGACGCCGGACGCAAAGCTGCTGTTCGACGAGTTGTCGCCGCTTGTGCAGTCCAACCTTGTGCACGGCGGCGCAAACATTACCACCCGGGAGGACTTGGCCTGCTTGCTTTCCAAGCGGCCGTAGCCCGTGTGCGGCGGTAAAACAAGCGCGTACGGTTCGTTTTGCGCTTGCTTTGCCGCCGCCTTATTTTGTGTTTTCACTTTTGAGAAATACTGCTATAATGCTATTATATACATATGCTTCATTTCCTTACCGTTATCCCGACAGGAGGTTCATCCATGGGCTATTATCTGGACGAGGTTGCGCTGTATTATTTCAACGAGGGCAAAAGTGCCTGCGCGTATGAGGCTCTTGGGCCTCACCGTGTGCAGCGGGACGGCAAAACCTACTGGCGCTTTGGCGTATGGGCACCCAACGCCCGCGCCGTCAGCCTGATCGGCTCCTTCAACGATTGGAACTCCTATGTGACTCCTATGCACCCCGTTGGCTCCACCGGCGTGTGGGAGGCGCACATTGCAGAGGATGCAGATGGTGCGCTGTATAAATACGCCATCATCGGGCCGGACGGGCACGTCAATTACAAGGCCGACCCTTACGCGGTGCGCTCGGAAAAGGCTCCCGGCACCGCCTCCATGGTATATGAGCTGCAGCCCATCGGCTGGCGGGACGAAGCCTATTTACAGGATCGCGGCGATCTTTTGCATAAGCCGGTGAACATTTACGAGGTACACGCCGGGTCGTGGCGTGCAGGGCTCACCTACCGGGATATGGCGGTGGAGCTGGTGGATTACGCGGCAAGCATGGGCTACACGCATATCGAGCTGATGCCGCTTTGCGAGTATCCGTTCGACATGAGTTGGGGCTACCAGATCACGGGCTATTATGCCGTGACCAGCCGGTACGGAACGCCGGAAGACCTGATGTATCTGATCGACTGCGCCCATCAAAAGGGCATCGGCGTGCTGTTGGACTGGGTGCCTGCCCACTTCCCCCGGGACGAGCAGGGCCTCAGGCGCTTTGACGGCACCCCCTTATACGAGCATCCCGATCCCCGCCGCGGCGAGCAGCCCCAATGGGGCACCATGCTGTTTGATTACAGCCGCACGCAGGTGGTAAGCTTTTTGATCTCCAACGCACTGTTCTGGCTCAAGGAGTTCCATGTGGATGGCCTTCGGGTAGACGCGGTCTCCTGCATGCTGTATCTGGATTACGGCAAGCAGGACGGAGACTGGCTGCCTAACGAAACAGGCGGACATGAAAATTTAGACGCCATCGCGTTTTTGCGGCAGTTAAACGACACCGTACACGAGCTTACGCCGGGTGCTGTGATGATCGCAGAGGAAAGCACGGCGTTCCCGCTTGTGACCGCCCCCACCAAGGACGGCGGCTTGGGCTTCGACATGAAGTGGAACATGGGCTTCATGAACGACATGCTGGAATACATGAGCATGGACAGCCTGTATCGCAAGTACCATCACGACAAGCTTACCTTCTCCATGTATTACGCATTCTCCGAAAAATACATACTTCCCTTCTCGCATGACGAGGTGGTGCACGGCAAGCATTCCATGCTGGACAAAGCCCCCGGGGATTACTGGCGCAAGTTCGCCCAGCTTAGGCTGCTCTTGGCTTACCAGATGGCGCACCCGGGCAAGAAATTAAATTTTATGGGATATGAGTTTGGACAGTTCATAGAATGGAAATATACAGAAGGACTGGACTGGCTGTTATTAGAATATCCCAAGCACGCGGAAACGCTCCGTTTTACCAAGGCGCTGAACCTGTTTTACCGCTCCACCCCGCCCTTTTACCAGTGTGACGACAGTTGGGACGGCTTTGAATGGACCAGCGTAAACGACAGTATCCATTCCGTGGCGGCGTTTTTACGGCGCGACAACGCCGGAAACGCAGTGCTGTGCGCCTTTAATTTTACGCCGGAGCCTTGGGAACACTATTATATGGGCATGCCGCAGGCGGGTACGCTCACCGAGGTATTCTCCTCCGACGCGGTAAAGTTTGGCGGCACGGGGGACTGGCATAACGAGCCCGTGCACACCAACCCCTACCCGGAGCAGGGCATGCCGCATCAGGCGGTACTGCGCCTGCCGCCCTTCGGCGCGGCGTTCTTCACGTTTTTACCGGAGGCAAACGCAGAGCCTGAACAGGAAGAGGGCTGATCGCAGAACGCCTGCGGGGCGATGTGGTCATCGCCCCCTACAAATTGCGGGCGGTTCTCTCGGGATCGTTAAGGGGCGCACCCCTTAACGATATTCCGGCTTCGGCGGCATGCACGCCGAAACGGAAAAAAACCAGAGGTTTTTATACTTTACAGGTTTTTTCGACCGTGAGCCAAACGGCGAACAGAAAAAACCTGCATGCTCAAAAATTGCTTGCAATTTTTGAAATCACTAAAGGAGGTAACCATGCGAAAAAAGAATATCGTTGCCATGCTCTTGGCAGGCGGTCAGGGCAGCCGGCTGGGCATCCTCACCTCCAACATGGCAAAGCCCGCCGTTCCCTTCGGCGGCAAGTACCGCATCATTGATTTTCCCCTGAGCAACTGTGTCAATTCGGATATCGACACCGTGGGCGTGTTGACGCAGTATCAGCCGCTGGAATTGAACGCCTACATCGGCAACGGCCAGCATTGGGATCTAGACCGCAACTCCGGCGGCGTGTTCGTGCTGCCGCCCTATGTAAAGGGCAAAAGCGGCCAGCTTTTCCGCATCATGTACTGAGCAGTTTACGCCATCAATCATAATAT
>CAYZAW010000098.1:0-2946 GCA_964476505.1 uncultured Oscillospiraceae bacterium | reverse complement strand
CTGATAATAATCCGAGCCGGAGGCCGGGACGGTGGACAGCGTATCGTCCGTCATTGCCAGTGCGGGCGCGGCTAGAGCCAGCAGCATGACAAGCGTCAACACAAGAGACAACAGTTTTTTCATGATTTTTCTCCTTTTCGATTTTTCCCGTTCACTCTTATGTTGGCAGTTTACAGACTGTATAAAGGTAAAACAATGGCGGGAAACTGTTAACCCTGCCGCTTGTTAACAGGATTCCATAAATCGCCCTAAATTAGCTTGTTTTACTGCAAAACAGCTTTTGTAAAAAAACGCCCGAATCGGGCGTTAAATTGCATAAATGTTAGGAATTGTTCATGGTTTATTCATTCGTGATACATGAGATGTTTACAAATAGAAGCGATATTAGCAAAGGGCGCGGTAAAGCCCACGCCCTTTGCTTTGCTTATATAACGATTATGTGTTTGCCTATTTTACCGCCTGCTTAAGTGCCTCCACCCTGTCCAGCTGCTCCCACGGGAAGGACGGGTCGCCAAAGTGCCCGAACGAGGCGGTCTTGCGATAGATGGGCTTTCTGAGGCCAAGCATTTCGATGATGGCTTCTGGGCGCAGATCGAATACCTTTTCCACCGCCTTGGAAAGCTGCTCGTCCGATACGGTGCCCGTACCAAAGCTATCCACCAGAATAGACACGGGCTTTGCCACGCCGATGGCGTAAGCCAGCTGTATCTCGCATTTTTCCGCCAAGCCCGCCGCTACGATGTTTTTCGCCACATACCTTGCGGCATATGCCGCGGAGCGATCCACCTTGGTGGGGTCTTTGCCGGAAAACGCGCCGCCGCCGTGGCGGGCGTAGCCGCCGTAGGTATCCACGATGATCTTGCGGCCGGTCAAGCCGGAATCGCCGTGCGGCCCGCCTATCACGAACCGTCCGGTGGGGTTTACCAGAATGCGCGTGTTCTCGTCCAGCAGCGCCGCCGGGATAGCAGACTTGATGACCTCGCGGATGATTCCCGCCTCGATCTCTTCATGCGTTACGTCCGGGTCATGTTGGGAGGAGAGCACAATGGTATCTACGCGCACGGGCTTACCGTTTTCGTATTCCACCGTTACCTGCGATTTCCCGTCCGGGCGGAGGAAAGGCAGCTTGCCGTGCCGCCGCACGGAGGAAAGCTTGCGGGTGAGCGCATGCGCCAAGTAGATGGGCATGGGCATGTACTCCTCCGTTTCGTTGCAGGCGAAGCCAAACATCATACCCTGATCCCCCGCGCCGGTCTCAAAACGGTCGGTGATCTCTCCCGCCTTGGCTTCCAGCGATTTGTCCACACCAAGCGCGATGTCGGGGCTTTGCCCATCCAGCGCCACCAATACGGCGCAGGTGTTGCCGTCAAAACCGTAAGCCGCGTCGTCATAGCCGATCTCCTTGATGACCGAGCGGGCAAGGCTGGGGATATCCACATAACATTCGGTAGTGACCTCGCCCATCACCAGCGCCATGCCTGTTGTAACGGCGCATTCGCAGGCAACGCGGGAGTTGGGGTCCTCCGCCAGCATAGCGTCCAGTACGGCATCGGAAATCTGGTCGCAGATCTTGTCCGGATGGCCCTCGGTTACAGATTCGGAAGTAAACAGTGTTCTTGCCATGGTATTGATCTCCTTTGTTTGATATTCCGCCCTGTCCTCAAGCTGACCCGGTTCACGCCGGGAAATAAAAAACTCATCCGTAGATGAGCGTTCTATTTTTCTCATCTTTCGGCGGATTGCTCCGCCGCTGGAATTGGCACCTTATGCAAAATGCACAGGTTGCCGGGCTTCATAGGGCCAGTCCCTCAGCCGCTCTTGATAAGACAGTATGCGGTTTTATGGATAATAGCATAACGCAGCTTTGTGGAACGGTCAAGGTTTTTCTGTTTTGACACGCAATATGCCACCCGATATAATAGGATGCAGCAAATACGGGGGCAAACGTGCATGAAACGAGTGTTAGGCTGTATCCGCCGGGCGGACGAGCGATATCATATGATAGAAAACGGCGACCGACTGATGATCGGCGTATCTGGCGGCAAGGACAGCCTGCTTTTGATGGAGGCGCTAAAGCTATACCAGCGCTTTTCCAAAACGGAATACACGCTGCAGGCGGTGATGCTGGATCTAGGTATCACCAACGCAGATACCTCCCAAGTGGAGGCTTTCGCAGAACGCATCGGCGTACCCTTTGAAGTAAAGCATACGGATATCGGCGACGTGGTGTTCAACATTCGCAAGGAAAGCCATCCCTGTGCGCTATGCGCCAAGCTCAGGCGCGGGGCGCTCAACAACGCCGCGGTGGAATACGGCTGCAATAAGGTGGTGCTGGGGCATAACCGGGAGGATGTGATCGAAACACTGCTGATGAGCCTGTTATACGAGGGCCGCATGAACACCTTTGCACCTGTCACCTATATGGATAAGCGGGATGTAACGCTCATTCGTCCGCTGGTATTCCTGCCGGAAAAGTATGCGCTTTCCGTAGCAAAAAAGCGGGAACTTCCCGTTATGCCGCCACACTGCCCCGTGGCAGGACACACCAAGCGAGAGGAAGCCAAGGAACTGATCCGTTACCTTTGCACCATCGTACCGGATGCAGATGAAAAGCTGATAAACGCCATCGCCGATACGCATAAATACGGTTTGTGGGATCGCATGAAGCTTCCGCCCCAAAACTGACCGGCTTTTTTCACAATGCGGCATTTGACAGCATATGCCCGAAAAGAGTAAAATGACGGTTGTATGCCGGGTTTCGGCAATTTATACATCAAGGAGAATCCGTCCATGAAACGTACTGCTTATTTCATTCGCGTGATATCACTTTTTGCCGCCGTGTTGCTGATGGCCTGCGGCTGTGCGGCTAACGGCGCCATAAATGACGATACCGCCGTTGCTATCGTTGAGAACACAAAGATCACATATAAGGATTATGTTGATGCG
>CAYZAW010000097.1:0-3026 GCA_964476505.1 uncultured Oscillospiraceae bacterium | reverse complement strand
GAGCAGGAGCAGTATTTTGTCGATTATTCTGAGGAATTCTACTTCCGGAAATCACGCTTTCTTCCAAGAAAGACACGAAACGCACAGGAATCCTACGCCATGCATGCCTATAGGCTTCTAGCGACCTATCAGGAGACTGCGCCCATAGCGCTTGACTTCTGGCAGAAGCTGATGAGTCTGAACGCAAGCGTGGAGCGTAATACCAAGGCGGCGGACTGGACTGTGAAGAACGGTGAGCGCTACCTCAAGACCCTGCGCTGCCTGTCGGAGGACGAACTCTCACGGTTGGAGTACGACGCCTTCAACCGATATGCGCGTAAAGCAACGGGGCTGCCGGATGACTTTATGACGATGGCGCACTTTGTACAGGAGATGGACGGCGGCGATGTGGGAGAAATCCACACGACACTGAAGAATTCCATTATGGAAGCGGACTTTACTAGAACATACGCCATCGAGCAGGAGCGCTTCAGGCCGGAGCATACCGAAAGCATGCAGGAGAACGATATCATCTGCTGCCTGCGGTTCCTGACCCGCTTTCAGCAGACCGCGCTCAAAGCATTGGAGGTATGGTCGGAAATGCTGTTCCAGATGGCAAAGCTCATAGGGGTGCAAGGCGGCGTCAAGCCATATGAGGAGTAGATATCCGCACCAAAAGCCAGCAGGTAAGGGGCAGCTAGCCAGCAGGCTGCCAAACCCTGCGTGAGTGAAAGCCATCTGTGTAACAAACATTTTTCTCTAAAACATGCGAATCCACATTCGATTCAACGTTTTGAATTGTAAACAGTTTGTAACGCAACGGCGTATAAAGCCATAATTGAGCCAAAATCAAGGACTTTTTGACGTTATCATGCCATGTTCGGGGTAAAACGGCTTGAAAGAGACTGAAAAAGCAGAATTGAAGCCCAAAAACCAAAATCGGCCCCGAACATACTATAAGTATAGGGTGATGGTTATCCATCCTCTAAATTTATAGAAAGGTTAAAAGTCATAGAGTTGGAAGGTTCTTGGAACAACGTTTTATAGTATAACTACTCATGTGACGGATTGTAACGCATGAGAAACGAAGTGACAAGAACATCATTTGCATCTAGGCAAATGATGAAAACGATAACGAACCTGCATCAGATACCAACGTACTGCGTTGGCAGCAGGTCGACACGGATTATGAAGCTATCCCATACCTGCCCGTTTCATACCATACCGGCAGAGGAACAACAAACCACGAACGATAGCATACGGCTGTATCCAGCACGTATGGAATATTGGAACCCCCCAATCCTATGCCGGGTAAACCGGTATGAGCACTAAAAAATCAACCTCCGAACGCATGCGAGGCGTTCAAAGAAAAACCTTTGAAGTACAGATGGATGGCATCCAATATGTATTTCATGTCCGGAACATCGCTCCTGTGGAGAAAGATGCACATGCACTGACAGATGCTTTACACGATGCAATCGTAGAAACGCTATCAAGTCAACCAGTAACAACGGAACAGTCTGTAGAGGAAGGAGGAAAAGCGAATGGCAAACGAGGATGCGCGTAAGCAACTGCCTGACTATCTGAGAGGCATGGTTTCAGATAAAATCATGCAAAAAGAGCAAATACGCAAAGAACTGCATGTAGGCGGCATCTATTGCCGTATTTCCCGTGAAGACGGGGATAATGCAGTCAGTGACAGCATTACAAATCAAGAGAGCCTCATGCGAACTTATGCGAAACAGTATGGCATTAAAGTATATGACGTCTATATCGATGACGGCATATCCGGAACAGTGTTAAAACGTCCAGCTTTTGAACGGATGAAGCAGGATATCATTGACGGGAAAATCAATATGGTTCTTATGAAGGATACATCTCGTATGTATCGTAACATGGAAGGTTCCTCTGAGTTTGAGGATAACTTCTGTAAAGCCCATAATGTAACGATTTGCTACAATGGGCAAGCACCAGGGAAAAGCGCGGAAGAGTCATTCTTAGAAAAGCGCATGAAGCGCATGTTTGACGAGTATCACCCCTGCGATATTTCGGCAAAAGTAAAAGCAACCAAGAATCTGAATGCGAAACAGGGCAAATTTAATGGAAGCATACCTGCGTTCGGATATAAAAAGGTAGATGGCGATATCCATCGTTTGACTCCGTCCGAAGACGCAGTATATGTGAAGGAAATCTTTGAGCGTGTTGCCGCAGGGCATACTCCCCGTGAGATATGCGATGATTTCAATCGGCGCGGTATCCGAACGCCGGGACAGTTAGCATCAAAGGAGTACCGGGAAGGACGGGACACTGGGAAAGCTTGGATGTGGGAAGTAGCAACCATATATTCGATGTTAAGAAACCCAGTGTATCTTGGTCACATGGTACAGGGAAAACGCAGAAACCAATCGTACAAAAGTAAAGTACGCGTCGTTGTTTCACCGGAAGACTATATAGTCAAAGAGAACCAGCACGAAGCCATCATACCTGTCGAACTCTGGAACGCGGCACGCCAAGCCCGTGAAAAATGCGGGCGCAATGCAGCTAAAGTTGGTAGGCGGAACGGTATTAGCAAATTCGCCGGTATTGTGTTTTGTGCAGACTGTATGCACACACTGACCGTTACCCATAAGGAGTATAAAACCACTTCCTATGATAAATTACGTTGCAGCACATACACTGGCAAAGGCCGTTATGCATGTACGTCGCATGAGATACGCACAGATGTATTGGAAGCCGTTCTACTGCAAGATATCCATTACTATGCGGAATTGGCTGATAAGGACAAGAATAAGCTGATAAACCGCATTGTAGGTAGTCTGGAAGGGCAGCGTACAAAGTCGGAAGCCGAACTGCGAAGCATCATCTCTGCTGAAACGAAAAAGTTGGATAAGGTCAGGCTTCTAATAAAAGGTTTGTATGAGGAAAAGACGCTTGGCTCGATGCCGCCTGATACCTATAATGAATTGATGAACGGGTATGTTGCTAGCAAGGTAGATATCGAAGCTAAGCTAAGAGATTGCAACCATACGCTGCAAGCCGCTGACGAA
>CAYZAW010000096.1:0-3085 GCA_964476505.1 uncultured Oscillospiraceae bacterium | reverse complement strand
GATGTGGTAAAATGGGTAAAAAGGTCATTATCATCATCATCGCATTGCTGCTGGTGGTTGCCGGCGTTTTGGTATACTTTTTCGTGCTTGCGCCCAAAGACACCGAGGCGCTGGAGGTGTTCTACAACATGGGAGACGCCTTCATCACCAATGTAAACGGCACAGAGGATATGCTGTTAAAAACCACCTGCCAGTTGATGATCTGCCGCGAGGAAACGGAGGCGTTGACCGCGCAGAACGCAAAGATCAGGGACTGTGTGTTGAAGGTGCTTCGCACAGCGCCCGCAGAAACGCTTACCAGCCCCGATGCGCAGGACGTTTTATCCACGCAGATCTGTGCGGAGCTGAACACGGCATTTGCCTCCTTGAACACCGGTTCAAAGGGCGAGGCGTTAGCCCCGCTGTTCACCAAAGTGTTGTTTACCGATCTGTTAACACAGTAACCGCTAAAATTCGCTTCCGGGAGAGCGTGCATGGCAAATGTACTCACGCAAAAAGAAATAGACGAACTCTTAAATTCTCTGACGACCGGGGGAGATACTTCGAGTACCGTTGAAGAGGAGCCGATAGGGGAAAACGTACAGGCCTACGATTTCCGTACGGCAAACAAGTTTTCCAAGGAACAGATTCGCACGCTGGACACCATATTCGACACCTTCTCTTCCCTGCTTTCCACCCGTTTGACAGGCCTTATGCGCACTCTTGTGGAGGTGGAGGTCGCGTCCGTTGAGGAGCAGTTGTTTGGCGAATTTAATAACTCCATTCCGCTTCCCGCCATCATCGCGGTGGTGGAGGTCGCGCCACTTTCCGGCACCATGATCTTCCAGATGTCCGCCTCCGTGGTATACGGCATCATCAGCCGTTTGTTCGGCGGCATGGCGGACTATATCGACGCTTCTAAGCCGTTTTCCGACATCGACATCGCCATTACGGAAACCATACTGCCTCAATGCCTTGCCATCTTCAACACCTCATGGGAAAAAGTGGCAAAGCTCAATGCGCGTACCCAAAGAATCGAAACCAGCCCGCAGTTTACGCAGGTGGTGCCCGCAAACGAGCCCTCCGCCATCATCACCCTCAACGTGCATATGGACGAGGTGGAGGATATCATTGCCATCTGCATGCCGCATTTCATGATTCAGCCCATCGCGAAAAAGCTCAACAGCATGACGTGGACGTTGGCCGGGCGGGACAAGCTGCCGCAGGAAACGGTGCCCATCATGCGGCATCAGGTCATGGAAACCAAGGTGCAGATGACGGCAAGGCTAAAGCCCGTAAAAGTTTCCATGCGCGAGTTGCTACTGATGAAAAAAGGTGATATCCTTTGTTTAGACCATAATATCAACGATTTCGTTCTGTTAGACGTAGAAAATAAAAGCAAATTCAAAGTGGTTTTGGGCGTTCAGGACGACCGCCGTGTGGTGCAGATTGCCGAGATCATAAAGGAGAGAGACGACGTTGAGTGACAACAGCATGATGACACAGGAGCAGATCGAAGAAATGCTCAGAAATGCCGGGCAGATCGATACGCCAAGCACGGATATTGATCTTAACATCGATACCTATCTCACGAAGGACGAGCAGGATGCGTTGGGTGAGATGGGCAATATCTGCATGGGCACGGCTGCCACCACCATGTATACGCTGCTGGGAAAGCAGGTCAGCATCACCACGCCGCAGCTTTCCATGCACACATGGGAAACGCTGTCTGCCGCGCATCCTCTGCCGCTTGTGGTGGTGGAGGTGCACTATTTAGAAGGGCTCAAGGGCAATAACCTTTTGGTGCTTAAGGAGTACGACGTTGCGCTCATCACCGATCTTTTGATCGGCGGCAACGGCGATATCGATCCGGACAATGTGGTGTTGGACGAAATCAATCTTTCTGCCATCCGCGAGGTCATGAACCAGATGGTAGGCTCGTCTGCCACGTCGCTTGCCAACATGCTGCAGCGCAAGGTCAATATCTCCACCCCCGTTTCCAGATGCATCAACTTAAAAGAAGAAAAATTATCCGACGTGATCTCAAACGATAAACCCGTTTTAAAGGTCGCGTTCAAGATGGAAATAGAAGGGCTGCTCTCCAGCGAGATCATGCAGATATTCCCTGTGGATTTTGCCAAGGATATCGCGGAAGAACTGTTGAACCCCTATGGCGGGCAAACGGTTTCCGCACCACCACCGCCGCCTCCGGCGCCAAAGCCTCCGGAAGAACCGGCGGGCGTTCCCATGTCCTCCGCAGAGATGTTTGCGCCTGCGGACGACGACGGCGGCTCCTTTGCCTCGCAATTCGCGGCGGCAGCAGCGGCGGCAGTTGCCAATCCGCAGCCTGCCCAGATGTATACCACCACGGCGGGTATTGCGCCGCAACCTACACCGCAGTACGCACAGCCTGCGCCGCAGCCGCAGCCGCAGTATGCGCCCCCACCGCAGTATGCGCAGCAGCCGCAGTACGCACAGCAGCCGCAGTATGCGCCTCAACCGCAGTACGCGCAGCAGCCGCCCCAGTATGCGCAACCGCCTTACGGCGCGCCCCAGCCGCCCTATGGCGGGCCGGAGCCCTACGGGCGGGCAGTGCGTGATCCAAACGCAACGGAAGTAAAGGAAGTACAGTACCCCAGCTTTAACAGAACGGAAGCGCCGCCTGCCCCCGGCTTTGAAAACGAAGGCTTACGGCGGCTGATGAACGTGCCCATGGAGGTCATGGTGGAATTGGGGCATGCAACCAAAACCGTTAAAGAGATATTAGAGCTGAACGTAAGCTCCGTGGTCGTGCTGGACAAGCTGGCTGGCGAGCTGGTGGAGGTGCTGGTAAACGGCGTGCAGGTGGCTCGTGGCGAGGTGGTCGTTATCGACGATAATTACGGCGTGCGTATCACGGAGTTAAACACCTCCGAGCTTTCCGCACTTACCAAAAATGAGGAATAACCCGCGCTGGTATTACAACAGACAACGGGGATTATACAATGAAGCAAATTAGAGTTCTTGTGGTGGACGATTCGCTGATGTACCGCACGGCGATCAAAAGCGGACTGGAGGCGGATCCGAATATCACGGTGATAGGTACATCGCCGGACACCACGGACGC
>CAYZAW010000095.1:0-3160 GCA_964476505.1 uncultured Oscillospiraceae bacterium | reverse complement strand
GGTCTTATGCGGTATTAGCACTTGTTTCCAGGTGTTATCCCCCTCTTTGGGTCAGATTGTTCACGCGTTACTCACCCGTTCGCCACTAAGAATACTCTCTCATTGCTGATTAAGCATCTCCGTTCGACTTGCATGTGTTAGGCACGCCGCCAGCGTTCGTCCTGAGCCAGGATCAAACTCTTGAGTTAAATTCCTCAAACAGTTCTCACTGCTCATTACTATTGTTATCCGTGGATGACTTTCGTCATCCTGCTGGTTCTTCAAAAGAATTGCGTTTGTTTCTTCTTCTTTGCACTATATAGTTTTCAAGGTGCTCTCCTCGCTCTCCTTGGCCGCTTTTTTCGCGCCCCTCTCGAGCAAGCTTGTTCATTATAGCAACACACCTTTTTGAAGTCAACATGTTTTTTTCAATTTTCGCAAATTATTTTTTGGGCTCCCAAACACGCTTCCGTGCGTCTCTGCATTTTCCCCGAAAACCCACATGTTTTCTTACAAAACGCCCTCCACGAATGCGTGCGGAGGGCGTTCTTTCAATATATATGGCGTTCGCTATGCTGCGGGCTGCGCCTGCATGCGTGACAGTATCTTTTTGATGGGCGGCAGCAGCGCCACAAGCACGCACAGTATCACATCCGGTCCCATGGCAAGGAAGTTATACCCCGTGGAGTACGCCCATACATTCATCCCCTCCGGCGCAAACGAGGCGAAGAAGAACACACCGGAAAGCACCGAGCAGAGGATCCGGCAGATGCCCCCCACTATGATCCCCGGAATGAGGCTCTTGAAGCAGCCCGCCAACCCTACGCAGGCATACGCCAGCACGTAGTCCAGCAAAAACTGCACAGGATGCACCACATACGCGCCCTGCAGCAGCTGCAATACACCGAACACACAGCCGGCCAACAACCCCCGCTTCGTACCGAAGCACCATGCGTACGCCGCCAGCGGCAGCATGGACGCGGGCGTGAGCGACCCGCCCTGCGGCATGGTGAACAAGCGCATGTAGTTTAAGATAAAGGAGAGCGCCACGCACAGCGCGCCATACACCAGCGCACGGGTTTTGTCCTGCTCCCGGGGTGCCGCCTCCCCCTCTGGCTGCTTTCGGTAGTTCTTCATTACCAGCGCCACCAAAAGCCCTGCCATTACCACCGCCACTCCCAGCGCGATCCACGAAAACGCGGGCATGGCCAACAATTCCTGAAAGAGAGTAAATTCCATTTGTAGTTCCTCCCTACAAGTATTCCAGCCGCCGCCGCAAATAAAATACGCACCCTCTTATTTAGAGAGAGTGCGTAAAAACATGCTCCTTTGCGCCGCTTCCCTACGTTCGTGCTAACGAAACAGGTTCCAAGGGCCTCTCTCAGCCGCCCGGTATTCCGGGCTGCACCCCCAGCGGTTGGTTGTACTTATTATAGCATCGTGAATGTTTGTGTCAATGGGAGTACGGCCTCCGGCGGCTTAGGGGCTTTGGAAAGCCCCTAAGAACCGAAACTTTTAAACAAATTATAATTAGCCGTTGTTTCCACACAGAGCATATTGCTTGTAAGATTTTAATATACGGTAGAACACACAGCCTTCGCTCTCCCGAATACAATTCTTTTTGAAGTTTTGGGTTCTTAGGGTATTTTACAAAATACCCTAAGCCGCCGGAGGCCGTACCCTTTGCATTTGCATATATCACGGCGTATAATAGAATGACGATATTTTGGGAGGTGCTTCCCCATGAAACAGTTATCAGAGGTATTGAACGTTCACCTGATCGGTGCGGGCGGATGCAGCATGAGCGGCTTGGCGCAGATACTTGCCGCGCGCGGCTATACGGTCACCGGCTCGGACAAAGCCGCCTCGCCGTTTACAGCAAGGCTTGCGGAGCTTGGCATTCCCGTTGCCATCGGACACGATGCAAAAAACGTGGAGGGTGCGGAGCTTGTGATCTACTCCGCCGCCATCAAGCCGGACAATCCGGAGCGCGCCGCCGCAAAGGCGCTTGGCATTCCCGAGATGGAGCGAAGCGTTGCCTTGGGGCAGATCTCCTCCCGGTATAAAAAGGTAGTGGGCATTGCGGGCTGCCACGGCAAAACCACCGTTACCTCCATGCTGGCGCGCATCAATGAAGCGGACGATCTAAACGCCACGGTGCATGTTGGCGGGTTTGTGGACTTCCTGCAAGGCGGTGTGCGGCTGGGCTCGCACGATCTGTTCATCACAGAAGCCTGCGAGTATGTGGAAAGCTTTTTAACGCTTTCCCCCACCATCGCAGTCATCAATAATATAGATGACGATCATTTGGATTACTATGCCGATATTGAGGCTATTACCAATGCGTTCCGTAAGTTCTTGTCGCTTTTGCCCAAGGATGGGCTGTTCATCGGCTGTGCGGACGATCCGCGGGTTGCAAAGCTTCTTCAGGAAGCCACGGTGCGTACGGTATCCTACGGCATGACGGCAGGAGACTATCAGCCTGCCGATATCCGGTATGACGAGAACGGGTTCCCCCGCTTTACCGTGGTTCACAACGGAAAGCCCTTGGGCGAGATCGTTCTGTCCGTGCCGGGACAGCACAACATCGTAAACGCCATTGCGGCAACGATCGTGGCGCTGGAGCTGGGCGCATCCTTTGCGGTGATCGCCAAAGCGCTAAGGGGCTATAAGCTGACGCGCCGCCGGTTCGAGTATTACGGAGAGAAGAACGGCGTAAAGGTGTATCACGATTACGCGCACCATCCGGCGGAGATCAAGGCCACGCTGGAGGGCGCAACGCGCGTGCCGCATAACAAGCTGTGGGTGGTGTTCCAGTGCAACAGCTATACGCGCGCAAAAACGCTGTTCTGCGAGAACGTGACCTGCTTTGAAAACGCCGACGCAGTGCTGGTGCCGGATATTTACCCCGGCCGCGAGGTAGACACCGGCATGGTGCACGCACGCGATATGGTGGAGGGGATCAATAAGGCCACGCACAACGCCATGTACCTTTCCACGTTCGAAGAGATAGCAAACTATCTGGCAGCGCACGCCAAGCCGGGCGACATGGTGGTAACGCTTGGCTCCGGGGACGTATACCTGCAAACGAAAAAGCTGCTGTAAAGCACAGCGCAGTATATTATATTGGCTCTATGTCAATAGTTGGGGTAGAGCGCAAACAAAAGTTACAAGAGAGCCA
>CAYZAW010000094.1:0-3176 GCA_964476505.1 uncultured Oscillospiraceae bacterium | reverse complement strand
AAACATAGTGTACGTCCGCCATGGTGCTGCCTTCGTTAAAGTACACATAGCGGTTCTTTCCGCTGCTCTTTGCCTGATACAGCGCCGTATCCGCCCGCTCGTACAACACCTCGAACACGTTAGCGTCGCTGTTGGAAACCGCAACACCAATACTGGCGGTCACGTTCACAGAGCGTCCGTCCCGCGAATGGATAAATTGCAGAGCGTTCACAAGCGTGGCTGCCTTTTGTACTACAACATCCTTGGAGGGGGCGTTGCGTACAAACACAGCAAATTCGTCGCCGCCCAGCCGGGCAATCACGTCGGTTGTACGGAAGATCTCCTGTATGGAATGGGCAATGTGCACCAATACCGCGTCGCCCTCAATATGCCCCAGCGTATCGTTGACCACCTTGAAGTCGTCAATATCGATCACCAACAGCGCGTGGAGCTTGTCTTCGCCGTCTCGCTTGAGTATCTCGTTGATCTTAGAGCGCATGGAGCGATGGTTCAAAAGCCCCGTTAGCGAATCCGTTTCGGTGAGCCGCTGCAGGCTTTCCAAACGTTTCTTCTCCTCATTGATGACCGTATACAGCCCAACGATGCGGTAGGGCACACCCTTCGCGTCGTATAAGTAGCGGTATTCGATGCGGTGCCAAATCAACACACCGTCCTCGGAGATGGTGCGAAGCTCCGCTGTGGAGGTGGGCACGCCCTCGTTCATTTCCTTGCCGAAGCGCAGCCATTCCGCCATGTCCTCCTCATATACGATGGGGTTGGGCTCTAAGTATTGGAACATGCTGCGAATGACGGGCGCACGGCCCAGGTTTTCGATGTATTCCCGGTTATAGGTGATGTCTCCCGTGGTAACGTCTACCTCAAACAGGGTATTGTCTGCAAAGTTTTGCAGGCAGCGGTATAATTCCTCGCTCTTACGCAGCTCGTCTCGCTCCTGCATCAGCTGCCGGTTCTTTTTCCGGCTTTCGATGGCAAAAAACAGGGATAGCAGCGTTGTTAATAATATGATGACGGCGGCAAGCACATATACACGGATGACCGCGGCGGTCATCTGTTGGTTAACGATGTCTTGCGGGATGGCGGTCAATAATGTCCAATCGTTCACATGTGTGGGCGTAACGGTAACATACAGGCGTTCGCCGTTGATCAGCGTAGGTAGCGTGTAGGTCTCCCCCGCGGAAAAGGCCGTTAAGGCTTCTGCCGCAGAATAGTGGTTGTTTCTGGGGGTATCGGCAAGCAGCGAAGCAAGCGTTGCAGACCCGGCGCGGGGGCTGCCCTCCCGTGTGCTGTCCAGCAGGATATCGCCGTTTGCGTTTAACAATAAAGAATAGCCGGAGTTTTCGTAAATAGTGGAGGATAGCAATTCTCGGAGATTTTGCGCGGGGAGGCAGGCCACAAGAACGCCGTTTACGCCGCCCTCTTGGGTTTTCACCGGAACGGTCAGAAGAAAGCTACCGTCCTTCGTGTCGTTTGTTGCATTTAGTTGGTACAGCCCACGGCTGCCTGCAACGGTCTGTACAAAATAGTGCTGTTCTTTGATATTCTCATTCGTTTCGGCAGACCTGATCAAATTGCCGTCTAACCCGGCAAAGCCCGCCCAAGAAAACACATTGGAGGTTTCGATGTTGTGCAGGATCGTGCGTACATCCTCTTGATCGTCCGTATCGATACGAAAGGTGGTCAAGCCCTTGGCGTTGTTGTCCAGCGCCCGATACATGCCGTCCAGCTTGGAGGTTAGACCGTTGACCTGTACGCCCGCGGTTTGCTCTAATGTGTGAAACTCCTTGGCGCGTGCTGCGCTTTGAAAGGTCACAACGTAAACATGCAGGCTTAAAAGCACAAGGCATATAAATATAATAGGGCATATGTACCAAAGCAAGCGTGACTTTTGTGATTTCATACCGTTTCTCCTAGTATGATATTTACGGTGATCCCGCGAAGACTGAATGATCACGGTGAAGCAGCGTGAAATGATCGAAAGGATACATGTACACTGTTACCTTATAAAAGAATACACAGATTTTACCTAATTCTAACATCTATTTTCATATTTCGCAATGTAAGTACGCAGAAGAAACGACTGTATTTCGTAGGAGTAGGGTAATACACGGCTGCAAAAAGAAACCGTTCGCAGACCGATGCATGAACGGACTGCGAACGGAGGGATGAAAAACGGCTGTGAATCAGGCCGAAGAATAGCTATTGCTGTGCTGCTGTTGCCGTTACGTTGCCGATAACGGTAGTAAAACGCTGAATGTTCGCTTCGCTGCGCCATTTGGCAATGGCGTCTGCAAGAGCCTCGTTTCGCGCGTCTGTAAGCATCTGCGCCATGTAAGCGTCCTTTACTTCCTCAAAGGGAATGGCACCGGCCTTCAGTACCTTTTCTAAACGGATGATATGATAACCGTGCATGCTTTCCGTGGGTGCGCTGATGTCTCCCACGTTTTGCAGTGCAAAGGCAGCGTCCTTGAAGGACTGTACAAAACCGGTGCTTTCGCATACCAAGTATCCGTAGCTCATGGTGGGTTCGCGCTGCATACCGGGGTCTTTGCCATACTGCGCCATCAGCTCGTCAAAATCGCTGCCGGCGTTGATCTGCGCAACCAAGTCGTTAGCGGTATCGAAATCGTCAACCAAAATATGCTTGACCCGGATGTAATCCGTTGGCACATAAACCGGCGGGAAACCGCCGTTCACATCATAGGTGTTTTGCGCGGTTTCAAAATCGGCGGGGGTTTCATCAAACGCTTTTGTTTGTTCTTCCAAGTTTTCTTCGTACTTGGCGCGCATGTCTGCTTCCGAAACGGTGATATCTTTGGCAAAATCACGTTTAAAGGCTTCTACCAAGGTATAACGGGAAACGCCTTCCTCCATTTTCGCCAGATACGCGTCCAGATTCTCATATCCGGAGTCCTTCAATTCGGCATTCAGCAGTTCCAGCGCCCGAGCGGAAACATCTGCGGCGTTTTCCTGCTGCGCAACCTGTTCATAGGCGGTAAGCAGCTCCTGCTTAAGCGTTTCTGTATAACCGGAAACGTATTCCTGCTCCTCCTGTGTTAACACGGGGTTGGCTTCGAGCGCCTTTTGATACAGCATCTCTTGATCAACCAACTCGTTTAAGATATATGTACGAAAGGAATCCATATCAAAATCGGGAGCAAGTTCGTAGTTTTGGGTCA
>CAYZAW010000093.1:0-3225 GCA_964476505.1 uncultured Oscillospiraceae bacterium | reverse complement strand
ACCCGCCGGAGGCAATAAAATTCTTTCCTATTATCCTGCCTATAAAGCCGGTTGTCAATTCCCGGATGTTATTCGCGGAGTGCCAGTGCGCGGGCGTAGGCCTCCTTTTTGGAGCAGCCGCAGGCGATGGCGGCAGCGGCGGCAGCGTCCTTTACGGAAAGCCCGTCGGACAGCGCTTGCGTTAGCGCATCGTCCAAGCTGGGCGCGGCGGCATCTTGCGGCGAATCTGTACGGCCTGCAATGGCGATCACGCACTCGCCCTTAGGCGGTTGCGCGAAGCGTGCGCAAAGCTCCGCCAGCGTGCCGCGTGCGCATTCTTCGTGCAGCTTTGTTAATTCCCGCAGCACTGCCGCCGGTCGCGCTTCGCCCAGCGTCTCTGATAATTCCCGGAGCGTAGCGGGTAAGCGCAGCGGGCTTTCATACACCAGCGATAAACACGGGCTAACGGCAAGGCAGTTTAGCGCTTCCTGCCGGGGCTTTTTCTCACGCGGTAAAAACCCGAAGAACGTGAACCGCGCACAGTCCAAGCCGGACAGTACTGCCGCCATGGGCGCTGCGGACGCACCCGGCAGCACCTCGCAAGGCAGGTCGTTTTCGTAGCACGCGGCGATGAGCGTTGCGCCGGGGTCGGATATGCCGGGCATGCCCGCGTCGGAGCAGTAGGCAATGGTTTTTCCCGCCTGCAATTCGGCTGCCAACAGCGAAGCACGCTCCCGCTCGTTATGCTCATGGCAGCTTACAAGCGGCTTCTTGATCTCAAAATGATTTAAAAGCTGTAACGTGTGCCGGGTGTCCTCCGCCCATACCGCGTCGCATTCCCGAAGCACACGAAGCACCCGGAGCGTGATATCCTCCAGGTTGCCAATGGGCGTTGCGCATAAGTACAGCTTGCCTTGCATTTAAATTTGCCTCCGGCGGTTCAAACCTTTTTTGAAAAAAAGGTTTGAAAATCCAAAAAACTTTAAAAGTAATTATATAACAGCATGTATTCCGTAGGGGTCGCCCACTGGGCGACCCGTGATAACATCGAAAAATTCTTCGGCTTGACACTCCGCCGACGCTTTCTTCTATCCTCTCCCGCCGAATACTTTCGGCGGTAAATGGGGTCTGGGGACAACGTCCCCAGCGGGGTATGGGGCGGAGCCCCATGATAAATCTACAATACCGTAACCGTCATGCCGGGATGCGCGTCTTTCTTGGCCTCGATAAGCGCCAGATAGGGCTTGCCGGGAGTATTGCCGCAGGCCAGCACCAATCGCTTGGGCTCCAAGCGGTTGACGCGAAGCGCGTAAACAGCATCCGCCAAGCGCCCGGCGGGGTAACAGCAATAAAAGCGCCCGCCGTTTTTCAGGAGCAAAAACGCCGATTCGCAGGCGGAGGCAAGGGAGCCTTCCTCCTCTTGACGGGCTGAAGACTGCGCGGTGGAAGGATGCATACCGTCTACCGCGTAATAGGGCGGGTTGCAAACCACGGCGGAAAACATGCCGTGCCCAAGTACAGCCGGCGCGTCTAACCAGTTGACGGCATGCACGGGAAAATCTAGGTCGTTCCCCTGCATATTGCGCCGGGCTATGTCCACCGCGGCAGACGCACGGTCGATCAGCATAAAAGCCGCTTTATGCTTGGCGTGGCAAAGGATGGCAAGCACGCCGGTGCCGCAGCCCAAGTCCAGCGCGGTATCGTCGCGCCGGAGGGTGGCAAAGTCCGACAGCAGCACGCTGTCCTGCCCGCAGGGGAATACGGCGGGGCTCTGTATCAGGTACAGGCCGTCCCGCTCCAGATCCACCAGCGTTTCGCCGGGCTGTAAGGCATTGTTCCAATCATATCCCATAATACACACAGTATAAGGGAAACACGCAAAAAAAGCAAAAAAACAGAGCCGCATATTCGATGCAGCCCTGTTTAGGCAGATACTTCAATTGGGAAGCGTATTAGGCTTGTTCCGGCTCCGGCGGCGCGCACGCCGAAACGGATGAAACCAGCAAGGCGTTCTTGCTTCTCGCAGCCGCCGCCCGGAAATCGCCGTTGTTATTTTAGGCGGCTAGGGAAACCCCCCGAAGGGATTTATCGATAGGCGCAAGCCTACGCAATGTTCTCCTCATTATTGCGATCGAGCAGCAGCTTGTCCGCTACCAAGGCGATGAACTCGCCATTGGTGGGCTTATCATTTTTATTATAAATGCTGTAACCGAATAGCTGGTTGATGTTCTCGATCTTTCCCCGGCTCCATGCCACCTCGATGGCGTGGCGGATAGCCCGCTCCACCTTGGAGGAGGACGTTTGGAATTTCTTGGCGATACCGGGGTACAGCTCCTTTGTGATCTTGCTCATCAGGTTCGGGTCATGATACACCATGCGAATGCCCTCGCGCAGGTAGTGATACCCCTTGATGTGTGCCGGTATCCCCGCTACCAGAAACACGGAGGTCACTTTCTCGTCCAGCGAGCGCGGCTTTCGGGGAATGGGTGTTAATATGCCCCGCTCCTCCTTGGCGTGTACAAGGTCAAGGATCCGCTTGTACAGGGTGTCCGGCTCAATGGGCTTCACCATGTAATAGCGCGCGCCCAAGGAACAGGCCTGCTGAATCATACCGTCGTTTCGCATGGCGGATACCATGATGGTTGCAGGAAGCTCGCCCCCCGACGCCTGCAAATGCTCCAGTACGCCAATGCCGTCGATCTCCGAGAGTACCATGCCAAGGATCAGTGCGTCGTAATGATTGGCGCCGAGCTTGTCGATGGCTTCCCGCCCGTTCGTTGCCACATCTGCGTGGCTGACCTCGCCCTGTGCAGAAAAATATGTTTTCATCCGCTGCAGGTACCGCCCATCGTCATCTACGATGAGCACTCTAAATTTAGACATTCCTCTCCAACCTCCCACGTTTTATTTCTCTTGCGAATTAGCAAGCTGTAATCTGTTGCGTTGTTGCGTCGCTTCCTGCGGAAAAAGGCTGTTTCTTTACCCCAACAAAAAGCATTGTAACATTGTATATTTTGCACAGATAGGGGACGAAAGGAATGTGATTTGTCGATTATTTGCGAATAAGTCTGCGAAAGCTGCTGTAAGAAAAAGGAAGCGACGAATCGCCTCCCGGTAAGTAGTAAAATCGACACATATTGTAGCGAAACGCATATCGCTCCACCACATGTTGTATTTTCACGAAAAGGGTTATAACGTGCCGCGAAGACCGATGGCATCCGCCACGTTTCGCATGCCGGCAAGGGT
>CAYZAW010000092.1:0-3905 GCA_964476505.1 uncultured Oscillospiraceae bacterium | reverse complement strand
AACCGCTATGTGTACTTTAACGAAGGCAGCACCATGGCGGACGTACACTATGTTTCCTCCAGGCGCGATCAGGATATGGACGGGCTGGTTTCCTCCGGCAACGCCAGCATCCAGCTGCGCGCACTGTTGACGCATATGCTGGGCGGCGTATTGCTTCTTGAAATGGGGCCGGAGATCACGCCCTTATACATCAGCCCCAGTTATCTGAAAATGATGGAGCTGGACACGGATGCTCCGCACAGCATCAACCCCATGGATGCCGTGCAAAAGGATGAGATGCCAGAGCTGGTGGAGCTGATGCATTCCGCCGCAACCGACGGCATACCTGTTGAAAAAACCTACCGCGCCGTTGTAAAAGGCCGCACCGTATGGCACAACTCCCGCGCGGTACGCATCCCCTATGAGGAAAGCGAGCATCCGGTGCTGCTTGCGCTGGTGACCGATGTAACCGAGCCGCATAGCAATGCCATCCGGCTGGAGTCTATCGTAAAGACCGCACCGCTTGGTATTGCGCTGATGGAGATCGGGGTAGACAAATACCCGATCCGCTTTGCGAACCAACAGCTCCGAAGCTTTTTGGAATGCTCCGACGAGGAGTTCGATCGAATCATTCTGCCAGATGCCAGCGTTATGGTACATCCTAAATACCTGCCCGGGTTGCAGGCAGAAATCAGAAGCGCCATCCAAGAACACCGCAGTGCGGAATATACCGTGCGTACCGCGCCGGATCTGCCAACGCGGTGTAAGTGGAGCATGTTCCGCGCCGTACAACTGGAGGGCAGCGGCGAAAACCCGCTGCTCCTGATGATGCTGACCGACCTGACCGCCTTAAAAACCATGGAATTACAGGCGCAGGCCAGTGCAGAACGGTACAGGCTAGCCTTTGACCAAACCACTGCCACCTTCTGGGAGTACGATTTTGAAACCGGCCAGTGCATCCAGTCCTCCGCCACCGTAAAGGAATACGGGCTGCCCAGCAGCGTGTTTGAGAATGTGCCGGACACGTTCCTTGACATGGGCATCGTACATCACGATTCCGCCGCGAACTATCGCGCCTTCTACGACCAGTTGAAATCCGGCGTTCCCTCCGGAAGCTGCGCCATCAAGGTGCGCCGCGCCAACGGCCTATACGACTGGGCGCGTATCTCCTACAAGTCCGAGTTTGACACAACAGGCGCGCCCCATAAAGCAGTAGGTATCATTGAAGCGGTCAACGGCATGGTAGGCGCGAAACTGCGCTTTGAACATGAGGAATGGATATTCGAAACCGTAGCGGTGGAAATGATCGCCAGTATCAAAATGAACCTCACGCGGGGGCAGGTGGATCTGCTGTTCCTGCCGGGCAGGCAGGCACTGCGCTCCGAAGATATCACCCCCGAGGAATCCCTTGCCATGGCTGCCGCCCGATTTGTGGATGACCGCACTGCTGCGGAATTCTTACAGATGATGACGGTAGAGTCCTTAAAGGAGCATTACAGCGCCGGAGAGGAAACCGTGTCCATGCCATACCGGCGCAAGCTGGAGGACGGCTCCGTTTCTTGGGCGTGCGGCACGGCACGTATTGCCATTGAGCCCTCCAGCGGCGATTATTACTGCTTTGGCTATGTGCAAAACATCACCCCGCGCAAGGCGTGGGAGGAAGCGTTGAGCTCCCCCGTTACCTTTGATCGCGATACCGCCCTGTACGATCACGACAGCATCATAGCCATGATCGAGCATTCCCTCTCCACCCATCCGGGCGCGCAAAACGTGCTGCTGTTGATCGACATTTCCGATTTTGCCAGTGTGGAGCGGCAATACGGCGTTGTGCGCACCAAGGCGCTGCTAAAGAGCATTGGCGACCTGCTGACGCTTTGCGTTCCCTCCGAGCATATTGCCGGATACTTGGGCGACGGGCGCTTTGCTATCTTCATGCCCTGCATCTTCTCCGAGGCCTCGGCATTGGATACCGTGGATCGCTCCTTGGGCGCTATCCAGTCTCGCGGGATATTTGCCATGGGCAGCGGAGACATTACCTATACCTCCGGCATCGTGCTGGCGGACGAGCCCGAACAGACCTTCCAAAGCCTGTACGACAGCGCGCTGTTGACCATGGCAGAGGTAGACGCGCAAAACCTCAGCCGGTATATCCTGTTCACCAAGCAGATGTAACAGCATACAAAAAAGGCGGCAGTAAGCCGCCTTTTTTTGTTATATCCTCTAGCTGGAAAGCTTGACTACGTCCAGTATCAGGCAGATGGAGCCGTCGCCCAACAGCGTGCAGCCGGAAATGTTGGGAAGCCGCCCCACGATCCGGTTGATGAACGCCGGGATGGGCTTTACTACCGCCTGCTGTTCGCCAATGATGCGATCCACAAACAGGCAGATGGCGTCGCTGTCCGTTTCCAGCATCACGGCAATGCCGTTTTCCAGCACCGTTTCTCCGGTATCCACGCCGAACATTCTGTGCAGGCGCTTCACGCGGCAGCAGCGGTTTCGCACCATGATGGACTCGGAGCCGTCCGGCTCCACCACGATATCCTCCGTTCTGGGCTTGAAGGACTCGCGGATGTTGGTAAGCGGCAGAATGTACTGCTCGGTACCCACCTGCACCGTCATACCGGCAATGATAGCCAGCGTCATGGGGATATGCAGCGTAAAGGAGGTGCCCTTGCCCCGTTCGCTGTCGATGGAAATGGAACCGCCAACCTTGGCGATATTGCTTCGCACAACGTCCATGCCCACGCCGCGCCCGGAATATTCCGTGACCACCGCGTTGGTGGAAAAGCCCGGCTCCATAATGAAGGCAAACGCCTCCTGATCGGTAAGCATGGCTTCGGTTTTATTGGTCAGCCCGCGCTCCCGGGCCTTTTTTACGATCTTCGCTTTATCCAGCCCGCCGCCGTCGTCAGACACCACAATGGTGATATCGCCGCCGGTGTTTCTGGCCTCCAGCGTAATGATGCCCATATCCGGCTTGCCTGCCGCCCGGCGCACGTCCAGCGCTTCGATGCCGTGATCCATGCTGTTTCTGATCATGTGCATCAGCGGGTCGGACAGGGTCTCGGCAACCTTTTTATCGATCTCGGTTTGCTCACCCTTTAATATCAAAGTGGCCTTTTTGCCGCAGGTTTTAGACATGTCGCGAACGATGCGCTCCATTTTGCGGAACGTGGCAGAAATGGGCACCATGCGGATGGACATTACGATATCCTGTAATTCGTCCGTCAACTGCCGCAACCTTCTGGCATCCTTTTCAAAGGCCTTGCTTTGGATGTTCTGTATTTCGCTGTTCTCTATCACCATGGATTCGGAGGTGACGATCTCGCCTACGATATCCATCAGCTTATCCACCTTGGATACGTTCACGCTCAAATAATTCTGCGTTACCCCGCCGTGACCGCCCTGCTGGGGCGTAAGCGTAGGACGCTGGGCTGCCTTGTTGGGTTCGGCAGGCTCCGGCTGGGCGGTAGCCTGCGCCTTTTCGGCAGTAGCCGCGGGCATGGATACGATTCCTGCCAGCTTGGGCTTCTCCTCTGCCGCCGCAGGCTGCACGGGTAAAGCTTCCTCCACCGCCTCTGCGCCGCTTAACACCGCCATGTATTTTACCGGGATCTGGCTCTTTTCAATAGCGCTGAAATCCATGCTGCGAAGGAACATGGTTTCCTCCAGTTTACCTTGCAGCGCCATGCCGTCTTCCTTGGTTTTGATATACAGCGTTAAGCCGTTTGTAATGATGAATTCGTCGCTGTTTACATTCAGGTCTTCGGGGATGCTTGCCAGCGCCTCGCAATAATCCTTGAGCGAATTGGCAACGGCAAACGCCCGGATGCTTTCCATGGCGCAGCCCGCGTCAAAGAAGATATGCGCATAAAAGTAATGATTGGGGTCCGGCTGGAACATCTGCGGCACAGCCGCCTCTACCC
>CAYZAW010000091.1:0-3930 GCA_964476505.1 uncultured Oscillospiraceae bacterium | reverse complement strand
ATTTTGTATTTTTCACGAAGCGTATATGTTGTGATCCCTTTCCTTTTCATTGTTTCCCAGAGCGGCGCATAAACGATCAAGACAAATTCCCCCTCGTTCTTGTATATTTCCATTATGTTCGTTATAATGAGCATATAATATGCTCTAATATTGGGCATATGCATAGGAGGATTTACGATGGCAGACTACGCGAAAATGTATCAGGAATTGTTTAGAGCCACAACAAAAGCGATTGAACTGTTGCAGCAAGCACAGATAGATACCGAGGAAATTTATATATCATCCGATGAGCCGGTAATCCAGCTCGTAACAAAAAATAAAAAAGACGAGGACAGCGGCCAGAAATGATGGCTGCTGTCCTCACATTATTCAGCGAGGTAAACCTATGGCAACTACAAAGTTGATACCTCTGCACACAGGCAAAGGCCGGAGCGTTGCGGCGGCGCTGGGCAGGACGACGGATTATGTGAAGAATCCGGATAAGACGGACGGCGGCGAATGGATTTCTGCTTACGAGTGCAATCCGGGTATCGCTGATCAGGAGTTTTTGTTTTCCAAACGGCGGTATGCGGCTCTCACCGGACGGGAAAAGAAAGAGAGTGACGTGATCGCCTATCATCTGCGGCAATCCTTCAGGCCCGGCGAAATCGACCCGGCAAAGGCGAACAAAATCGGCTATGACCTCGCCATGTCGTTGACCAAGGGCAGGCACGCTTTCATTGTCTGCACCCATGTGGACAAAGCCCATATCCACTCGCATATCATTTTTAATTCCACCAGTCTTGACTGCACACGGAAATTCAGAAATTTCTGGGGTTCTTCCTTCGCTATCCTCAGAATTTCCGATACGCTCTGTCTGGGAAACGGGTTATCGGTTATTGAGAATCCAAAACCCAGCCGAGGCTGCTATGGCACATGGCTGGGCAACGGCAAGCCGCCCACCGTCCGGGGCAAGCTGGAGCAATTTATAGATGCCGCGCTTGCCTCCGGATGTAAAGATTTTGACAGTTTTATCGCCGCCGTGCAAACTTCGGGCGTTGAGGTGAAGCACGGAAAACATCTGGCGTTCAAGATCCCCGATGGAAAACGATTTGTCCGATGCGACTCCCTCGGTGCGGATTATACCGAGGCCGCGATTAACGAGCGTATTTCCGGCAAGAGGACTGTTACGTTCAAACAAAAATTGCAACCCGCCGCAGTACCAGCAAAACCCAATCTGCTTATCAATATTCAGGCAAAATTACAGAGGGCCAATTCTCCCGGCTTTGAGCGTTGGGCCAAGGTGTACAACCTGAAAGAGATGGCGAAGACGCTCGTATATTTGCAGGAGAACGGCCTTGACGATTATGATGCGCTGACCGAAGCAGCCGACGCTTCTTCCAAAAAATATCATGAGATTTCCGGTAAAACCAAAGCCGATAGTGAACGAATGAAGGAAATAGCCGAGTTACAAAAGCAGATCGGAACATATAGCAAAACCCGTGAAGTCTACGCACAATATCGCAAGTTGCCGCAAAAAAATAGAGACGCTTTTTACAACGAACATTCCAGCGAAATTATTTTGTGCAAGGTAGCCAAGCGGTATTTTGACTCGCTGGGTCTCCAAAAGCTGCCGAGTATTAAAGCGCTCAAAGAGGAGTACGCCGTGCTGGAAGCGGAGAACAAAAAGCTCTACCCGGAGCAAAAGCGAGAAAGAGCGAAAATGATGGAACTGCTAACAGCAAAAAGCAACACCGACCGCATTCTCGGCGCTTCAAAAAATGTTTCCCAGCGTCGCGTTGAACATGAGGAAGAACGATAAATCATCTCCGCAGGGATGGGCAGCAGACGCCGAAGGCGGCTTAAAAAACGGACGCATTACGCGTCCGTTTTCACAGGGGATTGGGGGCGGTCAGCCCTCCAACAAGCAGCCCCGGTATATACCGGGGCATTGCTTGCTACAATGAGTTTGACCCTGAAACAGCGTGGGAAATCCATACTGCACAGCGGCTCATGCCTAAGCTACAATGAAGGGGTAATCGGTCTTACGGAGCATTGCTTGAGCTTCCACGCTCGTCCGTGCAAACTGTAAACCGCCCCCTCATTGCAGCGTTCGATTTACGCAGGTTGAAGCATCGGAAACTCTCCGTACATTCGTGTAACTAAGCAAGCTGAATCGGTAATGAGTTGCAGCGGTCACCGATTAGGAATCTTTTAATTGGAGGACTGCCCATGAAAACGAACACCATAACAGCGGTTGGCATTGATGTGTCCAAGGGAAAAAGCACGGTCGCCGTCCGCAGGCCGGGCGGAGAAATCGTAATGACACCTTTCACCGTTATCCACACGACAGAAGGGCTGAACAAGCTTATTGACACGCTTCACTCAGTAGATGGTGAAATCCGTGTTGTGATGGAGCATACCGGCATGTACTGGAGGCCTATCGCTCTGGCGCTGAAGGATGCGGGCTTTTTCGTCAGCGTCGTGAACGCCATGCTGATTCACGACTTCAGCGACAACTCAATCCGTAAAGTGAAAACAGATAGAGCCGATTCTCTCAAAATTGCAAACTATGCTCTGACGTTTTGGCAGGAACTGCGGGATTATTCCGTGGAGGATGAGAACCGGCAACTGCTTAAGATTCAGAGCCGCCTGTATGAACGCACGCTGAACTCAAGTGTTGCACTGCGAAACGGGCTTATCTCTCTGCTTGACCAGACATTTCCTGGCGCGAATAAGCTTTTCAGTATTGAAACTCGCACCGCCTCAGGTCATATCAAGTGGGTGGATTTTGTCAGACGTTTTTGGCACAAAGACTGCGTGGGCCTTATCCCTACATTCTTTTGCAGACACCTTCCAAAAATGGTGCAAAAGAACCGGTTACCATTTCAGCCTTTCGGATGCCGAACGGATTCATGATATTGCCCGAAACTCGGTTGCCACGCTTACAAAAAATGATAGCACGAAGTTGCTGATCACACAAGCGGTTGACAGCCTGAATGCGGTATACGACACGCTTCAAATTCTTCGGGGTGAAATGTACAGGCTGGCCTCGCTGCTTCCTGAGTTTGAGATTGTCATGTCGATGCAGGGCGCTGGAAAAATCACGGGACCACAGCTCATGGCCGAAATTGGAGATGTGCGGCGTTTTACAAGCAAAGGTGCTTTGGTTGCCTTTGCCGGAGTGGATGCGCCGCCTTACCAGTCCGGCACTTTCGACTCTAAATCAAGACATGTCTCAAAACGCGGTTCACCACATCTTCGCAGAGTGCTGTTTACGATTTGCAGCGTCATTCTCCAGCACGCTGATCCAGAGAACCCGATCTACCAGTTCATGGACAGGAAACGGGCTGAGGGAAAACATTTTTACGTCTATACTGTTGCAGGAACGGCAAAATTCCTGCGTATTTACTATGCTAGGGTGAAAGAGTATTTAAACGCAGAAGATGCTCAGGCCGACACGGTAGCATAACAAGGGCATTTATACACGGCTGCGGCAGCAGCCATGCCGAGGAGCGGCATGGTCTGATGACGTCTGCCCTCGCAGCACCGCAGTGCTGCGGAACCTCAGATCTGCAAAAGCACACCGCTTTGCAGGTCTATTTGTCATGTCCAGTTTCCTGTACCGGATAGCCAGATCATTTTTTACAGTTTAGGGCTTGACACCTATTTGCAGGTTTGCCAAAGTCAAGAACCAATAACATCAAGTGTGTTAAGATGGTAACTATAAAATGCTGACAGCAGCTCGGTGCTGAACAATTGCTGAACAGCGGGCATCTGTCACTTTAAATCATACATTCAAAAAATAATACTTGAATTTTAAAAACATTTTGGTTAATTTTAATTATAGTTAATTGACTTTTCAAATTTTGGTGATATTATATATTGAGATTGTAATTAATACAATATTGTAATTATTGCAGTCTTGATGGAACATGAGGTGAATCATGG
>CAYZAW010000090.1:0-4224 GCA_964476505.1 uncultured Oscillospiraceae bacterium | reverse complement strand
CTGGCCGCAACCACCACCATCACCAATCAGGACAACCCCACGGATTTCTTTGAATGCCTGCCTTTGCGGACGGTGACCCCTTGCAGGTGGTCAATAATTTGAGTGACTTTATTTTCAGCTTAATACGCGCAATCGGCCTGATTCTCTTGGGTTTCGGCATTGTGCAGATCGGTTTGTCGCTAAAGAGCCATGATCCCAGCCAGAGGGCGAATGGGTTTTTAACCCTTGCTGGCGGGGTAATTATAATGTTTGCTAAGGAAATCTTGGATTTGATTACGGGATAGGATTAAGGGGAGAAATTGTGTCGCACGGCAAATGCCGTGCGACATGGTGTTAAAGTTCTTTCTTTCTGCAGTATTCCTCAGCAAGAGGAATAATACTTTCAAACCAAAAGAAGCGGTGATTGTGGTCGAAAAAGCCATATGAAGTCTGCTCACGATTTATTTTCATATCATACTTCCATAATCCCTCTAACCAATATGTACTAAATTTTTTGAACCCTTTTTCATTCATTATCTCGACTACATCTTTCGCAGTAAAAACTTCTTTCCCTTCCCTGTAGATTCCCGTGTTATGCATGTGATCCTCCTATCCACGCAGGGTTGGCAAGCATGGCAAGCCGATGCGCAAACCTATGCCCATTGCATTTAGTATAGCGCAGGTAGTGTTCGATAAAACTCCCTTTGCTCACTGGCCATCGGTGCCTCGGTTCTGATACTTTTTTGGCGTATAGGTTTCCTTATTCATCTCTTTTGCCGTCCAGTAAGCATCATTAAGTGCGCGCATGGCCGCATCCTTATCTTCATCGCTTAACTCTCCACCAGCAAACAGGGCGTGCATTTCTCCGACTAATTGCCGAATGCGGCGCTTGTCGCGGCTGTCGCCCTTCTCATCCGCTTCCATCAAGTATTGATCCTGAACGGATAAAAGTTCGTCGGGCGTAGCACCCAGTATTTCCGTCAGTTTTATCAGTTTGGGCTGCGGCGGGTACTTTTTCCCTTCTTCGTAATACTGGTATGCCCTTATGGTGATACCCAATTCGTCAGCAATTTGTCTTTGCGTCAAACCTGCGTTGCCACGCAGTTGCTTCAGACGTTCATTGAATTCCATCTTGTCCTCCCGAAAAAGTGAATAGTTCGTCTTGACACATGAATTATATGTTCGTATAATCACGGTACGAGGTGCGCGAACGAATAGTTCGTTATTTAATAATATATCATGAACGTACATTTGTCAAGGAGGGAAAGCATGGAACGCATTATTCTGCACAGCGACTTAAACGCCTTTTACGCCTCCGTGGAGCAAATGCTCGATCCGGAGCTGAAGGGAAAGCCTCTTGCCGTATGCGGCAGCGTGGAGGATCGACATGGTATCGTGCTGACTAAAAGCCAGCAGGCAAAGGAGGCCGGTGTAAAAACCGGCATGGCGGTCTGGCAGGCAAAGCAGCTGTGTCCGAAACTGCTTGTAGTGCAGCCCCACTATGACCAGTATCTAAAGTATTCGGAAGCGGCTCATGAGATATATAGCCGCTACACGGACAGAATCGAGCCATTCGGGATTGATGAGGTGTGGCTGGACATTACCGACGGCAGACGACAGTTTGAAGATGGAAAAACCATTGCGGATGAAATCCGGCAGACCATGAAGGAAGAGCTTGGTCTCACCGTCTCCATAGGCGTGTCATATAACAAGATATTTGCGAAGCTGGGAAGTGATATGAAAAAGCCGGACGGGACCACCGTCATATCCGAGGATGGATTCAAGGAAAAAGTCTGGCCGCTGCCCGCTTCCGATCTCCTGTTCGTTGGCAGAGCAACCACAAAAAGGCTGAGCGGCTACGGCATCACCACTATCGGCGGGATTGCCAATACCGATCCCGATTATCTGCGCTCGTGGTTTGGGGTCAACGGCGTAAAGCTGTGGCAGTTTGCCAACGGTTACGATCGTTCCCGCGTGTGCGAATACGGGTATGAACCCCCGGCAAAGAGCGTGGGTCACGGCATCACCTTCACTGCCGACCTGATTGACAATACCGAGGTTTACCACGCCTTTTTGGAACTTGCCCAAGGCGTAGGAAAGAAGCTTCGGGCGACCAACGCCGCGGCGACGGCGGTATCCATCTATGTGCGCAGCAACCAGCTCTATTGGCAGCAGCATCAGACGCGGCTTGCTAATCCCACTCAGAGCTGGCGCGACCTCGCGCAAACAGCTTACTCTCTGTTTTGCGGGAAATACAACTGGCAGTATCCCATTCGTTCGCTTACCATCACGGCCAGACAGCTCCTCCCCGCCGACGCCCCGCGGCAGACGGATTTGTTCTTTGACCAGGAAGCGTTTGAAAAACAGGAGAAGCTGGAAAATACGATTTTTGATATCCGCAGGCGTTTCGGCAAGAACGCTGTCACCCTTGCGGGCCTGATGGACAACAAAAAGATCCCCGGCGGAAGGCTGGACGAGCAGTTCGTGCTGCCAAACGCCATGTACCAATGATGAGGTTGGAGGAATTGGATGAAGTCACAGCTTGTCTGCCCCCATTGCGGGCGCAGGGTTTTAGATACGGACAGTACGGTAATCAATGATGTTCGCGTGATACGGCAAAAGGAAAAATGGAGAGCAGATTATTACATTAAATGCTGGAAATGCAGCTCTCACTTAGGCATACGGTTGGTAGGGCATAGGGGCTAAACGCAGCCCATGCGCTTATAGGTAACAGAATAAAGGACACGATTGTGACGTTTCACAGTTGTTCGGTACTCAGTACAGAGCACGCCGCAACTAATCCCGCACACAAGTGCCGGATACGGTATTAAATAACGACGGACGAGCCTGACGAGTAGCTAATTAAAGCTACCGCCAGGTTCGTTCTTTTTTAGCCGCTCGTCAGCTCCCCAGCAAGGAGCTAACGAAGTGGCTTTTTTCTTTTCCCGCTGGCAGACAGCCATAGCTGAATACCCCTAACCTACGATTTTTGATCCCCACAAAAATCAAAATTCGGAGGTTAGAGAAATGATTCCATACTACAACAGAGATTACGCATGGAACAAAGGCGCCGATAACGCCATCGTTTACCGTTTTGACGATGGTACGAGAACAACCGTTACACTGGCGGACATTCTAAAAAGCGACCCAGCCATGACAATGGAGCGGGCGCTTGAGATATTACGCTTTTCCCTTTCGGATTATGAGGAAGCCGACACGGCGGAAGATGGCGAACACTACTACACGGTTTCCATTTCAGAGCATGTCGGCGCACATTCATCGCCGGAGAAGCAAATGATCCAGAGTATTGAACTGGCCGAGTCGGAACACAGGGCTCGGCTTATTCGGCGTTGCATTGACGAGCAGCTTACAGAAGTCCAGCGCAGACGCTTGTTGCTCTATATGGATGGCAAAAACACAAGGCAAATAGCCGGTTTGGAGGGCGTAAATCAGAATGCGGTTTGGCAAAGCATCAGTAGCGCCCAAAAAATAATTTCAACTTTTTTTGTTTTTAGCATGGTCAAACCCCCTGTTTTTTCCCGTTAGGTGAAGGACGTCAAGATCCTTCCTGCTCCTTGAAAACTGAATATACATCACCACAGGGACCTACGCCCCGGCGAGCGCCGGGCGGCAGCGCCAGGACTCCCCTTCGGGGGACGAGCGATACCGTGCCGACCCGGAGCGCGAGTGACATCGCACCGCCATGACCCGGAGCATCGGATAATGATAATCCTGTTGGCCCCCATGTAAGAGGGGCGCGCTCCGCCCGGGTTGCAAGCCATAAAGACCCGGATGAGAACGCGATCGCGGCCGCCAGTCACGGCCAGCCTGTGGTGTCTCCCCATTGCCGGGGATGCGTGGCAAATACGGCAAAGACAGGATTCAGCACGGCAGGCAAGCCTGTCGTGCTGTTTCTGCTGCCTTAAATTAAAAAACACACAATATGAAGGAGAAATACAATGGAATCATATAACACGCCCATGCTGAAAAAAGCGCACGAAGATATCGATCATATTTACTTGGATCTATTCCCCAAGCACGGGATGGAAGTGCGGGACGGACAGATCGCTCTTTGCCACAATATGCTGGATACATTTGCGGACAAACGCATTTCGCTCTATCATGCCGGTGTCGGCATCGGCAAAACTTCGGCTTACATCGTCGCCGCGGTCGTTTGGAATAAATACCAGCCTTGCCATGCCTGAAATAAACACTTGAAATCCGTCAGCTATAGCTGTGCGGATT
>CAYZAW010000089.1:0-4232 GCA_964476505.1 uncultured Oscillospiraceae bacterium | reverse complement strand
GCCGCAAAGGCTTCTTCGCGTGTTTTCATGTAAAATGCCCTCCTGTGTATGTTTGAAAATATCATAGCGCGTTTTAAAGGGTAGAGCAAGATTTTGTGGGATAAACGGTTTTTTTCCAAGGGGCAAGGGGGATTTCGATTTCCCCCTTATGCCCCTTGGAGAACCCTATAACCCCTTGAAACGACCGCTCCGCGGGGGGTACGCCTCTGCGGAGGGGATAACGTTACAGAACAAAATCGAATACAATATTTAAAAGGTTCTGGGTTCTTAGGGGTTCTTTACAAAGAACCCCTAAGCCATCTCTAACAAAAAGAATCTTGCCACGAACTGCATAATATGCTACAATACGAGCCAATCATAATAACAGATTGCGATGACGGAGGAGCGCGAACGCGCTCGGGGCTACGCAAAAAGCAGCACAAGAGAACGCCGCCTGTGGAATGCACAGCGCTGGAAGCGGCGGCTACCGAAGCGATTCGCCCATTCCCTCCTGAGCTTGCCGGGGAAGGTGCAATCAATGCGCTGTGTAGTCGGCATCGGGTAAGCCCGTTACAGCGGAGAGGCTCTGTGATGGCAGAGCGAAGCAGGGTGGTACCACGAGCGCGCGCCTCGTCCCGGCAGGGATGGCGCGACTTTTTTATTTGGAGGAGATTCTTATGGTAGAAAAGCTGGAGCAAATCAGAAAAGATGCGTTGGAGCAGCTGGAAAGCGCCCGCGAAGCGGCGGCGCTGGAAAACATTCAGGTGGCGCTCTTAGGAAGAAGCGGCGCGTTAACGGAAATACTCCGCACCATGGGCAAGCTGCACAAGGATGAGCGGGCGATCGTTGGACAGACCGCCAACAAGATCAAGAAGGAGCTGGAAACGGCGATCGCCGAAAAGCGCACCATGCTAGAGGCGCAGGCGCAGGAGCTTCGGTTTGCGCGTGAAACGCTGGACGTGACCCAGCCCGGCAAGGTTTTGACCCCGCGCGGCCGCCTGCATCCTATGACGCAGGCTTATCGGGAAATTCGAGATGTGCTCACGGGCATGGGCTTTATCACCTACGGCGGGCCGGAGGTGGATTTAGATAAGTACAACTTTGAAATGCCCAACATGCCGCCTGACCATCCCGCACGAGACATGCAGGATACCTTTTATGTGAGCGACAGCGTGGTATTAAGAACCCATACCACCAACTGCGAGCCAAGAGCGTTGTTGGATCTAAAACCGCCGTTTCGCGCGGTGATCCCGGGGCGCTGCTTCCGCGTGGACGAGGTGGATGCGTCTCACTCCCCCATCTTTATGCAGATGGAAGGGCTGGTGGTGGATCATAACGTAACGCTGGCGGACTTAAAGGGCACGTTGGAGGCGTTTGCGAAAAAGGTGTTCGGAGAAGAGGTAAGAACGCGGTTTCGCCCCAGTTATTTCCCGTTTACGGAGCCCTCGGCGGAAATGGATATTTCCTGCACCATCTGCGGCGGCAAGGGCTGCCGGGTGTGCAAGGGCACGGGCTGGCTGGAGATATTGGGCTGCGGCGTTACCAACCCGCACGAGATCGAAAACTGCGGGCTCGATCCGCATGAGTGGAGCGCGTTTGCGTTTGGCCTCGGCGTAGACCGGGTAGCCAACCTGAAATACTCCGTGCCGGATATCCGCCTGCAATACGAGAACGATGCCCGTTACCTCCGGCAGTTCTAGCCGTCGATTGAAAGGAGAGTTGCATTATGAAACTGCCGCTTAGCTGGCTGAAGGAATATGTGGATTATAACGTGACCCACGACGAATTCGTGGAGAAAATGATGTGGCGGGGCTTTGAAGTGGCCTCCGTTGACCCTGCGCTGCCGGATGTACAAAACGTGGTGGTGGGGCAGGTGATAGAGCTTGCCGATCATCCGGATTCCGACCACCTGCATGTGTGCAAGGTGGATGCGGGCGAGGGAGTACTGCGTACCATCGTGTGCGGCGCGCAGAACTTTACCGCAGGCGCAAAGGTGCCCGTGGCGCTGCCCGGCGCAAAGCTGCCAGGCGGTGTTGAGATTCAGCCCACCGTAATGCGCGGGGTGAAGAGCGACGGCATGCTCTGCTCCGGCACGGAGCTTGGCATGACGAATGCGGACTATCCCGGCAGCGAAGTGCACGGCCTGTTGATTCTCCCGTCGGATGCGAAGATCGGCATGCCCATCGCCGAGGCGGTGGACATGGACGATGTGATATTCGATATCGAGCTTACCCCCAACCGTGCGGACTGCCAAAGCATCATCGGCATGTGCCGGGAAGCGGCGGCGGCACTGGGTCAGCCCTTCCATGAGCCGTCTATCAAGGACGTTGCGGGAAGCGGGCATGCCGGCGAGTATGCCTCCGTTACCGTGGAAAACCCGGTGCTTTGCCCCCGGTACGCGGCAAGAGTGGTCACCGATATCGTTATCAAGCCCTCCCCCGCGTGGATGGCGAAAAAGCTGCGGCGGGTTGGCTTGCGGCCTATCAACAACATTGTGGATATCACCAACTTGGTAATGGTGGAATACGGGCATCCCATGCACGCGTTTGACCTTGCCTGCGTGCAGGACGGGCACATCGTGGTGCGTAACGCCCGCGAAAACGAAGTGGTGCGAACCCTAGACAGCAAGGATCGCCCGGTCGATCCCTCCATGCTGCTGATTGCAGACCCCGTCAAGGGCGTTGGCATTGCGGGCGTGATGGGCGGCGAGAATTCCGAGATCAAGCCCGAAACCAAGGCCGTTTTGTTCGAGGCGGCAGTGTTCGTTGGCAGCAATATCCGGCATACGGCGCGGAAGCTCCGGCACATGACGGACGCGGCGGCGCGGTTCATCAAGGGCGTGGAGGCCGTCAGTGCGAAAAAGGCGCTGGATCGTGCCATCGAGCTGGTGCAGGAGCTTGGCGCGGGGCGCATCGTTGGAGATACCATCGATGTTTGCGCGGCGAACCTTGCGGATCGCGAGATCGACGTTTCCGTACCGCATATCAACCGGCTTTTGAACACTGACCTTTCCGCCAAGGATATGGCGGACATGCTTGCAACCATCAATATCCGCGCGGACGAAAATAAAGACAGCCTGCATGTGTACATTCCGCATTATCGCATGGACATCGAAAGCGGCATCGAGGCGGATTGGGATATCGCAGAGGAGATCGGCCGCATTTACGGCTATTACAACATCACCCCCACCCTCATGCGCGGCGATACCTTCCGCGGCGGGCTTACCCCCGAATTCCGCTTGGACGACGAGGTGAAGGACATCTTGGTGGGTGCGGGCTGCTACGAAATGTATAATTACAATTTCATCGGCCCCGCTACGCTAAACGCACTGCGCTTGCCCGAGGGCGACGAAAAGCGGCAGGCCGTGAAGCTGATGAACCCCTTTGGCGAGGATCAGAGCCTCATGCGTACTACGCTGTTTCCCGGCATGCTCAAGTCCGCCGCGCTCAACCGCAACCGCAAAACCGGGCACGGGCGCTTCTTTGAGGTGGGCAACGTACATTTCGACAACAACGAAACGCTGCCCGAGGAGCGTAAGATGGTAGGCCTTCTGTTCATGGGCGAGGGCGAGGATTTCTTTACCCTCAAGGGTGCCGTGGAAGAACTGCTTTCTACCGCATGCGTGAAAGACCTGCGCTTTGTTCCCGGCGGCGGCAGTTATCTGCAGCCGGGGCAGGCAGCGGAGATATATTGCGGCGATGTGAAGCTGGGCGAGCTTGGCGCGGTGCACCCGGAGGTGCTAAAGTCGTTTGATGTGGATTGCAAGGCGTACGCCGCCGAGCTCTCCTTCCAAGCTGTTCTCGAGCAGCGCAGCACGAAAAAGACCTATGCCGCTATCCCCCGCTACCCCGTCGTGGAGCGGGACTTGGCGCTTCTTGCGGACGAGTCCGTCACTGCTGCCGCGCTTACCGAGGCCATTTTAGCGGCGGATGCCAATGTGCTTGTGGAAAACGTGAACCTGTTTGACGTGTTCCGCGGCGCAGGCGTGCCCGAGGGCAAAAAGAGCATGGCCTTCCGCTTTACCCTCCGCGCTGCCGACCGCACGCTGGAGGAGGAAGACATCAAGGCCGCAGTAGATGCCGTGCTTGCCGCCGCGGAGCGCTTGGGCGCGGTATTGCGCGGATAGGGAGAACGTGCCTCCGGCGGGTTAGAACCTTTCTGTAGAAAGGTTCTAACAACTCCAAAGACTTAAAAAAACGGCTCTATGTCAATAGTTGGGGTAGAGCGCAAACAAAAGTTACAAGAGAGCCATT
>CAYZAW010000088.1:0-4461 GCA_964476505.1 uncultured Oscillospiraceae bacterium | reverse complement strand
CCGCAGGCTCTCTGCCTGTTCCTCGGATTTCTGGCTTACGTCTTCAATGATGGCCTCTGTCTGTCTGGACAGCTCCACCACCTCTTTGATGGCGTCCGCCGCGGAGTGGGCAACATCCGAGCCTTTTTCTACGGAGGAAATGGTGCTGGAAATCAGCTCCGTGGTCTCCTTGGCAGCTTCCGCGGACTTGGCGGCAAGGCTCCTAACCTCCTCCGCCACAACGGCAAAGCCCTTGCCGGAAGCGCCTGCTCTGGCGGCTTCCACCGCGGCGTTCAGCGCTAAAATGTTGGTTTGGAAGGCGATATCCTCAATGGTGCGGATGATGTTTTGTATCTTGGCGGAATTCTCTTCGATATCCCGCATGGCGGTGAGCACATCGTCCATATGCCTGTCCTGCTCGTCGATACGCTGATCCACCGTGGTATACAGCTTGCTCATCTGCTGGATGTTTTCCGCACTTTCGTTTACGTTCGTGGCGATCTCCTCGATAGAGGCAGACAGCTCCTCGATGGTGCCTGCCTGCGTTGCGGAGCCCTCTGCCAACAGCTGCGCTGTTTGGGAAATCTGCATGGAGCCGCTATACACCTGCTCTGCCGAGTCGTTCAGTGTAGCAAACATACTACCCATATTGGTGCGAATGTTTTTCAATGCCTCGTCAATGGGGCCAAAGTCCCCAATATAATCCACGCCGGTGCGAACAGTATAGTCCGCCTCTGCCATGGCGGATACCTTTTTCGTGATATCGTCAATATAGGTTTGCAGCTGCGTGACCATGATGTTCATATCCCGGGCAAGGTCGCCGAATTCATCGTCCCGTTTCAGCTTTACATGCTCCGTGTGCAGGTTGCCCGACGAAATCTCCTGCATAACGGCAGACACCTGCGCCAGCGGCTTGAACACATACTTGCGCAGGATATATACCACCAGCAGCACAATGATGATCGCCAGCGCCAGCGCGGTTCCGGAAACCGCCGCTACGCTTTTGAGGAAGCGCTGATCGATGGCTTCAAGCGGCATGCCTGTAAACAGCGCGCCCAGTACCTCGCCCCCGCTGTTTTTCAGCGGTTCGTAATACACTTGGAGATTATTACCCAATACCTGTGCTTCTGCGGTATAGACCTCGCCCTGCTCCAATACCCGCTGTGCAACGTTATCCGCCATTTTTGTACCAACAGCGCGATTGCCTGTTTCGTCCAGTATGGTGGTGGCGATACGGGTGTTGCCCGCAAATACGGTAGCCTCCACCCCGGCCTGCGCCTTTACGCCGTCTACCAGCGCAGTGGAAGCCATGTTGTATTCCAGCACATAACCGCCGGTAACGGTGGTTTTCTTCGCATTGCTGTATACGGGGCTCATGCAGCGGTACGCCAACTCGCCGTTTGCGGTTTTGTATAAGTCCGTAACGGTTTCGCCTGCAAGCGCCGTGGCAGAATCGTAGCCCTCCGGCGCTTTTTCGGTGCTCCAGATCACATCGCCTCTGGCGTTGAAAAAGGAGGCTTGGATATCCTCGTTGGCACGCGCACCGTTAAAGATGCTTTCAACGCTGGAGTGCGTTCGCGTTACGATAGCGCCTGCAAGGCCATCCGAAACGGACAGCGCCTTATCCGTACGCAGAAGCTCCTCCTGCACCCGTTCATTGCTTTGCTGCAAAATGGTAAATACCGTTGCCGCCTGATCCGCCGTTGCCTGGTCATTGACGCCGCGATACAAAAGATACGCCATGCCCGCAATGGAAACAAACGAAATTACGATCGCCACCGCAACCATCAGCGTTAATTTTCTGCCCAACCGTGTGGTGTTCACACCTTTGTTTTTCATGTTATGACCTCCGTACTGCATCTCGGACGTGCATCTTAAAGACATACCAACAGCTAATCGTACTCTATTCTATTTATCGGCAACATTTTACAAAATGTAACAGCTATTTGCGGTTTTAGAAGCGAATTGGGCATTAGATATAATATCCCGTAAAACAGACAAAGGGGCAAAGCGGCCTGCGCCTTGCCCACAAAAGTGCTTGCAATGTAACCACGCGACGCCGTTATTCCAGCTTGGAAAGCGCCGCTGTAAATACATCCTCTTTGAAGGGCTTGACAACAAAACCCATGGCACCGCTGACGACTGCGTCACGAACCATTGCTTCCTGCCCCAGCGCCGAAACCATCAGCACCTTCGCCTTGGGGTCCGCCTTGCGGATCTCCTTGAGAGCTTCCAGTCCGTTTACCTCTGGCATGGTGATATCCATCGTCACGATATCCGGCTTCAGCTCGGCATACTTCTCGATGGCAACAGCACCGTTCTCCGCCTCGCCAACGACCTCATAGCCGTTTTTGGATACGATGTTTCGGATGGATACCCGCATAAATGCCGCATCATCAACGATAAGAACCCGTTTCACGATATTTCCTCCTTAGTTGAACTGCAAACCTGCATTATAATGGCTTGCGGTAAATCGCCGGTTTCACGTACTCAAAATCCGTTTTTAGGCTAACCAGAGATTCCGAAGTACCTATAAACAAATATCCCCCCGGTTTGACCGATTCAAACAATCTTTTTGACAAAGATTGCCTTGTGGGTTGGTCGAAATAGATCATCACGTTCCTGCAAAACAGGATATCGTAGGATGCTCTGGGCCACCCGGTAGTAGCCATGAGGTTGAAATAGCGGAAGGTGACCAGCTTTTTAAGCTTGTCGCTCACACGATAAGAGCCGTCCGGCTGAACGGACATATATTGCTTTACCCACGCCTCGGGCAGCTTACTTATCATATCAATAGAATACTGCCCTTCACGCGCTAAAGTCAATACATGATTTGAAATATCCGAGGCGTTTATATGAATATTTACCGCCTGATGATTCTTGGTAAAATAGTCCGTCGCCACCATGGCGATGGAGTAGGGCTCCTCGCCGGAGGAGCATGCAGCACTCCAAACGTTCAACTCCCGGTGGTTTAAGTTCGGCAGTATTTCCCGGGTCATAAACTCGTAATGTACGTTTTCACGCAAGAAATAGGTGAAATTGGTCGTGAGCCGTGACACCACCAAGGATTCCTCGTTGCCCGTGCGGTCTGCCTTTAGATCGCGGATATAATCCGTGAAATTGGTGTAACCGCGTTTGGTCAGCATGGAGCTTAGGCGGCCTTCAATGAGTACCTGCTTGCCCTTTAGGTTGACCCCGAATTTATTGTACATAAATTCACGCAGCTCATTGAATTCCTTTTCGGTCAATGTCATAGCGCAATTGCCCTTCCTTTTGCCGGCGCGGCATAGTTAGGTTAAAATATCCACCAGCATGCCGCGAATGTCGTTCACCGCCTCCAAAAGCGTGATATGATCCGCCTCGTCTTGCAGAACCGCCTGCATCATTTCCTCCAAACGGGCGTTCACCTTTTGTACAATGGAAAAAGTTCGGCTGCGTCCGCGCGAGTCGAACATGCGTTTTTGGGAAAAGGCATATGCATTGCTGACCACTTCGTCCAACAACTGCCGGATCATTTCTCTATACCGTACAAATTCCGCTACATCGGCACGTTTGGCTACCAGCTCGCCCTGTGCGGAGATATCCTGCATCATTTTTGCCAGCTGCGCTTCCAGCTGGGTGTCGCTAAGTTCCGATAAATGCCGCGAGAAGGGAACCACCTCCGGCGCTTGCCGTACGGCGTTTCCGCTTCCTACATGACTGGCGGTATCAATAAAGCTTCCGCCGGTTTTGCGAATTTTCATAGTGCTGCCCGCTCCTGCTTACCGCGTTGCATCCAAATGCCCGCCGCTGTACGCGTCTTCCGCGGCAGCGTAAGCCGAAAGCCCTTCCCGCGTTGTGCGGGTATCCTTCACGTTTTCCCGGGCGGCCTCGGTCTTTTCCCGCAGGATGCGCATGTTTTTTTCCATCAGCCCCTGCAATCTATCCAGTATGGCTCTTTGCATGGAGCGCTCCATGCGCGCCTGCCGCTCCTGCTGGGGCGTTGCTTCCCGATTGTGCTTTTGCTCAGCCAAATCAAGCTGGCGTTCGATGTCCGCAAGCTCAGCGATCAATTGATTGCAGTATGCAAGCTGCTTAAGCGCCTCCTCCATATCGTCCGCCGTCAAATACTTGGCGAGAACTTGGTTGCGCTCATATACAGCCTGCAACGCATTGCTTTTTTTGTGCAGCAGTTCCAGCATCGTGCTTTCCTTTACGCGTGTACTGTTGGTGCCTGATCAATCCTCGATGATGTAGGATTTACTGGTGGTCGCTTGCTTGGCGGCATACCACGCCTCCCGAAGGTCGCGGAGAATCTCCAGAATTTCAGGAAGCAGATCGCCGTTTTTGCTGGTGTTTGCCATGATAAGCTCGTTGAGGATATAGTCGTAGATCTGCAAGAGATCGGCGGCGATATCGTACTTAAGATCCAAGCTCTGCACCAGCGCCGTTACGATGGCCTGTGCCTTGCACAGATGCCGGTTCACCCGCTCATACTCCTTG
>CAYZAW010000087.1:0-4478 GCA_964476505.1 uncultured Oscillospiraceae bacterium | reverse complement strand
CTTTTTGAAGGCATTACCGGTCTGGTTGGCGGCATCCATGATCTCGCCTGCAAGGCGAGCCATCATGGTGCGTTCGCCGCGGTTGCGGGCGTAGGACACCAACCAGCGCAAGCCCAGCGTCTGACGGCGCTCCGGCCTGATCTCGATAGGTACCTGATAGGTGGAACCGCCAACGCGGCGCGCCTTGACTTCCAGCACGGGCATGATGTTATTCATGGCCTGCTCAAAAACTTCCAGCGGCTCACGGCCGGTTTTTTCACGGATCATATCGAACGCATCGTAGCAAACCTTTTGGGCAACACCGCGCTTACCGTCCAGCATAACCTGGTTGATGAGCTTGGTGACAACTACGCTTTTGTAGATAGGATCGGCCAGCACTTCCCTCTTGGGGATAAATCCACGTCTAGGCATTGCTTAACCCTCCTTAACCTTTCTTGGGGCGCTTCGCGCCGTACAGGGAACGGGACTGCATGCGTTTGTCCACACCGGCGGTATCCAAAGCACCGCGAATGATGTGGTAACGAACGCCAGGCAGATCCTTTACACGGCCGCCACGGATCAGAACCACGGAGTGCTCCTGCAGGTTGTGGCCGATGCCGGGGATGTACGCGGTACCCTCAAGACCGTCGGTCAGGCGGATACGGGCGATTTTACGAAGAGCCGAGTTAGGCTTTTTGGGGGTCATGGTACGCACGGCGGTGCAAACACCGCGGCGCTGGGGGCACTGCTTCAGGATAGGAGCATTGGATTTATACTCCACCTGCTGCCGGCCCTTGCGGACCAACTGGTTAATGGTTGGCATTGGGAAATCCTCCTAAAAATCTGTTGTTATTCTTTTCGGGGGCTGTGGGCTGCCGCAGCAAACAGCAGTTCCAAAGCCGGTGCAACGTTGCGGCCCCAAATTTGCCGCAGCATCTATGTATGAAGAAAACTCCCTGCAACCCTTCGAGGGAGAAATCCGCTCCTTTACCTGCGCACACCCGCGCAGGCGGCACCCACATCGATATTGCAGGCGACCCCAAGTTCTTTCATGGTGGGGATGGTTTTCACCTCCACCTGATGCTCTTCGCAGGCGGCCCGCAGCTTTACGGCGAGAAATGCGTCCACATCCTCCGCCAAATACACATACGCGAGCTGATCCTGCAAAACGGCACGCAGCACTTGCTTTGTGCCTACAATGGTTGAATGATCTATGCCTTCCAGCATGTTTTACCTTTCTTGGCACATGGTGAGCCCACCGTGCTTGCACATAAACACACAATACGCATGGCACACGGGGACAAACGCCCCCTTATAGCGCACCATGCGTATTTTAACAAAGCTTTCTTACGATGTCAAACGTTTTATGCGTTTGGCGCGGTTTTTTCCTCTTTGTAAGGAATTCCCGTGCACACGCCCACGCGCAGACGTTTGTTTAAAAACACCGGGCGCGGCGGTTTGCTGCCGCTGTTTAACGAGAACCAGCCCATCTCCTGCATCTTCTGCAATTTGGGAAGCTCCGTTACGTTGGTAACGGTAACTGTATCGTACTTGCTGCGAAGTGTTTTTGTGATTACCCTTGCCGCAATGAACGCGGCTACGGTAAGCACCACAAACACCACCAGCGGAAGCGCCTGAAACACCCGCTGCAGCGCATCGCCTATGGGGCGGATCATCATCAGCACAAGCGTGATGAGCGCCACGCCGATAGGCAGCACCGTGGGCAGATATTCCAGCGTGTTCAGCCGTTTTTTACAGGCCTTGCAGCAGGCGATCTGCACCGGAACGAGGGAACCCACCTTCGCTTTGACGTTCAGGCCGATCACGTTTTTCTTTTGCCGCACCGGCTCCGGATGCCCCATGTCCACCATCGCATAGCAGCTAGTCGGGTTTTTGTGTTCGCCCCGGCAAAGCTGGCAGGTATCCGTATCGAACAAGTCCGATATGCCGTCCTCCGGCAACAGCGCCGTAAGCGCATCCAGATCCTGCTTTACCTGCTCCAAGTCAGACGCACGCACCGTGCATGCGTCACAGCTTGGCATGTTGAGCATATCGCAGTAACGGGTGCCGGACAGCGCGCAGCCTGTTTTGTTGTTAGCCTCTGCCATATGTGCCTCCTAGCGGGAGCTAGAGCTCCGGCTGCTGGTCTTTTTCCTGTACTTGCACGTTGCGGTAGCGCTTGAGGCCGATACCGGCAGGGATCAGCTTGCCGATAATCACGTTCTCCTTCAAGCCCACCAGCGGGTCTACCTTGCCCTTGATGGCAGCCTCGGTCAGCACGCGCGTCGTCTCCTGGAAGGACGCTGCGGACAGGAACGAGTCGGTAGCAAGAGACGCCTTTGTGATACCCAACAGCTTGCGCTTTGCCACGGCGGGCTGGCCGCCGTTTTTGATCACGTTTTCGTTCTCGCGCTCGAAGCGGAAGATATCGATCAATTCGCCGGGCAGCATATCCGTATCGCCGTTGTCCTCGATCTGTACCTTGCGCAGCATCTGCCGGATGATCACTTCAATATGCTTGTCGGCGATCTCAACGCCCTGTAAGCGGTATACGCTCTGTACTTCCTTGAGCATATACGCCTGCACGCCCTTTACGCCCTTGATCTTTAAGATATCGTGCGGGTTGATGGAGCCTTCGGTCAGCTCGTCGCCGGCCTCCACAACGTCCCCGTCCTTTACCTTCAGCTTGGAGCCGTAGGGAATGGCGTAGGCTTCGGTTTCGCCGTCGTCGGCGGTCACTACCACCTCACGCTGCTTCTTTTTACCGTCACCGATCTTCACGGAACCGGCGATCTCGGTGATCACAGCCAAGCCCTTGGGCTTTCTGGCTTCAAACAGCTCCTCTACGCGGGGAAGACCCTGTGTGATATCGTCTCCGGCAACGCCGCCGGTATGGAATGTACGCATGGTCAGCTGCGTGCCGGGCTCGCCAATGGCCTGTGCGGCAATGATGCCAACAGCCTCGCCGATATCCACATCCTTGCCGGTGGCAAGGTTCGCGCCGTAGCACTTGGCGCAGATGCCGCGCTCGCTGCGGCAGGTGAATACCGTGCGGCAGGCAACTTCCTTGATGCCCGCTTTTTCAATGCGGTTGGCAACGTCCACATCCATCATGGTGTTGGCAGGAACCAGCACCTCGCCGGTAGCGGGATCGCACACCTCGCCTACCGTATAACGACCGACCAAGCGGGCAGACAAGGGCTCCAATACCTTTGTGCCGTCCATGATGGGCCCTATCATCATGCCCTTGACCGCCTCGCCGCGATTGTGGAAGCAATCCTCCTCGCGCACGATCACGTCTTGAGAAACGTCTACCAAGCGGCGGGTCAGGTAACCGGAGTCCGCCGTTCTAAGCGCGGTATCTGCCAAGCCCTTTCTGGCGCCGTGGGAGGAAATGAAGAATTCCAGAACCGTTAAGCCCTCGCGGAAGTTGGCGCGGATAGGCACCTCGATGATCTCACCGGAGGGGTCTGCCATCAGACCGCGCATACCCGCCAACTGACGGATCTGTGCGGTACTGCCGCGCGCGCCGGAGTTTGCCATCATGTAAATGGGGTTGAATTCGTCCAGAGACTTCATCAACGCATCGGTCACGTCTGCCGTGGCCTTTTCCCACACCTTGATAACGCGCTGCTTGCGCTCCGCATCGGAGTACAGGCCGCTTCTGAAGAGGTTATCGATCTTAACGACCTCTTTTTCCGCTTCGCCAAGCAAGATGGGCTTTTCCTTCGGCACGGTGATATCCTGGAAACCAACCGTAATACCGCCACGGGTGGAATAGGTGAAGCCCAGCTTTTTGATTTTATCCAATACCTCGCTGGTCACGGTGGGGCCGTGCTTGCGATAGCAGTGGTCTACGATCTTGCCCAAGTCCTTCTTTACGATCAAGCGATCGATCTCCAGCTTGAACATATCGTCCTTGGTTTCTCTGGGCACATAGCCCAAATCCTGCGGGATAGCGCCGTTGAATATGATGCGGCCAACGGTGGTGTCGATCAGCTTGCGGTAAGTCTCGCCCTGCCACTCGCGCTCGATACGCACCCGTACCTTTGCCTGCAAGGCAACAACGCCGCACTGGTAGGCCATAATAGCCTCGTTCTCGCTGGCGAACACCTTGCCCTCGCCCTTTGCGCCCGGGCGCTCCATGGTCAGGTAATAGCAGCCGATAACCATGTCCTGCGTGGGGCTGACCACCGGTTTGCCGTCCTGCGGTTTTAAGATATTATTGGACGCCAGCATCAGGAACCGTGCCTCCGCCTGCGCTTCCACAGACAGGGGAACGTGAACGGCCATCTGGTCGCCGTCAAAGTCCGCGTTATATGCGGTACATACCAGAGGATGCAGCTTTAAGGCGCGGCCCTCCACCAGCACCGGCTCAAACGCCTGAATGCCCAAGCGGTGCAGCGTAGGCGCACGGTTCAACAACACCGGGTGATCCTTGATAACGTTTTCCAGTACGCCCCAAACCTCGGGCTTTACCCGCTCCACCATGCGCTTTG
>CAYZAW010000086.1:0-4503 GCA_964476505.1 uncultured Oscillospiraceae bacterium | reverse complement strand
AGGGAAGCGGCTTGCAGCCGCTCCTCGGCGGCGCGCATGTCGCCGCCTGCGGAATAAGCCGCCCTTGCCCACGATTAAAGCCTAAGGGATGTCGCCTCCTGCGGATTGCAACCTAACGGTGTCGCCTCCCACAAATTGTAGGGGGCGATGACCACATCGCCCCGCAAACGTAACGAGTATCTTCCTAGCCCATTCTACCCGTAAACCCTATTAATTAATTTTATAGTTTTTCGGGTTCTAAGCCCCTTTTTACAAAAAGGGGCTTAGCCGCCGGAGGCAGGCTATGATCGTTTTGCGTTTTCGATGTAGTCCGTGCCCCAATGGAACATGGCTTGCAGGATGGGCGAAAAGCTTTTGCCAAAGGCGGTGAGGGAATACTCGGTTTTAGGCGGTACAACGGGGTACACCTGCCGCAGGATCAACCCGTCGGCTTCCAGCTCCCGCAACTGCTGCGCCAGCATTTTGTCCGTAGCCTTGGGCATCATGCGGTGCAGTTCACTGTAACGGAGGGTGGTGTTCATCAAATGCCATAGAATCACAGCCTTGTACTTGCCGCCTATCATTTTGATGGTGGCTTCAATGGGGCAGGTGATATCGGCTGCACAGGTTTCGGGCATATAATATCCTCACTTTCAAAATAGGTAGTATATCACAAAATAGTGCGTTCTTGCCAAAGCAACAGTATTATAGCATAATGGATTCAAGAAGAAAACAAAAAGGCAAAGAAAGCGAGGAACGGTTATGGATTTTTTAGAGCTTGCAAAAACCCGATGCTCCATCCGAAAATACAAGGCAACACCGATAGAAGCGGAGAAACTGGAAAGCATATTGGAAGCTGGGCGCATTGCACCAACGGCCTGCAATAATCAGCCCTTTCAACTGCTGGTAGTGCAGTCAAAAGAGGGGTTGGCAAAGGTTGCGGAGGCAGCCAACATATTCCATGCGCCGTTGGCGATCATCGTATGCGCCGATCATGCGGAAGCGTGGACACGTCCATTGGATGGCAAATCCTCTGCGGACATTGATGCGTCCATCGTAACGGATCATTTGATGCTGGAGGCCACGGAGCAAGGCTTGGGCTCCGTTTGGATCTGCTATTTCAATGCAGAAAAGCTATGCGACGCGTTTTCTATACCCGAGCAGTATGAGCCTATCAATATCCTCGCCATCGGCTATGCGGACGAACCGTCAAAGGCTCCTAACAGACATGATACACTGCGGCAGCCGTTAGAGCGGCTGGTACGCTACGAAACCTTCGAGTAACGCGCTTCGCGTTAAAAACGCTTCCGTATGGCACGGAAGCGTTTTTACTGTTTGATGATGCTTTCTATGTGGCGGGGAAGTATGCTATACTTGTAAGCAATAAAACAAAACGGGGTCAGACTATGAAATGGATCGAGTTTTCCGTACATACCGTAGAAGCGGGTATTGAGCCGGTTTGTAACGCGCTTTCTTCCGTTGGGCTGGATCAGGTGTCTATCAACGAAAGCGCCGAACAGATATCTGCTTTCTTAGCGGAGCATGCGAAGTATTGGGACTATGCGGACGCGAACGCGCTTGCGGGCGGCGGCCCGGCGGTAACCGCTTATATTGCGGATGTGCCGGAGAACCAACCACTGCTGCAATCTGCAAGAGCGGCGATCGCGACGCTGCAAAAGGAACAGCCTGCGCTTCCCTTACAATGCACGGAGGTATCCGTGGACGAGGAGGATTGGGCAAACAGCTGGAAAAAGTATTATAAACCCATCCCCATCGGTAAGCGGATGCTGGTGTGCCCCAGTTGGGAGCAGGAGGCGATCACGGCGGCGGAGGAAGCAGGCGGCATCGTGGTGCGCTTAGACCCGGGCATGGTGTTCGGTACAGGCGGGCATCACACCACTCGCATGTGCTTAGAGTTCTTGGAAAAGCACATAGCAGCCGGCATGACTGTGCTGGACTTAGGCTGCGGCAGCGGGATCCTTTCTATCGCCGCGCTGCTCTTAGGGGCAGATAAAGCCGTTTGTGTGGATATCGACCCGGTAGCGCTCCGCGTGGTCGGAGAAAACTTGGATATGAACGGCGTGGCGGCTAATCGCTGTCAAATCGTGATTGGCGACGTGCTGACAGACGGTACCATCCGGCGAGAAATCGCTGGGCAGTACAGCGTTGTGGTGGCAAACATCGTGGCGGACGTGATCATCCCCCTGTCTCCGCTGGCGTATCAATGCTGCGAACCGGGCGGCCTGTATATTTGCAGCGGCATCACCAAGGAACGAAGTGCCGAAGTGCAAGCGGCGGTGACAAACGCCGGCTTTGTTGTACAGGAAGTACTGACCGCGCAGGATGCCGTACCTACGGCGGTGGACGAAAACAAACGGGAATCGGGCGGCTGGACTGCTATTTTGGCGGTTAAGCCCACGGAGTAGCTATGCACCGCTTTTTCATTACGGAAGAACAAATACAAGGGAACACCGCGACTGTCACGGGGGAGGATGTGGCGCATATCTCCCGCGTGCTTCGTTTACAACCCGGGGAGAACATTGCCCTTTGCGACGGACAGGGCGGCGAGTATACCGGGCGTATTGAACGAATCGAAAGCGCCGCAGTTACCTGCGCGCTGTCGGAGCGGCAGGCGTGTGCCGCAGAGCCCAAGCATCGGATCACGCTGTATCAATGCCTGCCCAAATCGGGGAAAATGGAAACCATCATACAAAAATGCGTGGAGTTGGGCGTGTACGCGGTGGTTCCAACGGTTTCCGGGCGCTGCGTGGTAAAGCCGGATCGTGATTTTGAGAAAAAGCGTACGCGCTATCAGCGGGTTGCATACGAGGCCGCAAAGCAGAGCCGCCGGGGAATCATCCCGCAGGTGCTGCCGTTAATGGATTTATCCCGTCTTGACGTATCCGCTCATGCGTTAACGATACTGGCTTACGAGGGCGAAACGGCAACCGGCTTGAAGCAGGCGCTTTCTTGTACAAACGATGTGGATATCGGCCTTATCATCGGCCCGGAGGGCGGGTTTGCTCCGGAGGAAGCTGCAATGCTGAAGAGCAAGGGTGCGGTAACGGTGCACTTAGGGCCGCGCATTCTGCGCACGGAAACGGCGGGTATGGCAACATTAGCCATGCTGCTGTACGCGCTGGAGGGCTGAACATGGCGGAACAAAAGCGTGTGGCATTTTATACCTTGGGCTGCAAGGTCAATCAGTATGAAACGGATGCCATGGAGGCGCTGTTTATCAATAACGGGTATGCCGTGGTGCCGTTTACGGAAACGGCGGACGTGTATATCGTAAACAGCTGCACCGTCACCGCCACCAGCGATCAGAAAACGCGGCAGATGCTTTCCCGCGCTCATAAGCGCAACCCGCAGGCAACAATAGCCGTTGTGGGCTGCTATGCCCAGCGTGCGCCGGAGGAGGTCAAGGCACTTCCCGGCGTTACGTTGGTATTGGGCACCAAGGATAGATCGCGCATCGTGGAGTTGTGTGAGAACGGCGAGGCGGCAAGTATCGTAACAAGCATCCGCACCGAACGCGGCTTTGAGGAGATGCCATCGGGCTTGACCGCGCTTGGGCGTACCCGTGCACAGCTAAAAATACAGGACGGCTGCGACAGGTATTGCACCTATTGCATCATCCCCTATGCCCGCGGGCCTGTACGCTCCCGTTCCTTGGAAAACATCCGGGCAGAGCTTTTGCGCATGGCGCAAGCGGGCTTTTTAGAGGTGGTGCTTACAGGCATCCACCTGATGAGCTACGGCAAGGATATGAAAAACGGCGAAAGCCTGATAGATGCCATCCAAATCGCGGAGGATACGCCGGGCATTGCTCGCGTGCGCTTGGGCTCGCTGGAGCCTGCGCTGATAAACGACGGCTTTGCCAAAGCGCTGGCCGGTATGCCAAAGCTGTGCCGCCAGTTCCATCTATCCCTGCAAAGCGGGAGTGAAACGGTACTGGCGCGTATGCACCGGCGCTACACGCCGGAGGAGTACGCCCGTGCGGTCGATACGCTTCGCGCCGCCATGCCGGACTGCGCCATCACCACGGACGTGATCGCGGGCTTTCCTGGTGAAACGGAGGCGGAGCATCAGGAAACGCTGGCTTTTGTACAGCGAATCGGCTTCTCCCGGATGCATGTATTCCCATACTCCCGTAGGGAAGGCACGGTTGCGGCTGATATGCCGGGGCAGGTGGAAAAGAGCCTGCGGGAAAGTCGTGCCAAGGAATTGATCGCGGCGGGAGAGATCATGACGCAGGCATATTTGATAAGCCAGCAGGGCAGTATACAGTCCGTACTGGCGGAGCAGGCGGAGGGCGGCTTTGCGGAGGGCTATACCGGCTCTTACATCCGCGCCCGTTTCCCCGGCGGCGAGGCGGATGCGGGTAAGATCGTACGCGTACGGCTGCTGGCGGCGAAGAATGGTGTTATGACGGCGGAGCGCATATAGCAATCATAGAAATGAACATACATTATCAATATTAAAGGAGCGAATGGTATGGAAGACTGTGTATTTTGCAAGATC
>CAYZAW010000085.1:0-4535 GCA_964476505.1 uncultured Oscillospiraceae bacterium | reverse complement strand
ACCGTACTGGTGCAAAACGGCACGCTGCATGTGGGTGACCCCATCGTTGCCGGTATGACCTACGGACGCGTTCGCGCTATGATGGACGACAAGGGCCAGAAGGTAGACGAAGCAGGCCCCTCTCAGCCTGTTGAGGTGCTGGGCTTCAACGAAGTTCCCGCCGCAGGCGATGTATTAAACGTTGCCGAAATCGACAAGCTCTCCCGTCAGGTGGCGGAGGAGCGGCGAGACAAGCAAAAGGCCGAGCAGCTTAAGAATATGGCAAAGGTCTCTCTGGACGATCTGTTCAACCAGATCGCCGAGGGCGAGATCAAGGACTTGAACATCATCGTAAAGGCGGACGTACAGGGCTCCGTGGAGGCCGTGAAGCAGGCGCTGGAACGCCTCTCCAACGAGGAAGTGCACGTAAAGTGCATCCATGGCGGCGTTGGCGCGATCACCGGAACGGATATCGTGTTTGCCTCCGCCTCCAACGCCATCGTTATCGGCTTCAATGTGCGGCCTGATGCTGCCGCCCGTGCCGCCGCCGAAAAAGAAAAGGTGGATGTGCGCCTGTACCGCGTGATCTACAACGCCATCGAGGACGTGGAAGCGGCTATGCGCGGCATGTTTAAGCCGGTGTTCCAGGAGAACACCTTGGGTCGCATCGTTGTACGCCAAGTGATCAAGGTATCCAGCGTGGGCATGATCGCAGGTGCGTATGTGCAGGAGGGCAAGGTCACCAGAAGCGCACAGGTACGCGTTGTGCGCGACGGCGTTGTGGTGCATGAGGGCAAGATTTCCTCCCTCAAGCGCTTTAAGGACGATGCCAAAGAGGTGCTCACCGGCTACGAGTGCGGTATCGGCATCGAGAATTTCAACGATCTCGCCGTGGACGACGTGATCGAAGCATTTGTAATGGAAGAAGTAAAGAGGTAATATATGCCCGCTATACGACAGGATCGTATGAACGAAGAGGTCAAAAAGACCGTTAGCGAAATCGTACGGGAGATGAAGGACCCGCGCCTCTCTCCCATGACCACCATCACGCAGGCGGAGGTCACCAACGACCTCAGGCATGCCAAGGTGCATGTATCCGTATACGATGAGGACGAAACCGTTCGCAGGGATTCCGTGGACGCGTTGAACCATGCGGCGGGCTTTATTGCACGCGAGCTGGGGCAGAGGATGCTGATCAGGCGCTTGCCCATGCTGCATTTCGAATTGGATACGTCCATCGAATACAGCGATCATATCGGTAAAATATTGGCGCAGTTGAACATTCCCAAGGAGGAGCCGGATGCCAAATAGCTTACGGGACATCGCAGACTGGATCAAATCGCAGGACGGATTCCTGCTGGTGGCGCATGCCTCTCCGGATGGCGACGCCCTAGGTGCCAGCCTAGGGCTTTTTGGCGTATTACAGGCTATGGGAAAGCGGGCGCAGGTGGTTTGCGCCGATCCCGTTCCAAATGTTTACCGCTTTTTGCCATGGACGGATACCGTGGCGCTGCCAAGTCAGGCGGACGGCACGCTGTCCTGCCGCATGACGATCGACTGCGGCGACCTTCGCCGCACAGGGGATGCGGAGGCAGTGTTTCAAAACACGGGTGTTAGCTGCAATATCGACCACCATGTAACCAACGCAGGCTTTGGCAAGCTCAATTATGTAGATCCCAACGCCGCTGCTACGGGGGAGATCATATACGCGCTCATTAAAGAGCTGGGCGCTTCGCTTACCCCGGATATCGCTACCTGCCTGTTTGCCGCTATCAGCACAGATACGGGCAATTTCTCTTACAGCAATACCACGCCCAATACCTTCCGCACCGCTGCGGCGCTTATGGAGGTTGGGCTTGATGTGTCGCAGATCAACCGCAAGCTGTACCGCATGGTGCCCTACGGCAAAACGTTGCTCTTGGGGCACGCCATACAAAACATGCGCCTGTATGAAAACGGCAGCATCGGCATGACGGCTGTTACCATGCAGGATTTTGCGGCCTGCGGCGCTGTCAGCGAGGACATGGAGGGCATTATAGACAGCGTGCGGGATGTGGATACGGTGGAGATCGCCATCGCCATCCGGCAGGTGGAGGATAAGCGCTATAAGGTGAGCCTGCGCTCCAAGGAGTACGCCGATGTTGCTAAGCTTGCAAATGCTTTTGGCGGCGGCGGGCATGAACGGGCGGCAGGCTGCACGTTAACGGGCGAACTGGCGCAGGTGCAGGAAACGGTTCTGTCGGCGGCAAAGGCCGCAATCAAAAAATGACGCCCTATGAGGGAATTGTAAATGTGTTAAAAGCCCCCGGCATGACGTCCTCCAACGTGGTGTCGGATATTCGGCATATCTTTTCGGAGAAACGTGTGGGGCATACGGGCACACTAGACCCGGGTGCAGCGGGCGTGCTTCCCATCTGCATCGGCCGGGCAACAAGGCTGTTTGATTACTTGGTGGATAAGCAAAAAGAATACATTGCGGAGCTTTCGATTGGTGCCTGTACCGATACGCAGGACTCTTACGGTACGGTAACCGGCATTAGCGATACCCCGGTCACCTTAGCCATGTTGGAAGCGGTGCTGCCGGCGTTTGTAGGCGTACAGCAGCAGCTTCCGCCCAAATACTCCGCATTAAAGCAGGGTGGCGTTCCCGTTTACAAGCTGGCAAGAAGTGGGCAGGAAGTGGCGCTAACGCCAAGAGAGGTCACCATACACCAGATGGAATGCCTGCAGCAAACGGCAGAGAACCGGTTCCTGCTGCGAGTGGTTTGCTCTCGGGGCACCTATGTGCGCACCCTTTGCGAGGACATCGGCAATTACTTAGGCACCTGCGCACACATGTCTTTTTTACTTCGCACCCGCTCGGGCACCTTCACCGTGGCGCAGGCATATACCATTCCAGAGCTGGAAACACTTTGTACCGAGGGCAGATTACATGAGGCGGTGCTGCCCATAGAGCAGGTGCTAAGCTTTTTACCCGTCTGCACCGTATCCGAGGCGGCGGCGCAAAAGCTGCAAAACGGCTGCCCGGTCACGCTGTCTGCCCCGATGGATGCGGGAGACTGCCGGGTGTACGGCCCCGGGTTTTTAGGAATCGCCGTTGTTTCGGGAAACGAGATCAAGCTAAAGCTGCATTTGATGGAACGGACGGAGCAAGCATGACCATCAACAAGAAAACCGTGATCGCCCTCGGCATGTTCGACGGGGTGCATATGGGGCATCGCAAACTGCTGCAAACGGCTGCCGCGCTGGCGCAAAGCCGTGAGCAGGAGGCATTGGCGTATACGTTTAGCAACCATCCCATGAGCGTGTTTGCCGTTGCGCCGCCGCTTATCATGACGCTGGAGGAGCGCGTTGCCGCCATCCGCAACATGGGCATTTCGCGTGTGGAAACGCCCATGTTCACTAAGGAGCTGGCGGCGCTGGCACCGGAAGCCTTTGTAGACATGCTGCTAAACGAATATCATATGGGAACCGCCGTGGTGGGCTTTAATTACACCTTTGGCAGTAAGGGCGCGGGAACTGCAAAAACGCTTTTCGAGCTGGGGCAGCAAAAGGGCTTTTTGGTAGAAACCGTTCCGGCTGTATATTGCGGCGGGCAAGAGGTTTCCAGCACAGGCATTCGCCGGTGTCTGGAGGCGGGAGACGCAGCGGCGGCAGCGGCGCTGTTGGGCGAGCCTTATGCCATCCGGGGCGTTGTATCCCATAACCGGCATATCGGAACAACGCTGGGGTTTCCCACCGCAAACCTTACGCCTCCTGCGGGAAAGCTTTTGCCGCGCTTTGGGGTATACGCAACCGTGGCGCAGGTAAACGGGGCGCAGTACCCGGCGGTAACAAATGTTGGGAACAACCCCACCGTGCAGGGCAAGGGCGTTACCATCGAAACGCATATCCTGCATAATGTGGGCAACGTTTACGAAAAACCTCTTTGCGTACGGTTCTTATCATGGCTCAGGGAGGAAAAGCGCTTTTCCGGCAAAGCGGCGCTGGCACAGCAAATAGAAAAAGATGTAAAAAATGCGGGGATTTGCTTTAAAAGTATTGAATTCTAGGCACTTTTGGGTAAAATCCTGTTTGCAAATCTCTTTTGGGTGTGATAAAGTAAACAAGCAAACCAAATGAACCGCTTGCAAGGTTTTGCGAATCTCCAACGCAATACGTTGTTTGCGGGGATAATATGAATGGAGGATATCATGGATAAGCAGAAGAAACAGGAGATCATCGACAAGTACAAGACCCACGAGGGCGATACCGGTTCCCCCGAGGTACAGGTAGCGCTGTTAACGGAGCGCATCAACCACCTCAACGAGCACCTCAAGGAGAACAAGAAGGATCATCACTCCCGCCGCGGTCTGCTAAAGATGGTCGGTCAGCGCAGAGGCTTGATGAACTACCTCAAGGAGAAGGACATCGAGCGTTACCGTGCTTTGGTTGCAAGCTTAGGGCTGCGCAAATAACAATTTCAAAAAAGTGAGTTGCCTAACGGCAACTCGCTTTTTTGATGGCTCTATGTCAATAGTTGGGGTAGAGCGCAAACAAAAGTTACAAGAGAGCCA
>CAYZAW010000084.1:0-4602 GCA_964476505.1 uncultured Oscillospiraceae bacterium | reverse complement strand
AAGCAAACGACGTGTTCAGCTCCGCGCAGATCTGTTCGGATAGCACATCCTGCGCGTCCGGGCTGTTAAGCACCTCCGCGGTGGTGCCGCGAAGCACCTTTAGAACGCAGTCGCGAACCTTTGCGTTCTGTTTGGTCAGATCCTCCGTAACCTCACGGCTGAGTATCAGCTGGCATGTGGTTTTTACCAGCATATCCTCCGTTCCGTTTACGTTGGTGATAAAGGCGTCCCCCATGTTGTAATAAACCTCTAACGCTTCGGTTTCCTTGGGGGCAAGCACAAAGAAGTATACCAAAACACCGGCAACCACTAATAACAGAGCGATGATGATAATAATTACTTTCTTACCCATTTTACCACATCCTTACAAAATGTTGTATCCTGTTTCTATGTTTCTACACTGACATTATAACCCATTTAACTATCGCTCGACACAAGCGCCACGATTTTTTTCTTGAGCACGAACTGAACACGCCGGTTTTGCTGGCGCCCCTCGTCGGTATCGTTGGTGGCGATGGGCTGATACTCGCCGTAGCCCGCGCAGGCAACCATGTTCTTCGGCAGATTGCCCTTCTCCAGCATATATCTGATAACATTGGTGGCGCGCTTGGTGGAAAGATCCCAGTTGTCTTCATACTTTGCCGTATGGATGGGGCGGTTGTCCGTATGTCCTTCCACGTTGATGAGAGACAGCGCTTCCAGCGCTTCACGAAACATGCCCTCCAACTCGTCCAGCACGGGCAATGCCTCCGGCTTTAGCTCGGCGCTGCCGGATTCAAAGAGGATGCCCGTGGTCACCCTTAGATAAATGCTCTCGATATCCCGCTCCGCATAGAGCATGTCTCCCAGATCATTGATTTCGATATACTCCTGTATTTTTTCATACAGGTTGGAAAATTCAACTTCTACTTCTTGATACTCCGCATTTTGCAAAATTTCTGCCATATCCTCGCTCAAGGGGATATTCAAGCCCTTGAGTACGTCCTCGGAAACTAGTACCATTCCCTCTGCGGTGCTTTCGCCCTCTTTGTCTTTTTTGTTCACGTTAAAGGCCACGTTGGGGATATTTTCTTCCATGTTGGGCATGCCCATCATGTCGATGGCGGTAATTACCTTGGTGGGTGGTGCGCCTGTAAATGCCTCTACCAGCGCAGACCATTTTGCGTTATCCACCGTGGAAAAGGCAAACAGCAATACAAAGAAGGTTAACAGCAGCGTTACAAGGTCGCCATAGGTATCCATCCAGCTGTAACCGCCTTCGTCCTCGTCTCCTCTGTTTCTTCTCGCCATCGTTCCACCTCCCCTGCCGATAATACCGTGCTGTTACTCCTCGTGTTTGTCCGCGTTGTTCTTAGCATCAAGCTGTTTGCTTTGCGCCGTAGATATAAACGCGTCCAGTTTATCGCGAATCAGGCGGGGATTCTCACCATCCTGTATGGATAGTATGCCCTCTAACATCAGTTCGTTTTGTGCTTGCTCGTAGGACGAAAGTGTTTTTAACTTTTTAGAGACAGGCGTAAAAAACAGGTTCGCCAGCAGTACGCCGTAGAAGGTAGTGACAAGCGCTACTGCCATGGCGGGACCAAGCGAGGCCATATCCTCCAATTGCAGCAGCATGGCGATCAAGCCGATGAGCGTTCCTGCCATGCCGAACGCCGGTGCGTAAGCCGCCCCCGCGTTGAACACCGCAATACATCGGTTATGCCTGTCCTGAATGTAATCGATCTCCGTTTCCATCACGCTTTTTACAAGCTCGGAATTGGAGCCGTCCACCACCAGCATGATGCCCTTCCGAAGGAAGGGGCTTTTAATGGTATCCAGCACGTTTTCCAAAGCTAAAAGGCCATCACGCCTTGCCATGTTGGCTAAGGAGATGATCTCCTCCACATTGGCGGTGGGATCGAAATCGTTTTTCTTGTATGCAATGGAAACACTTTTTAAAGCGTCTTTGAGCTGGCTTGCAGGATAGCTCATCAGAATAGCGCAAAATGTTCCGCCGATCGTGATAAACACCGAGCCGGGATCCCAATACTCTTTGATCGGAGCATTCATTAAAATACCGGCGATAATACAAATAATACCGCCAATCAAACCACCGACAGTTACTATATCCAAGAAACATCCCCCTTACATCAAGAGAATTACGGGATACGCGGCGCTATTCGCCGGAAACCGGAAGGCGTTTTACTTCGTCCGGCCCATAAATAGGCGGGAGCCCGGAGAGGATGCGCCTGCGAAATGCAAGGATGCCTTCAATTACCTGCTCCGGTGTATCTTTTACCACCATTCGTTTGCCGTTAACCAAAAACAGCACAGTATCCGGTCTGGCGGACATACTTTCGATGCGATCCGGGTTTACGAAAAACTCCTCGCCCTGCATATCATGCAATAAAATCATAGCGGCGCCTCCTTTCTGCTCTGCGTCATGCAACTCGCCGCGCGAAGGAAACTCCCCCGCGCGGTTGCTGCATATACATCCAATCTTTTACTATTGTATCACCAACGCGTTACCGCTTCAAGTTTACCAATTCCTCAAGCATGGTATCTGTTGTGGTGATGATTCTGGAGTTTGCCTGGAAGCCCCTCTGCGTGATGATCATATTGACCATTTCCTCGGAAAGGTCTACGTTGGACATCTCCAAATTACTGGGAGAAAGCGCTCCGGCGTTGCCGCTGGAGGGGGTTGTGAATGTGGCGTTGCCGGAGTTGGCGGATACCACGAACATATTGTCGCCCATGGCCTCCAAGCCGGCGGGGTTGTTGAAGGTAGCAAGGGAAACGTAGCCTAAAACCACCTTGTCGCCCGCCTTGCGGGGCACCTGCATGCCGCCGACGGAAACCTGATCGTCCACCAACAGCTGGGCGATGACCGCACCCTTGGTGTCGATGGTGAGGTTGGTATACTTATCGAAGTCCACCGTAAGGTTAGAAAGCATGCCCGCGTCTACCTGCCCGGGGCTGGAGTATTCCATCGCATAGCCTTCGGTGATGTTGAGGGAGAATTTGGCAAGATTCAGCTCATCCGAGAGCTCCTGCATACTTTTTACACCGGAAGCCAAATGCAGGCGGAAGGTGCCGTATTCCTGCGTTGCCAGCGTAAAATCGCCAGCGTTGATGGCTGTTCCCTGCCCTTTGTTGGTGGTGGTCAAAATCACATTCCCGTCTACTAAAGCGCCGGGAGCTCCTGCCTCACCGGGCAAGCTGGTATCATACAGTTTCCAAGCGCCGTTTTCTTCGACCGTGATCTGTGGAATATCCTTAAGGCCATCTGTTGTGTGGGTCATTTGGGAAACCAAATCGTCGGGAACAGTAGGCAGGGTATAATCATCTTTATAGCTGATCGTGATACTACCCAAGTCTTCGCCTGCGGCATCCTTAAACGTCATTTTATAGTCAGTCTTATCGGCCGTGGCATCATAAGAACGTTCAATGTTTGCAGCTGCGGCAGTACCGACGGAACGCCCGTCTACATCCATCGAAATACCAGTGCCGTTAACGGAAAATGATACATCATAATTATCCGGGCCGCTTGAAGGATTAGTTGTATACGTTTTAAGCAGCGCTTGTGCCACAGCGCCCATATCCAACTCTCCGTCACAGGCTATAATATTTCCTGTAGCTGCCGTTGCAGAGGGCACGGTCGTCATGTTTGGTTTGTAATTTTTGGAAGTGCTGGAAGTGTAGCCGCCATATTCCGTGCTTGCCTCATACTGGAACTTGAATTCATGCCCCACGATGTTCTTCATGTTGGCAGTAGGCGTACCGGAATGGATGGTACCGGCAGGCTCGTCGATCTTGGTGCCGGGTACTAACAGATCCTCAACATCCACGCTTTCAAACAGATAGGTCTGCTCGGCTGTATGGTTGGGGGTAACGCACTGCACATAATAGCCGGAGCCCTCGGTGACCAGATTGCCCAGCGTATCCGTGGAGAAATTGCCGGAACGTGTGTACTGGATGCCGGTGGGGGTCTGCACCACAAAGTAACCGTCGCCGGAAATGGCAACGTCCATGGGGCGGCCGGTGTACTGGGCAGAACCGGGCGTATGCACCTTGGTGATGCTGGAAACCGCGGAACCGAGGCCGATCTGCTTGGCGTTCACGCCGCCCGTTGCGCTGGTGCCGGTACCGCTGGCAGCAGCCGCCGCGCTGACAGTCTCGCTGTAAAGGTCTGCGAAGGTTACGCTGGCTTTTTTATAGCCGGTGGTATTTACGTTTGCGATGTTGTTGCCGATAACGTCCATGCGTGTTTGGTGGCTGCGAAGCCCTGTAACGCCGGAAAACAATGCTCGCATCATAGTGGGTGATCCTCCTGCTTTCTATCTTTCGGGAAAGCGGCAAGCCGCTTGTATCGGAGTAAATTCGGTTATTGATTGGCCTCCGGGGTCTCCGCCGCGCCCTCCACGGGCGCTTCCGGCTCTGCCTCCTTAGGCGTTTCCGTTTCGGTGGGGGCGGTGTTCGTGACCAACTGCTGCACAAGGCTTGTCAGCGCAGTGATTTGATCCATCACGTTCACGCCCTGCGATACCTGCTCCACGCTTTCAATAGGCACATAGTAATAATCCCCGGTCTTTGTTTCGTATACGGTGAGGTATTCCGTAC
>CAYZAW010000083.1:0-4709 GCA_964476505.1 uncultured Oscillospiraceae bacterium | reverse complement strand
CGGTAGCTCAGTTGGTAGAGCAAGGGACTGAAAATCCCTGTGTCGGTGGTTCAAGCCCACTCTGAGGCACCATGTTGCGGGAATAGCTCAGTGGTAGAGCATCGCCTTGCCAAGGCGGGGGTCGCGAGTTCGAATCTCGTTTCCCGCTCCAATGCCTCCTTAGCTCAGTTGGCTAGAGCACCTGACTCTTAATCAGGGTGTCCAGGGTTCGAGTCCCTGAGGGGGTACCAAAGAAGAAAGAAGCCGTTTGGCTTCTTTTTTCTTTGGTCTTTAATAAAGGGACTCGAAGCCCCGGCCGCTTTGCGGCAAAAACGTGCCAGTGGCATGTTTTTAGGGGCAGGGAAGCGAAAGCCGCGCCCGCCTGTGCAGCGCGGAGCGCAAACAGGCAGCGGATTGAGCGGAGAGTCCCTGAGGGGCGCTCTCACTCTATGAACAGCGCACGAGCGTCCGCGCACGCAGGGCGAAGCCCAAGTAAGCAGCGAGTGAAGCGAAGAGTCCCTGAGGGGGTACCGTGCGCAACGCATTGACTTCTTTTTACCGCGCCCGCCTGTGCAGCGTGGAACGGATTGAGCGGAGAGTCCTCTTATTATCAATAACAGAGTGCGCTCACGATTCCTACGCTGCGCTACCAACTTTTTTCGGTTACAACTGCGGCTGCGAAAACACCGTATCAAACCCCTCACTACAAACCATCCGTCCATCCTTATACAAAAATGCCGCCTCAGTACGCTCCAGGCTATCGATCAGCCGCATACCCTCCGCCTCGCCCAACACAAAGCAGGCTGTGGAAAGCGCATCTGCATATAAGGAGCTTTCTGCCAGTATCGTGACCGATTCCAGCCCGTTTTGCACCGGCCAACCTGTTTTAGGGTCAAGAATGTGATGATACCGCACACCGTTAAGCGTAAAACCGCGCTCGTACGTGCCGCTGGTGACAACTGCCGCTTCTCCCACGGATACGGCAGCCAGATACGCGCCTGCCGGTTCCTTGGGGTCTTGCACGCCAACGTTCCAAAGGCTGCCGTCAGGCTTTGTACCGATCGTCACCACATTACCGCCAAAATTCAATATGGCGGAGGACACGCCCTGTTCCTTTAAATACACCGCCACGGCATCCGCTATATAACCCTTGGCGATACCGCCTAGATCGATCTGCATGCCGGCAGGTAAGGTTACCGTGTTCCCGTCGATTGCAAGCTGTTTATAATCCACATGCGTAACGGCTTCCGCCAATGCATCTGCATCCGGAAGCGTATTGTTTTCTCCGGAAAAATCCCATAAGGAAACGGCGGGGGATACGGTCACATCAAATGCACCTGCAGAAAGGGCACTGACCGCCTCGGCTGCCTGTAATATGCTTACCGTATCGCTACTTACCGTTACAGGCGCTCCGTTTGCGGCATTGATGCGTGAAACATCACTGCCATCTATTGTTTTAGACAGCAGCCGTTCGTACGCCTCACACTGCTCTAACGCGCCTTGCAGCACCTCCACAGAAGCGTAAGCGGTAATGGTGATGACCGTGTCAAAATAAAAGCCGTTTACAGTATTCTTTTTGGTCTGCATGCTTTCGCAGGCTGTAAACAAAAGCAGCGCCGCAAGCAGGAGGGCCAAATACCGCAATCGCTTCATTTCTCATTCTCCTGATCGAAAGCGGGCGTTTTATCAGAGATCGCCCGCATGGTGTATTTTGCAATGATACCTGTTAATAGCCCGGTCACGGTTCCCGCGATCAACAGCACGGGAAGATACGCCAATACCGCTCTGGATTGTACTACGAAGCAGGCAACCGCCACCTGTGCAATATTGTGCGTTAACGCTCCCGCCATGCTAGCGCCAAGTATGCTAAAGCCCTTGATGCGCTTCAATAGGCACATCACAGCCAAACTGCATATGCCGCCTGCCATGCTGTACAGAATGCCTGTCAACCCCGAAAACAGCAAACCGGAGAGCAGCACCTTTACCGCCATCAAAAGCCATGCGCCTTTTCTGTCTAACAGATAAATGGCATACAACAGCATGGTATTTGCAAGCCCCAGCTTGATACCGGGGATACCGGCTGCAATGGGAATACAGGATTCCAGCCAGCCTAATACCAGCGCGATTGAGGCAAATATTCCAAAGCGTGCAATGTATTTGGCGCTCATGGCTGTTCCTCCGCTACCAACTCAACGGTCACTTTATTTGGAAGGCAGATCACCCATGCGCCTAAGGCGCGTGTATCGGCGTTCTCCGCCGTTACCTCGCCTTGATGGATGCAGCTTTGGTTTTTGCAGTTGGCGCTTTGCATATAAAAGCCATGCTCCGAAATGGCAATAACATTCACTTCGCCCGTTGGCTGCTCAACAGTTACGGTGGTTGCGGTACCAATGGGGTATCTGGCATACTCCTTGCCGCCAAGATAGATCACCGCGGAATACGCAGAGGAAGAAGCGGCAGGCGTATGAAACAGCAAAAAAGCCGCAATGATCAAAACCAATGCCACGCTAATAATGATCCAGTCCCGTTTCTTCATATAGTTCCTGCCTAGTATTACTGTAATTCTATTGTAGCCGTTTCCCATACCCGAATCAATAAGCCCCGGCGTTCGTAAATCCTGTTTCCACTCATATACATACAGAAGTAAAGGAAGCGAGGTATCCGGTGGAAACGGGAAAGAGCATGTTTCTTCGGCAGGTAGCGATCGTTGCCGCGTCTAATCTATCGCTGCAGCTGTTGGGGTTCGTTTACAGAATCCTGTTGTCCCGCATGGCGGGGGCGGAGGGGATGGGCGTATACTCCTTGGTGATGCAGATATACACCATTGCGTATTCCTTTTGTATTACAGGTGTTTTTATTGCGGTAAACACCATCAGCGCAAAGCTGTTTGCCGCAGGAAATTATATGATGCTGCGGCGTTTGGTCAGGATTGCGTTTGCATCACTATTTATATTGTTCTTTTTACTGGCGGGGCCAACGGTGCTGCTGCATCAACAGATCGCGCAAAACATATTGAAAAATCCGCAAACGGATCAGGCGATACTGCTGGTTTTGATCTGCATTTTTTTGACGGGCGTAGAAAATGTGTTTAAGGCCGTGTTTTTAGGGGCACGGCTGGTCAAGCATACCTCCGTATCTGAACTGGTGGAGCAAATTCTCCGAATGGTATTCGTATTGCTGCTTTTGTACTTCTTAGCCGACGGAAATCACGGAAAAACGGCAACGCTCATCGTATTGGGCATGACGGCCTCGGAGCTTTTTAGCGTCAGTTTCTTAGGAACGAATTACTGTTTGCGGTTCCTGAGAAAAAAAGGAAAGCGCGACAGGCCGGAGGCAGGGCTTATGCACAGCTTTTTTGATATCGCTGTGCCGTCTGTTGTAACGTCGCTCACCTGCAATGTGTTTTCCGCCGTTGCAACGCTGCTGTTTCCGGCGCGCTTGGTAGCGGCTGGGTATTTGCACGAACAGGCGGTGGGGGTGCTTGGCGTGCTTACCGGTATGGCGGGGCCCATTTTTATGCTGCCGGCGGCGTTGACGGCCTCCGTTTGCACGGTACTGCTGCCGCGTATTTCCGCCGCCTGTGCCAGAGGGGATCAATCTGCGCTGGAGCGGGAGTTAAACCGGGGCGTTCGATTGATGGGCTGTATTGCCATCCCGTTCACGGCGTTACTCGTGCCGTTTGTGCCGCTGTTATGCATCCGCCTTTTCGGGCAGGAGGTGGATACAAAGCTGGTAACGCTTTTGGCTGTGCAGGCGGCGATCGCGCAATATATGGCGCTTACGGTCTGCATGCAAAACGGCTCCGGTGGTCATAAAAAGGTGCTGCAATACGCGCTTTTAGGCGAGGGGATGCAGCTGCTGCTGGTGTACTTTTTAACCGGGCTTCCCGCATGGAACGTATATGGGTATTTAACAGGCATGATCATGGGCGACGGGCTTCGCACGGTTCTGGGGCTTAGAAATACCATGCGAAGATTGGATTTCTATCCGGACTTCTGGAACAGCCTGCTAATGCCGGTAATGCTTGGAACTGTGCTGTTTGCGGCGGCGCGGTTGATCCTGCGGCTGCTTCTGGATACCGCCACGCCCGTAGGCACGGCGCTTTGGGTATCCATTGCGGTATGTGTTTTGCTTTATGGGGTGTTGTTTCGATCTATATTGCATAAAAACTGTAAATTGTATTTGCTGTAAGCAGCAAAGGCAGATATAATGTGTTTTATCAATGTACATATGAAAAACAGCGATATTTCTAAGGAGGAAACAGGACATGCTTTACGATTATCTGGCTGCCGGATTTGTGGATAACGGAGACTATAACTGCACGGAACGCATGCTATACGCGGCAAACGAGGTGTACCATCTGAATCTGAGTAAGGACGCGCTTCGCCTTTCCGCAGGCTTTGGCGGCGGCATGGGTACAGGACGCGTTTGCGGGGCGCTCACCGGCGCTATCATGATATTGGGAGAATTGTTCGTAAAGGACCACGCGCACGAAAGCAAGCGCATCAAGCAGCTCACGCAGGAGCTGTTTCGCCGGTATGACGAGGTCATGGGCAATACGGACTGTGTGGACTTAAGAATAAAATATAGAACGCCCGAGCTGAAATGCCGCAACGTTATTCTGGAGGCGGCAAAGATCGTAGACGATATGGTAGCGCGGGAAAAGGCGGCAGACAACGCGTAACCCTACGTTGCAAAACCGGACAACTTCTGTTATTCTTATGAGAATG
>CAYZAW010000082.1:0-4770 GCA_964476505.1 uncultured Oscillospiraceae bacterium | reverse complement strand
TCACAACGGGGGAGCTCCAATAGCCTGCGGCCTGTTCGTAGCGGGCGATCTCCTTGCCGGTTTGTTTATCGTAGGTCACGATGCGTCCGCCGTTTTGCGATACGGTTTCGCCGTCCTCATTTTTAAAGGTAACCGGCACCAGCGTGGCATTATAGATCACCAAGTCCGCAATGTCCCCATGCCCCACATGCGGGGTAGTAAGGGTACCGCCGTTAGAGGAGGTGTTACCGATGCTTGCCTCCCACGGCACCTCCCAAACGATTTTACCGGTCAGCCCGTCGATCTTGCGGTGATAGCTTTTGCCAACGCCGGCAGAGGCCGCGCCGGGCTGCTTATCCACCTCGTTTGCGGTGTAGAGGTAGAAGGTATCGTTCTCGTAATCCTCCTCCAGCACCAAGGAGCAATCGCTGTCGTCGGTCACGTCCACCACATATTGAAGCTGCAGCGTATTGATGTCCACGCATTGCAGCCTGCCGCCGTTATCCGTAAAGAACACATAATTGCGCCACGCCGCAACGGAGTTTTCAATGCCCGGCCAGCGCTTGTCGTTCTCGTCGTTAAAGCCGTAACCGTCGCCCTTGTAGCGGTATTTTACCAAGCCCTCGGGCGCAACGGAAACCGTACCCGCGGCGGGATCGTATTTGCTATTGAGCTTTACGGTATACAGCACGCCGTTTTCGCCGGGAGCGATGAGCGTATCGGTTTCGGCATCGATCAGCGCGGAGCTGTCGTATGCCTGCCATTTGCGATGGCTAAACCCGTCCACACCGCCAAACTTCCATACGATCTTGTTCTGGATGAGGTCGATGATGCGGAACCACGCGCCGGTGGTACCGTCCTCCGTGCTGGGAATGCCCTGCCCGGTGTAAAGAAGCGGGTACCCGCGCGGGTCAAGTGCGGCAGTGCCCTTGGTGGTAGCGCCAATGTTGATAGGCTCCCGCGTGCGCTTGCCGGTTTCCAGCTCCATGAAATAGATGTTGCCGTCCATCGTGGGGTAAATGACTTCCGTGAACCCGTCTTTGTTTTTGAATTCGTCCGCAACGCCGATCACCTTGCGGGTCTCCTCCGGCCACTGGATGATCACCGGCATACCCGTCCAGCCGGTGCCCGTCCATGTACCCATAGAGGTGTTCAGAGAGGATATCTCCTCCGACCAAATGCGGGTCAGCTTTTGCTCCGTTACTGTTTGCGTGCCGTAGGTAAAGCTGCGGCGGTAATTGCTGCCGCCAAACGCAATGATGCCCGCAAGCTCGGAGTACTCGTCGCCCTTACCGAAGGCGATCTCCGGGGAACGCTTGTAGCTTTCAACGATCTCGCCGGATACCATAATGTCTGTTTCAAACCCGAAATCATTGGGGTTCGCCTCCGCCACGGGGGATATGCGCAGGCTCTCCGAAAGCGCGGGGGTGGGGGTAGGCGTGGGGATGGGCGTTGCAGTCGCTTCCGCAGGCGTGGGCGTGGCCTTGCCCAACTGGGGCAGTATGCCGCCGCTGCCGTTGTCGTCCGTGAGTATGCGTATCAAGAAATACACGCCCACCAGAACAACAGCCGCTATCAGCAGTATCAGCGCCAGCTTGCCAATATTGATCCGTCTGCCCCTGCGGCGTGTTTGCCGCCCGCGTCTGCGCCTTGCCATAGCCCAACCTCCAGTGTTTTATTGCCTCCGGCGTTAAGAGCTTTTGCCTCCGGCGGCTTAGGGTATTTTTGCAAAAATACCCTAAGAACCCAAAAACCTTTAAATAATTATATGAATCGTATTTGCCCACGGGTTATAATCCGCCAGACCGACAGAAGGCTTGATTCCGGCTTCGGCGACACCCGAACCATACAAATCCGTCGGCGCCAGCGACATGCGCGGTGGCGCTGACTCCTTGCAATCCGCTAGACCGCCCCTGAAGGCTTTATTCCGGCTTCGGCGACACCCGAACCATACAAATCCGTCGGCGCCAGCGACATGCGCGGTGGCGCTGACACCTTGCAATCCGCTAGACCGACAGAGCGCTAAGCGCTCCGAGGTTGAAGCGGATTGAGAAAGCCTCGCGTAAAACGTAGTTTTACGCGAAATGCTTACCAGGGCCGTCGCCCGCAATAGAACACGCTCTTCCAGTAGGACGTATTCATGGCGCGGCGCACCACCTTGCCGTTGGAGGAGGAGGCGTCTATCATTTCGCCGCCGCCTAAATAGATACCAACGTGCCCAATGCGCGTTTTTGACGTGCTGCTCCAGAACAGCAGAAGGTCTCCTCGCTTGAGGCTGCCGTAGCTGATCTTTTCCCAATCAGAAACACCGGAATAACCCGCGGCGTTAAGCCGCCTGCGGTTAGAGCCTGCGGTTTTCAGGCAATAATACACCAAGCCGCTGCAATCGAAGGTATTGGGGCCTTCTGCGCCCAGTACATACTTGCAGCCCAGCTTGCTCTTTGCGGTTTCTATCATTTTACTGATGTTCGCCTTGGTGCGCGCCACCTTGGCTAAGGACGGGCTCTGCTTGGCATCGTCCGAGTTGATCATATTAAAGGTTTTGGTACCGGCAAGGCCGTCCACGGCAAGCCCGTTCACCTTCTGGAAGTCCTTCACGGCCTGAATGGTTTCCGTGCCGTAATACCCGGTGGTTTTGGAAAGATACCCAAGCGACTTCAACTGCCGCTGGAATCTATCAACATCGGTGCCTTTATAGCCTTCCTTCAGCGTGTATTTTAACGCGTCCTCGCTGTAGATCATGCCCAGCGTTTCTACGCCCGCAATGCCGTCCTGCGCCAGCTCGTTTTGCCGCTGGAACAGCTCTACGGCGTATTCCGTTGCGGGGCCAAAGTGCTCGGTGGTTTCATCGGAGTCCATATAGCCCAGCTCCATCAGCCGGGATTGCAGCTCCGCCACACGCGGATCGTCCGGCATGTCCCTGTACAAGGTAGGATCGGGCGTGGGGGAGGGGGTGGGCATTGGCGTGGGCGTGGGCGTGACCTCGATATCCAGCGAGGACAGCTGTACATCCTCCACAGGCGTGCTTTGGGGCAGCTCCCCGCCGTTTGCCGTTGCAGCGTTGGCGCTTTTTCCCGGTAGCGTGCATACTAAAACGATGCCGCCCACCACGATCAGCGCGGCGGCGCTCATTAAAATGCGCCCCAAGGTGTTCAGCTTGCGCCAGAACCGCTTGAAGGAGGCCGCCGTGTTAGCGGCACCCGTTACGGTATTGCTTAAAAACAGCCGGAATTTGTAGGAAAACCCGTGATTTCGCTTCATGTATATGCTCCTATTGTACGCCCCAGGCGCATGCTTCGCCTTGGCAGAAAAAATGCCGCTGTACCGCGCCGCCCGCAGGGGTAACGCAAAATACGCCCTGTTTCTCTCCTATTCTAGCTTGTTTTATGCAGCAGGGCAAGGGCTGCCATGTTTTGTTCACCCCACATTCATATATTTCCTATCTATATGCAAGTAGCGCTTCACTTTATCGCTTTAGCGTGGTATCATAAAAGCGCTCGGGCGAAGCAATCTGCTCGGGCGAGAGGGAGTTTGGCGGATGAACAACATGTTTTCCGTATTGATGACCGGTACGCTGACAGCGCTAAAGCTGTTCGGCTTATCGATCTTACTGTCGCTGCCGCTGGCGCTGGCGGTGGCCATGGGCAGAATGAGCAAGCATAAATGGATCGCGTGGCCTATGCGGGTATACCTGCTGTTGATGCGCGGCACGCCACTCATGTTACAGCTGATGGTGGTATACTTTGGGCCTTACTATGTGTTTGGCGTAAACCCGTGGCAAGATAGATTTGCCGCGGCGGTGTTTGCGTATGTGATCAACTACGCGGCGTACTTTGCGGAGATCTACCGCGGCGGCATCGAGAGCATCGACCGGGGCCAGTACGAAGCGGGCAAGGTGCTTGGCATGAGCCGCAGTCAAACGTTTTTCCGCATCATCTTACCGCAGGTCATTAAACGGATACTGCCCGCCTGCGGCAACGAGTTTATGACGCTGGTGAAGGACACCGCCCTTGCCATGACCATCGCGGTGGACGAGCTGATGCGCCGGGCGCAGAACTTGGCGGCCTCCTCCTTTAACGTAATGCCGCTGCTGGTGGCAGGGTTGTTTTACCTCATCATCAACACCGCACTGGAGCAGGGCTTTGGTCTTGCGGAAAAAAAGCTCTCCTACTATCAATAACTGCAAGGGATGGCTGTTGTGCACCGGTCAGTAATATCCACTGCCGCACGCACAGCGCACATCCGATAAGCGAGGGAACGATTTATGGAACAAGCGATAGAAATGCTCCGGGTAACGGATGTTAAAAAAGGCTTTGACGGGCTGGACGTGCTAAAGGGCGTATCCTTTACCCTGCAAAAGGGCGAGGTGCTGTCCATCATTGGCCGAAGCGGCAGCGGGAAGTCCACGCTGCTGCGGTGCTTGCTGCACCTGGAGCAGGTGGATAACGGCAGTATTTTCATTTGCGGTGAGCCGCTGGTGGAAAACGGACAGTATGTGTCCCCCGCACAGATCAAGGAGCGGGAGCTGCATATGGGCATGGTATTCCAAAGCTTTCATTTGTTTCCGCATTTGTCCGTGCTGCAAAACGTAATGGAAGCGCCCATACTGGTACGAAAAGAAAAGAAAAACGTTGTGGAGCAGCGCGCGCTGGCGCTCCTTGCAAAGCTGGGCCTTGCAGACAAGGCCGCCGCTTACCCCTGCCAGCTTTCCGGCGGGCAGGCGCAGCGGGTATCCATTGCGCGAGCGCTTGCCATGGAGCCCGATATCCTCTGCTTTGACGAGCCCACAAG
>CAYZAW010000081.1:0-5482 GCA_964476505.1 uncultured Oscillospiraceae bacterium | reverse complement strand
CTCCTGTTTTCATGTGTTACGCGCCAGCCCGGCGCTGTAAGGACTGGCGTACCTGCCGCTCGTACTCCCGAAACTCTTGGCTGCTCATGTTCCGAAAGTCAGGCTCCGGTGCGGCAACTGCCGCGGCACGGGCGGGTTTTGGCAAGATCTCCTGTGCGTACAGGCGCTCGGACACCGCCTCTGCCGCACGCTCCATGGCAAGCTTGGCTTCCGCCTCCGCGTGGTACACGCGTACCGCCGCGTATACGGGCAGCTCCATCAGCAGCTTGATAAACTGCGGGTCGGACAGGGCTTCCATCTCGTCAAAGCCCTCGGGCATGCGCCCGCTCTTTTTGAGCGCTAAGAGCTCGGCAGAAAGGCGGCGGGCAGTCGCCTGTGCGTCTGTGGGACGCTTGGATGCTTGCAGCACAGGCGCGTCTCCGTCCTCAAAGGGTGTGGAGAACGCCGCCTCCGGCATGGGTTCCCGTAAGGGAGAAGGTTTCTTGTTCATTGATGGTCCTCCTTAGTAAGTTTGTTTACCGAACAGGCCTTTGAGCTTGCGGGCGATGGACGAACTGCCGCCTGCGGGCTGATCGGTCTGTAACAGCTGTGTTTGGGCAGGCGCTGCCGCCGCGCCCGGCGTTGCTTGCGGAGCAGTCAAAGCGCCGCTTTGCGCAGCGGCGCTTTTTGCGCTTTGCAGGCGCTGCATTTTCTGCTCCAGCTTTTCCGTTTCCGCTTCCCGCTGCTTTTGCGCCTCGCGGGCTTTTTCCAATATGGCCTCCCGCCCGTCAAACTGCATCAGCTCCAGCGCCTGCTCGCCGGTGATGATGTTTAGCTGCCGCATCTGCATGATGAGCTCGTTATGCGCGGTGCGGCTCCAACGCGTTTGCTGCTGTACTTGGATGGAAACAAAAAACTCGATGGGAAGAAGCTTGCCGTTTTTATCCCGGCATTCCAGCATGGCGGCGGAAAAGCGCTCCTCCTTGAGCGTGCCGTCGGTACGCACATACACCCGCCGGGGCAAAAAGGAGAACTCCCGCTCGACCTGTATTTCCATGCGCACCGCCTCCCGGAAGGCTTCGTGAATCTGCCGGGTGGCCATGCGGCTTCGCTTGCTGGACATCTCCTGCAATGCGGCGATGGCGGAGGCGGCCGTTACGCCGGAGGCTACGCCGCCCCGGGAAAAGTCGTTGCTGCCGCTTTCCTCCTTGATGCTGCCCTTTAGCTGGTTGGAGTACTGCATCAGGTAAGAAGGAAGCGGCGGCGTGGAAAACCATGTAACGCCGTTCAGGCTTTCGCCCTTGTGGATCTCCCGGCTCCAATCGGACAGATCCTCCGGGTCAAAGCCGGAGGCCTCCGTGACCAGCAGCTTGTTGTGGGAGGCCATGAGGGCGTTCTTTAATAAAATTTGATCCAGCTTGTCCGCATAGCGCTGCTGAGAGGCAAACATATCCACAATGCCCTGCCCCAGCACACAGCCCTTGCGGGGATACAGCGTGGTCAGCACAAAAGGATAGCGCCCGTGCGCGTAATAGCCGTTTGGCTTTACATCCCGGCTGTCTCGCAGCACCTTGCCGCCGCACAGGATCGCCATGTGCACGCGGTACTGCTTATTTGCCGCGTCATAGCTTCGCCACCAGTATTCCAGCAGCAGCAGCGTATCGCGCCTGTCGGCTGCAAGCGTGTCGTCGGAGGCAATGCTGCGGGTGCTGTACGCATCGGAAATCAGCCGCCAGTCGGTTTCGGGATAATGCTCTAACAGCCAGTCACGGCTGCGGGAGCAAAATTTGAATATGCCCCGGCTTTCCTGAATGTCTGTTACCAGCGGGTCAAACAGGATGCCCCGCACGTCCGTATGGCGCAAAAATGTGCCTCCCAAGCCCCGGTTCAGCGTTGGGTCGTAGCCCACCTCCTGCACCATGTAGCCGGAAACCAACAGGTCGTGTATGAGCTTGCGGTATTCCACGATGTACGAGGCGGCGTCGTGATTCATGCGGATCACCTCCTCCAGCACCCGTGCCGTGTGCGTGTCCTTGGGCGTTTCCGGGGTGATAACAGCCTCCGGAAACTGATCCATCAGGTCTGCGGCAATGTTTTCCACCGTGCTTTGCAGCACCGGCGTGGCGGGGCGCGGCTCCTTGGGGTCGCTTTGCGGCACGTTGTACCAATGCTCGCCCCGGTACATGCGCTCGGCTGCCTCCAACCGCCGCCATTCCCCCGCGTAAGCGCGGCGGTACTCCTCAAACAGGCTGTACGCCCTGTCCAACAGCGCCTGCCGCTTGCTTGCGGCGTTTTGCTTCATAAGCGTGTTCTCCTTTCCAATGTAAAAATGAAGGCAAAAAAAGAAGGCTCGAGATTGGCTCGAGCCTTATCGTCTGGCGTTTATAAAAGTGCTTCTCTTATTGCGCCCCTGTACGACGCTATCAATGTAGCACGGGTGCGCTGGGATGTGTTTTTAAAAGCATTGTTGAAACGGTTCTCATAACGTCTGTGAGAATGATTATTTCTGTGCCGGCTCCGGTTCTGCCTGTTGCCGCTTCCCGCTGTGCAGCAGGGGAGACAGCGGCTTGTAAATGAAATAGGTCACCAAGCTCAACAGAACGAATTTGATCACGTTGAAGGGTACTGTGATGCCAATGATAAACTGCTCCAGCGTTTTCACAAAGGGCAGGATCACCGCGCCGGATTCGATCACGGCCTCCATGGTGATGTACGGGCTGGAGGAAATGAAAAACGGGATCAACACGTAGTAGTTCATGAACGCGCCCGCAACAGAGGCGGATAATGCGCCAACAAGCATGCCCAACAGCGCGCGCTTGCGGCATTTGTTTCCGCGGTATATCAGCGCAGCCGGCAGCACCATGGCAAGGCCTGTTACAAGGTCTGCAAGCTCGCCCACATAGGCGGAGGTGGTGTGCAGCATCCCCGTCAGGTCTTTGATGAACAGTATCACCGCGCCTGCCGCCGGGCTGATGGAGAACGCACCCAACAGCGCCGGGATGTTGCTAAGGTCGATCTTGTAAAAGGGAACGAGGGTGGGTATTTCGGGGAATATGTACAGCACTGCGGAAAGTGCCGCAAGCACTGCAACGCGGGTGATCACCGAAATACGGATACGGTTGGTGTTTGACATGTGGTTTACCTCCAAATAAAAAAGCTCTTCGTGCTTGGAAGAGCTAACAAAAGAAACGGATAACCGCCGCCTCTCTCGTCCGGACTATACCGTCGGCGCCGGAATCACACCGGCTCGGCCTGCCAACAAAGCAGCAGGTTCGCGGGCTTGGCAGAAAATCTGCGTTACCGCCGGTGGGGAATTTCACCCCGCCCCGAAGCACGAAAACAGTATAGCACCACTATTCCCCATTTGCAAGTTGCGCGGGCGTGTGATTGCGTATAAAATATGGGTAACACGGCAAGGAGGATGGGGCATTGCAGGAAGCCACCCGTAAACGCGCGGGGAACGCGCCAAGAACCCCCAATCGGTTTTTGATATGGCTTGCCGCCACCTTCGGCGGCTGGTATGTAAAGCACCGGCTGGGCCTCGTTAGCTCTGGGGCGGAAACGCTTCCCAAGGACGGGCCGTATCTGATACTTGCCAATCACATGGCTATGCTGGATTTCATATACGCCTATGTGTCGCTGTACCCAAACGTGCCTCACGCGGTGGTGGCAGAGTTTTTCTATCACAGCGCTTTTATGACGTGGCTTTTAGACACACTTGGCTGCATCAAAAAGCGCCAGTTCCAGCCGGACCCGGCCTGCATCCGAAGCATACTTTCGGCGCTTCGCGCGGGGCGGGGCGTATTGCTGTTTCCCGAGGGGCAGGTCAACGGCTACGGCGCGTATGACGGCTGCCCGCCCGGCAGCGGCAAAATGATCAAGCTTTGCAATGTGCCGGTGTATCTTTTGCGTATCAAGGGCAGCTGCCTCACAAAGCCCAAGTGGAGCACGCAAAAGCTGCGCCCGGGCAAGATCCACGTAACGCTTACCCCGCTGTTTACCAAGGAAATGACAGCCTCCATGGAGCCCGCGGAGTTAGAACGGCAGGCGGAGGCCGCCGTAGCCTTTTACGAGTACGAGCATCAAAAAAAGGTGTTGCAGCCGTATCGCGGCAAAAAGCTTGCGGAGGGCTTTACGCGCTTGGCGTACCTTTGCCCCCGCTGCGGCAGCCGCTATACCATGCAAGCCGTGGGAGATACCGTGACCTGCACCGCCTGCGGCAATCAGGGCGTGATGGATCTGTACGGCCTCATCAAGCCCGCAAACGGGAAGTGCATCATACCGGAAAGCCCGGCGGACTGGTTTGATTTTCAGCGGGCGCGGGAGGCGCGGCTGCTGTTGGAGCAGGGCGCGCAGTATTGTATAGAAAGCTCGGCGCAATTCATGGTGCCTTGGGGCAAGGGTACAAAAACCGGTTATGCACCCGCAGCCTCCGGCGTTGCGCGGCTGACCCCTTATGAAATATCCTTTTCGGGCAAGGACGAATCAGGCGCGGCGTATGAAAAACGCTATCCGGTAGCCGCCCTGTATAAGCTGCCCTTCTCCCGCAAGGGGGATTTGCAGATACCCCTGCACGGGGAGGTGGTGGCTATCCGCCCCAATCATCCGGACGAAAGCGGGCGCTGGCTTTGCGCTTGGAGCGCCATCAAAGATGCCGAACGGGCGGGCACACTTGTAAAATCCCTGTTACAACAGGAAAATTCGTGATATACTAACAAATGTTTTAAAACGTAATCCAACAGGAGGATCAAAGTTATGGCAAAACTCCGAGAGATACAGCGCAACTATCCCAAGTTTGCAGGCCCCATTACCGCTGCCGGTTGGGTGCGCACCGTGCGGGAAAGCAAAACAGCGGGCTTTGTGGAGCTGTGCGACGGTTCCAACTTCAAATCCGTGCAGGTGGTGTACGAGCGCGGCGAGAACAACAGCCTCGGAAAAGACCTTTCTACCGGCTGTGCCATCCGCGTAACGGGCGAGCTGGTACTCACGCCGGATGCCCCCCAGCCCTTTGAGATCAAGGCCGAAAACATCGAGCTTCTTGGCGCGTGCCCGCCGGAATACCCGCTGCAAAAAAAGCGGCATTCGCTGGAATACCTTCGTACCATCCAGCACCTGCGGCCGCGTACCAATACCTTTCAGGCTACCTTCCGGGTGCGCTCCGTGGCGGCTGCCGCTATCCATGAGTTCTTCCAGAACCGTGGCTTTGTGTATGTGCATACGCCGCTCATCACCGGGTCGGACTGCGAGGGCGCGGGCGAAATGTTCCGCGTCACCACGCTGGACGCTTCAGAGCCGCCTAAAACGGAAAACGGCGAGGTGGATTTCTCGCAGGACTTCTTTGGCCAGCCTGTGAACCTCACGGTGTCCGGTCAGCTGTACGGCGAATGCTACGCCATGGCTTTTGGAGACATCTACACCTTCGGCCCCACCTTCCGGGCGGAAAACAGCTATACGGCGCGGCATGCGGCGGAGTTCTGGATGATCGAGCCGGAAATGGCGTTTT
>CAYZAW010000080.1:0-5499 GCA_964476505.1 uncultured Oscillospiraceae bacterium | reverse complement strand
GCTCCCTTCTGCGCGTATCATACAATACCCGCAGGATACTATTCATGCAATATAGTTTACTCCATTTTCCACGAAAGGGCAACCACGGGGCATTTGTTTCTTCTGCCGTTCGTTCCTTTACGACGGCTGTTCCTGCCGCATCAGCTGCGGCGCGCGATACGCCGCGTACAGCGCCTGCATCTGGCTGTTGGCGTATTGCAGCTCCAAGCCCGTTTCCACGGCGGGTATCAAGCCCAACGCCGTCAGCTTGCTTTGGCTTTCCGGCAGCAGGATGCTTTCTATCAGTGCCGTACCGTGCTGCCTTTGGAAGCCCTCTGCGCCAGCATGCATCGCCAAATACTGCACCTGATCCGTTTTAGGCCCTAACGGCAGCGCTAAAAGCGTAAAGCCCTCCTGGGCGGTTTTACGGGATAAGTCTCCCGCCATCCGCGCGTCGCCAATGTATACGGGCGCCTGCCCGGCCTTGAAATCCCCCTCCTCCGCCTGCCTTGCCCGCTCTAAAAGCGCCTCCTCCGGCTGCTCTGTTGGCCATGTGATCTGCTGCCGTTGCAGCTGCACGGCGTTTCCTAGTAAGTAATACCCGCTCAGGCAATAGGGAACCGCCGTCACCTGCCCGTTTTCCGTTAAATTGGCCAATTCGCCCGCATAGGTAACGGTTGGCGCTTCTATGGCGCTTACGCCCGCAGGCATGCCCTGCCGCCCCGAAAACGACCAAACATCCGGGCGCTCGCCCCGCTCCAGCCGTTCCTGCATACGCGTCGCGTCCATGCCCGTTACCTGGATGTACACGCCGGAATGCTCCTTTTCGTATACGGCGGCAATGCTTTCCAAATATGCGGTCAAGCTGCCCTGATAGGGCTTGAAATCCACCACATGCCATACCGTGAGCACGCCGCTTTCTGCCTCCCGCTCCCCGGCCAGCCAGTCGTAATACGGCCGCTCCCGCAGCACCGCAAGAAGCGGCGCGGGAGCAAGCAGCAGATATGCCGTCAGTAAAAGCGCTACGGTTGCCCGCAGCCACCAGTTCCATCGTTTCACCTGCATTCCTCCCCTCTCCCGCTACATACAACTATATGCCCGTTTTTTTTATCCATGCGGGTATAACCGGGTTTACGCTTGGGAATGCTTCATTCGGAGGAATCCGGCGCTTCGGGAATACTCGCGGGTATTCCCCAAAAGCCCTCTTATTTCCTCAAAGGGGATGACACGTCTGTACGCGAATATCCATAAGGATTTGCCGCCGGTGCGGTAAAAGGAGGAGGAGTATTACATGGAGCTTCATGCAACACGGCAGGGACAGACCGTTACCGTAAGGCTGACAGGGGAGCTGGATCATCATGCCGCCACGGGGTTAAAGAGCGATCTGGACGCGCTGATACTGGATCCGGGCGTACGCCAGCTTTGCCTGGATCTGCAAGACGTTGGGTTCATGGACAGCGCCGGCTTGGGCGTAGTGCTTGGCAGATACCGGCTGTTAACGGAGCGCGGCGGCAGCCTGTCGGTCACCGGCGTGCCGGATTCCGTTGACCGTATCTTTAAAATGTCCGGCCTGTACTCGCTGGTTTCGCGCGTTTAAAGACATAAGGAATGAGGGGTATTTTTATGTACAGCAATGAAATGCAGCTGGAGTTCTCCAGCCTGTCTCAAAACGAAGCCTTTGCCCGGGCGGCGGTAGCCGCATTCATCGCCCAATGCAATCCAACGCTGGAGGAGCTTTCCGACGTGCGCACCGCCGTGTCTGAGGCCGTGACCAACGCCGTGATTCACGGGTACGAGGGCGGCAGCGGACGCATTGTGATCCGCTGCGGCGTAAAGGAGAACGCCTGTTCTATTTCCGTGCAGGATTTTGGCCGGGGAATCGCGGATGTGGAGCTGGCGCGGCAGCCCTTTTATACCACCCACCCCGAACTGGAGCGAAGCGGTATGGGCTTTACGGTGATGGAAACATTCATGCAAAACGTAACGGTCGCCTCCGCGCTTGGCAAAGGCACAACCGTTACCATGGAAAAGCGCTTTCAAGGGACGGAGGCTGAATAATGGATGCGGCTCCCCTGCCCCACGAAGAGGTGATGACGCTTATTGCAGCCGCGCAGCAGCAGGACGCCGCCGCCATGGAGCATTTGGTCACCCATAATACCGCGCTGGTAAAATCCATCGTAAAGAAGTTTTTAGGCCGGGGAATCGAGTATGACGACCTGTACCAGATCGGCTGCCTTGGACTGGTAAAGGCCATCAACCATTACGAGGCCAGCTTTGGCGTGCGTTTTTCCACCTATGCCGTTCCCATGATCGCGGGAGAGATCAAGCGCTTTTTGCGGGACGACGGCATGGTGAAGGTGAGCCGTTCTTTAAAGGAGCTTGCCTCCAAAGCAGCCGCCGCGCAGGAACGCCTCCGCAGGAGTCTCGGGCGGGACCCCGGCATTGCGGAGCTGGCAAAAGCGCTGGAGGCCGCGCCGGAAGACGTTGCCATGGCACTGGAGGCCGCCAGACCGCATATCTCTCTGTTTGAGCCTCTGTACGACGAGCATTCCGATACTACACTTTTGGATCAAATGCAAAAGGAAAGCGCGCCGGATGTGCAGATGGTAGACCGCATCCTCTTAAAGGACCTGCTTTCCACGCTGGAAGCCCGGGAACGGCAGTTGATATTCCTGCGGTATTTTCAGGATAAGACCCAGTCGGAGATCGCACAGTTGATGGGGGTATCCCAAGTGCAGATCTCCCGTATGGAAAACAGAATCATTAGAAAGCTGCGCGAGGCCGTTCAAGAAGGCTGATCTTGGGGCTGTTTATTGGCGGGTTCAATGAGGCATAGGAAATTTGAATAACGGATTATGGATAGAAATGATTGACAGTATGCCCTGTTTTTGCAATGATAATATAGCATTGCGTATATTTCTTGTTTCTGCAAACACTACATCTGATGAGACGTTTAACAACACGATGAAAACAGAACAGGGAGGGATACCATGACCTATCTGCTGATCGCATTGGGGGCGGCACTGTTGGCTCTTTGTATTGCGCTGTGTTTTTTGCGCGCCAACGATAAAAAGCCCGTAGAAAACGAGCGCATGCGGGAGATATCCGGCTACATCCGCACCGGCGCTATGGCGTTTTTACGCCGGGAATACAAGGTGATCGCCATCTTTGCCGCAGTCATGCTGGTGGTTTTGACTGTAATTCCCAGCATGGGCTGGCGGGTAGCGGTCTGCTTTTTAGCGGGCGCACTGCTCTCGGTCATTGCCGGGTTCATCGGTATGCGAAGCGCCACCTCTGCCAACGCCCGTACGGCGCAAGCCGCCATGCACTCTGAAAAGCAGGCGTTAAACGTGGCGTTCACCGGCGGCGCTATCATGGGGCTTTGCGTGGTAGGCTTGGGTCTTGCCGGGCTTGCCGTTGTTTATTTGATTTTTGAAGACGTTGCCATGTGCACCGGCTTTTCCTTAGGCGCAAGCTCGGTAGCATTGTTTGCCCGCGTAGGCGGCGGTATTTACACCAAGGCGGCGGATGTGGGCGCGGACTTAGTGGGCAAGGTTGAGGCGGGCATCCCGGAGGATGATCCACGGAACCCTGCCGTAATTGCAGATAATGTTGGCGACAATGTAGGCGACGTTGCCGGTATGGGTGCGGACTTGTTTGAAAGCTATGTGGGCTCCATCGTATCCGCATTGCTGTTGGGCGGCATTGCCTTAGCAAAAGACGGCGTTGGCTTTGTGATCGCTGTTGCGGCGCTTGGCGTATTTGCCGCCATACTGGGTATATTCTGCGTAAAAGCGCTCAAAAACGGCAATCCCCAGCGTATTATGATGACCGGCACTTACATCAGTATGGCCATCTTATTGATTGGGGCATTCCTCTTAGACCGTTACATGCTGGGTGCGCTCAATCACTTTTTTGCCATCCTCTCCGGCGTAGCTTCCGGCGTGGTGATCGGCATCGTGACCGAGTGGTACACCTCCAGCGAATTCAAGCCCGTGAAGGACATTGTGGAGCAAAGCGAAACCGGTTCCGCCACCAACATCCTTGCGGGGCTTTCCGTAGGCATGCGCTCCACCGCTATCCCCATCATCGTGATCGCGGCGGCGGTGATTCTTGCGTATGCATCCGCCGGGCTGTTTGGCGTAGCGCTATCCGCCGTTGGCATGCTGGCAACCGTTGGTGCCATCATCGCCGTAGATGCCTACGGCCCCATTGCGGACAATGCGGGCGGCATTGCACAGATGAGCAATCTCCCCCACTCCGTTCGGGAGATCACCGATAAGTTGGACTCCATCGGCAACACCACCGCCGCCATCGGTAAGGGGTTTTCCATCGGCTCCGCTGCGCTGACGGCGCTGGCGCTGTTATCCTCCTATTGCACCACCGTTGGTTTAACGGCCGTTGACCTGCTTAATCCTTACGTTATTGCGGGGATACTCATTGGCGGAATGCTGGCATACCTGTTTTCCTCTTTAGCCATTGATGCTGTTGGAAAGTCAGCCGGCTCCATGATCGTAGAGGTGCGCCGCCAATTCCTTGAGATTCCCGGCCTGTTAGAAGGCACGGGCACGCCGGACTACGCCAGCTGTGTGGATATTGCCACTGCCGCCGCGTTGAAGGAAATGATCGTTCCCGGTCTATTGGCAGTAGCAAGCCCCGTTGTGATGGGCTTCATCGGCAAGGAGGCGCTGGCGGGCATGCTGATCGGCGCAACGGTTAGCGGGGTACTGTTGGCTATCCAAATGTCCAACAGCGGCGGCGCTTGGGACAACGCAAAAAAAGCCATCGAGGAAAACGGCAAAGGCACGCCGGAGCATGCCGCGGCAGTCACCGGCGACACCGTGGGCGACCCGCTGAAGGACACCGCCGGGCCGTCGCTGAATATCTTGATTAAACTGATGAGTATTGTGGCGCTGCTGTTTGCGCCGTTGTTTGGGTAGTCTCCGCCCTTGACATGCCAGCCGGATACGGCTAATATGCAACCAAGGCTGGGATGCCGATTTCCGGCATCCCAGCCCCAATAAAATTTTGTCTATCTTATTGATTTCCGAGTTTACACAAAATCAGTGATTTATCCCAATTTTGTTGATGTCCATTGGTACCCTTCAAGAGCTGAATTGTAATTTGAGGATATTTCTATGTTTGCACTATACTTGCGTTAATCTACTTGCTTTATACACCTTTTCATATAGTTTATTTCGACGCGCCATGTACTCTGCTCGTTCCAATTTAGCAAAACGCACATGGAGATTATCCCAGACATCAATCTTATCATTAAATACGAAGCCAATTTTCTGTTGCATGCTGATTACTTTTGTATTTTGGGCTACAACACAACCCACCATTCTGTTAAGGCCAAACTCTTCAAAACCAATATCATTTATCAATAGACACGCCTCTATGTTTTGCGGTGCAGACCCAAAGGATGCAAGACGCCCCGGTTCGCCTTCCCCATCATGGATATTATATAAGCTTATCATACCAACAGGTTTTTCCGTCTTATCGCATATAATAAAATTA
>CAYZAW010000079.1:0-5560 GCA_964476505.1 uncultured Oscillospiraceae bacterium | reverse complement strand
AACCGGTATTGTTGCAGCGCTGCGTGAGCGGGGGGTCAAGGAGGGCGACACGGTGCGCCTTGGAGAATGGGAGTTCGACTTTACAGAATAAGCGCTGCCGCGTTATAAACGTACGGCGGGTCAAGAAAGGATATTGTATGAAATTAACAGGCAAGCAGCGGGCGCAGCTTCGCGGCATGGCAAACGGATTGGAGCCTATCTTTCAGATCGGTAAGGGCGGCGTAGGCGGCAACATGGCGGATCAGGTGTCCTTGGCGTTGGAGGCGCGGGAGCTTATCAAGCTGACGGTGCTGGAAACGGCGGACTGTACCGCACGGGAAGCGGCGGATGTGCTTTCGGAACGCACGCAGTCGGACGTGATTCAGGTGATCGGCCGCAAGTTTGTGCTGTATCGTAAAAGCCAGGAGAACCCCAGAATCGAATTGGTGTAACCCTGCTGCAACGTTATATATTTCACATCAATGCCGAACGTTCGGCATTTTTTCTCTTGCGAATGTTTGTATCCTAGGGTAAAATGAAGGCAAAGAAACAGGAGAAAACAAGTTATTACTTAAACAAACGTACATATAGATCCGAGCGGTATTGTGAGGCATAGAAAAGAAGGCGGAGGAAAATGTGATTGCTCAAGAGCTACAAGACTGAAATCAAACCAACGCCAGAGCAAAAAGCACAGATACATAGGACGATTGGTACTTGCCGTTTTGTCTACAATTTCTTTATCACAGAGAACAGCCGCCGTTATAGGGCAGGTGAGAAGTTTATGTCAGGCAGGGACTTCTCAAAGTGGCTGAACAACGAGTATTTACCACAAAACCCCGAGTATGGATGGATTAAGGAAGTAAGTTCCAAATCCGTAAAACAATCGATTATGGACGCGGATGTTGCGTTCCAAAAGTTTTTTAGGAAGCAATCGGGTTATCCTCGATTTAAGAAAAAATCCAGACAAGATACGAAGATGTATTTTGTTAAAACTGATGCAAAGGCGGTAATACATTGTGAACGGCATCGCATCAAAATACCAACACTCGGGTGGGTGCGATTAAAAGAAAAGGGATACATACCAACCAACGCCAACATCAAAAGCGGTACTGTATCTCAAAAGGCTGATAGATACTATGTGTCGGTGTTTGTGGATGTCGAAACGGAAGGTACGGGACAACATCTACAGAATGAAGGTATAGGCATCGACCTTGGTTTAAAGGTGTTCGCTACCAGCAGTAACGGCAGCGTCTATAAGAACATAAACAAACAATCTGCGCTCAAACTACTGTACAAACGTTTGAAGCGAGAACAACGAAAGCTTTCAAGGAAATATGAAGGCTTGAAGCAAAGAAACAAAACGATGAAGGAGGAAGCTACTCGACAGAATATCCAAAAGCAAGTACTGGTCGTACAAAAGCTTCATCAAAGGATAGCTAATGTCCGTACCGATTACATCAACAAGGTTGTGTCTGAACTGGTAAAAGCCAAGCCAGCCTATATCACAATCGAGGATTTGAATGTAGAAGGCATGATGAAGAACCGACATCTCTCAAGAGCAGTGGCGCAGCAAGGGTTCAGTGGTTTTAGGACTAAGCTGATTGCTAAGTGTAATCAGATAGGAATTGAAGTCCGTTTAGTTGACAGGTGGTATCCGAGCAGTAAGACTTGTCACGAATGTGGATGCATCAAAACCGATTTAAAGCTGTCTGATAGGGTGTACCGCTGCGATTGCGGCTATACGGCAGATAGGGATCACAACGCTGCACTAAACCTGAGAGACGCAAGAATCTATCAAGTGGTATAACAAGCCACTGAAGATTGTACGGCGGGCTACGTCGGAATTTACGCCTGTGGACTGTTAAACAAACGTTAGTAGCTACGGCAAGGACGGACAGGCTGAAGCAGGAACATTCTCGGTATGGGTATATGTCCATATTTTTGAGTAGCAGGGATACGCCATGGAACGAATCAAGCGCAGTGAGCGCGTGGCCGCCATCACCAGAGCATTGACCGGGGAGCCCGGGCGGCTGTTTACGCTTAGGGAGTTTGTGGAGTGGTTTGGCTGCGCAAAATCCACCTTGAGCGAGGACATCACCACCGTGCGCAACGTATTGCAGCATTACGGCTTAGGCACCGTGGAAAGCGTAAACGGCGCGGCAGGCGGCGTGCGGTACTATCCCTTCCATGAGGATTCGTCGGATGTTGCCTTTGTGCAGGAGCTTTGTAAAACGGCAGCGGCACCGGAGCGGATACTGACCGGCGGCTTTTTATACACGGTAGACCTGTTTTCCAACCCCAAATATTTGGTGCGCATGGGCGAGATATTTGCCAAGCGCTTTATCTCGGAGCAGCCGGACGTGGTAGTCACCATGGAGTCTATGGGGGTGCCTATCGCGCTTATGGTTGCCCGTGCGTTGGGAAAGCCCGTGGTCACCGCCCGGCGGGACAACCGCATCAGCGAGGGCTCTGTAGTTACCTTAAACTACATGAGCGCTACCTCCAAGCGGGTGCAAACCATGAGCCTGCCTAGGCGCAGCCTTATTTCCGGTCAGCGCGCGCTCATCATTGACGACTTCATGAAGGGCGGAGGCACGGCTAAGGCCATTTGCTCCATGCTACAGGAGTTTTCCGTAACGGTGGCGGGCATTGGTGTAATTATGGCTACCGAAGAGCCCAAGGAAAAGCGTGTGCGGGATTACTGCGCGCTGATGACGCTGGGCGCGGTGGACGAGGACGCTGGCACGGCGGTGCTGGAACCGGCCGGTTGGTTAACAAAATAGTATGTACAACAAAACGACCCGAAAACGGGTCGTTTTTCTATGAAGTGTTTATTCCTCCGCAACGATCACCTGCACCCCGGCTTCCTTGGCGGCTTTTTGCATGTCCGGGGGAAGAGGCGCGTCCGTAACCAGTATATCCAGCTCCGATAAGTGCGCAAAGGTAAAGGGCAGCGACCTGCCTATTTTTGTGCTGTCCATCAGCATGATGACCTTGTTGGCCTTTAACACCACCTTGCGCTTTAGCTCCTGCTCTGAAAAATCTCCGCTGGTAAAGCCAGTTTTCTCCGAATAGCCGGAGGTTGCCATCAACGCGATGTCGATGTTGATAAAATCCAAAAAGGACTCTGCCTGCGGCCCGGAGCAGGAAAGGGTGTTGGCGTTGATCTGCCCGCCCACGGTCAGTACGTTGCAGGCGCGGCGCTGGCTTAGCTCAATGGCAATGTTTGCTCCCGAGGTCACCACCGTAAAGTGATGGTTGGGGAGCTTTTTTGCAAGCTCCATCATGGTGCTGCCCGCATCCAGATAAATAGAGTGCCCCGGCTGCACAAATTCTGCCGCTGCTCGGGCGATTGCACGCTTGGCGGCGATGTTTTCACGGGCGCGGGCGCTGTATAAGCCCTCCGTGTCCGGCTGTATCAGCTGCATGGAGATAGCGCCGCCCCGGGTACGCCGGATAGCGCCCTCCTGCTCTAAGCGGTTCAAGTCCCGCCAGAGCGTCATGGCGGAGCAGTCGCCGCAAAGCTGGGTCAGCTCCGCAACGGTGGCCTCTCCACGGGCGTCGATGAATTCACGAATCATTGTTCTTCGCGTATCGGGCATGCTGCCGCCTCCCATACTCGTTTTCTCTATTATACAATGCCGGAAAAGTAAGAACAAGGAATCTGTTAGAATATAACAGGTTTTTGTTGATTATGATAAGTCGGCATAACAAACGGCATATTGGCGAATTTTGCGGGAAAACGGCGGATTTGTTGAACAAAAATCTGTATTTTGGTATAATAACAAAATAAAGCAACAATATGTTGTGTTGTCAGGGGGAATCGTTTTGAACGATTATACCGTAGAGAGCATCAAGGTCATGGAGGGCTTAGACGCCGTGCGCATGCGTCCGGGCATGTACATCGGCTCCACGGGCAGCCGCGGCCTGCACCATATGCTGTGGGAGATCGTAGATAACGCCATCGACGAGGCCGCAAACGGCTTTGCCTCGGAGGTGACGGTTACCGTTCACCGGGACTGCTCCGCTACGGTTTCGGACAACGGCCGGGGCATTCCCACGGGCATCCACGAAAAATACGGCGTTTCCGGCGTAGAGCTGGTGTTTACCCAGCTGCACGCGGGCGGAAAATTCGGCAACGAAAGCTATAGCTATTCCGGCGGCCTGCATGGCGTTGGTGCGTCTGTGGTCAATGCCCTGTCCGAATGGCTTCGGGTGGAGGTCTGCTCGCAAGGGCGGCTGTATACGCAGGAATTTGAAAGCGTGGCGGATAAAACCGGCAAGGTGCTTTCCGGCAAGGCAAAGTACCCCCTGCAGGAGGAGGGCCGCACCCGCAGGCAGGGTACAACGGTTACCTTCATGCCGGACAGGCGCGTGTTTGAAACGGTGGACTTTTCTTACGATATCATCCTCAAGCGCTTGCGGGAGCTGGCATATTTGAACCGTGGAATCAAGATCACCTTCCATGACGAAAGAAAGCCGGTGGATCAGCGTACCGTTGCGTTTTGCTTCGAGGGCGGGCTTTCGGATTTCGTGCTGTACATGAACGCGGAAAAGGCGGCTGTTTATCCCCAGCCCATCTATTTTAAGGGTGAGCGTGACGGCATTATTGTAGAAGTTGCCATGCAGCACAACGACGGTTATGCGGACACGCTGTTTTCCTATGTGAACAACATCCCCACCACCGAGGGCGGCACCCACGAAACCGGCTTTAAGGCGGCGCTTACCAAGGTAATGAACGATTATTGCCGACGTGCCGGAACGTTGAAGGAGAAAGATCCATCCTTAACAGGCGAGGATTTTCGCGAGGGCTTAACGGCAGTACTGTCGCTAAAAATGAAAACCATCCAGTTCGAGGGGCAAACGAAAACCCGCCTAGGCAATACGGAGGCTAGGCCTGCGGTGGAGTTTGTGGTAACGGAAAACCTCACCGCCTATTTGGAGGATCTAAAAAACGGCGAGGTGGCCTCCTGCATGGCAGAAAAGGCCATGAAGGCCGCCAAGGTGCGTGAGACTGCCCGAAAAGCCAAGTCCATGGCGCGGGAGCGCAGCAAGCTGGAAAACGCGCCGCTGGTGGGCAAGCTCTCTAGCTGCACAGGACGCAACGTGAATAAAAACGAGCTGTTGATCGTGGAGGGAGACAGCGCAGGCGGCTCTGCCAAGCAAGGGCGCGACAGAAGCTTTCAGGCGATACTGCCCATTCGCGGCAAGCCGCTAAACGTGGAGAAAAAACGGCTGGATCAGGTACTGGCAAACGAGGAGTTCCGCTCCATCATCACCGCCATCGGCACCGGCATCGGTGAGGATTTTGATATCACCCAGCGCAAGTACGATAAAGTGATCATCCTGTCCGATGCGGATCAGGATGGGGCGCACATTCGGGCAATTCTTTTAACATTCTTTTTCCGCTATATGAAGCCGCTCATTACCGAAGGGCATGTGTACATTGGCATGCCGCCGCTGTATAAGGTGCAAAAGGGCGAGCAGGCTATTTACGCATACGATGAAGAAGAGCTTGCCGCCGCCACCGCCAAGGTGGGCAAGGGCTACTTGGTGCAGCGCTACAAGGGCTTGGGAGAAA
>CAYZAW010000078.1:2037-5651 GCA_964476505.1 uncultured Oscillospiraceae bacterium | reverse complement strand
TCTGCTCGAACTCGCGAATACGGAATATGAAGTTGCCCGGGGTGATCTCATTGCGGAAGGACTTGCCGACCTGCGCAATACCGAAGGGGATCTTTTTGCGGGTGGTGCGCTGTACGTTTTTGAAGTTAACGAAGATGCCCTGCGCAGTTTCGGGGCGCAGGTAAATCTCCGAAGAGCTGTCCTCGGTAACGCCCTGAAAGGTTTTGAACATCAGGTTGAACTTGCGGATGGAGGTGAAATCTGCCTTGCCGCATTCGGGGCAAACGATGCCGTTATCCTGAATGTACTGCTCCATCTGCTCGTTGGACCAGCCGTCCGGGCGAACATCCAATTTGTTTTCCTGTGCATAGTCCTCAATGAGCTTATCCGCGCGAAAACGCGCCTTGCAGGCCTTGCAGTCCATCAACGGGTCGGAAAAGCCGCCAACATGCCCGGAAGCTACCCATACCTGCGGATTCATTAAGATTGCCGCATCCATACCCACGTTATAGGGGCTTTCCTGTACAAACTTTTTCCACCAAGCGCGTTTTACGTTGTTTTTATACTCCACGCCAAGCGGGCCGTAGTCCCAAGAATTCGCCAAGCCGCCGTAGATTTCCGAGCCGGGGAATACAAACCCGCGGTTCTTGCACAGTGCCACGATTTTTTCCATGGTTTTCTCGCTGTTGTTCATGCTGCTGCCTCCTTGCTTTTTTGCAAAAAAATAACGCCGCCCCGCAAAGGGACGAGCGTTTGCTCGCGGTTCCACCCTTTTTGGCAGATCGCTCTGCCCACTTTCTGTTACACGGCTCCGGTTTGCCAACCCCATCATTGCCGCACAAATATTCCAATGCAGTAATGATAGCCACTTTCCCCCTCTCTTGTCAAGGTTTTTTACACCGTCTTTATGGAATTCCTTGCAATGCCTCTGCATTCCCTCTATACTAAAATTAAGGTTTTGTTATGTTTTAACAGTTCCAAATCCAAATTTGTTGAGGTTGCTTTATTGAATACGCCTGTCTTTTTTGTGTTTCTCGGTCTCTATGTTATTGACGTTGTGTTGCAGCTGTATGCCTGCTTAAAGGAAAAGGAGCGCCTGCGCCGTATAACCAAAATCCTTTTGATGCCCCTATTAGCGCTGACATATTTTGTTGCGTCCAGCACGCCTCAAATTCTTGTGATTCTCGGGCTGTTGTTTGGCTGCCTTGGCGATACGTTCTTATTGAACCATCATTCCCGCATAGGCTTTCCTGCCGGGCTATGCGCGTTTTTTATAGGCCATGTGCTGTATGTGCTTGCGATTTTGCCGGCTTTGAACGATCCTTCCTTATGGCTGATACTGCCCGTAGGGCTGGTGTATGCATTAGGCGCAATTCGCACGTTTACACAGTTAAAGCCGTATTTACCCAAAAACCTAGTGATACTGTGCCTGTTATACATGCTGCTTTTAGCAAGCTTTAGCGCCGTTGCGGCATTGAACGCCATCTTACTAACGCGCTTAGGCTCTATCTTGATTTTCTGCGGTACGCTGTTCTTCTTGGTGTCCGACACCGTTCTCTCCTTCAATACGTTCAAAGAGGAGAAAAAGGGCGGCAACTTCATCGTAATGCTTACATACATCATTGCACAAACGCTGATTGCGTGTGGTCTCCTGCTGTTTATCGATATCCCCTGCTAGATTTCCTAAATTCGGTAATGCCGTAAACAATGTATGAACAGTTGATGGCACCGCAAGCATTTCTGTACTTGCGGTGCTACAATCTATTGCGACGCCGATACATGGAGGTATCAAAATAGATGAAACGCTTTTGTTCTTACCTGCTTATCACAGCCCTGCTGCTGTTTTCCTTTGGCTGCGGCACACAGCCTGCGCCGCAACCTGCAACCCCTTCCCCCATTGCCGTGACGGAAGACGATCCCGCTGGCGGCGCACTGCCGACCGTTACCCTGACCGACATGCTGGGCCGTTCCGTTTTTGTACACGGCGTGCCGGAGCGTATCGTTTCGTTATGCCCTACCGTTACGGAAATCCTGTTCGCCTTGAACGCCGGTGACCTTCTGGTGGGTGCGGACGACAACAGCGACTATCCCGCCGAGGTGATGACGCTGCCCAAAATGGGCGGAGCGGACATGCCGGACGTAGATGCCATCATAGCTGCAGCGCCGGACGTTGTATTCGTTGGAAACGACACCTCCGACGAGACCCTCACCGCCTTGGAAAGTGCTGAGCTTTCCGTTGTGTATGCGGAGGCCGTTACCTATGAAGAGATCTATGCAAGCATTGCGTTGATCGCACAGATCACCGGAACCGATGCCGCAGAATTGATCGCAGCAATGCAATCTGCCACAGCCGAGGTGGAGCGCATGGCCTCCGATCTGGAGCCCCAAGGCGTGTTCTATATTTCCGCAATTGACGATGCAGGAATACACACTGCGGCAGCAACAAGTTATATTGCAGCGCTGGTGAATATGGCTGGTGGCACGCTTTTTACGGCGGATGATGAAACCCTCTCCCCCGTATTTACCATGCCGGAGCTTGTTAGCCTAAACCCGCAGGTGCTGTTGGTTTCCTCCACGGTGGATACCGCTGCCCTTCTTTCTGACCCGGCGCTTTCTGCTGCCGCCGCCGTTACCCAAGGGCGCGTGTATACCATTGAAGCGGAACTCATCTCCCGCCCCGGCCCGCGTATTGCAGAAGCTCTAAAGCAGATCTACGAAGGCCTTGCACTTTCCCTCAATAGCTGATATGCGTGAAATGTAGGAAAGCCCTTGCATGAACCGCAGGATTTTGCTACAATCCTCCTAGAAAACAAGATTGGATGTGAAAGGATGCGTTCTATTTCCCGCTAGTATGATGATTGCAGAACAATACCGTTTTGCGGCTTGTCCGCTTGTATTGTTGTGTTGCTTGCAGGAAATGTGTTTGCATTGGTATTATCAGCATCCGCCCATACGAAAGCTTTTTTTCGTGTTTTGGAATGGAAGCTACCGCAGGCACTGTCCCTGCGGTGCTTTTGTTTTTTAGGAGGCATGCTAATGTCATTGATCGACGTAAAACATCTTACATTTACCTATGACGGCAGTTACGACCCCATATTTGAGGACGTATCCTTTCAAATAGACACGGATTGGCGGCTGGGCTTTACCGGGCGAAACGGACGCGGAAAAACCACGTTTTTCAAGCTGATGACAAATTGCTACCGTTACAGCGGTTCCATTGCTGCCAATGTGGATTTCGCGTATTTTCCCTATGCGGTGGATAACCCTTCGCTAGATACCGTACAGATCGTATCCCCGTTATTACCGGACGGGCAGGATTGGAAGCTGTACCGCGAGCTGAACCTGTTGCAGCTTGACCCAGAGGTGCTGTACCGCCCCTTTCAAACGCTGTCCAACGGAGAGCAAACAAAGGTGCTTTTGGCAGCACTGTTTCTTAGGGACAACGGGTATCTGTTGATCGACGAGCCCACCAACCATTTAGATTTACAGGCAAGAAAGCTAGTCGGCGATTACTTGAGCCATAAATCCGGCTTTCTGCTTGTATCCCATGACAGAGCATTTTTAGACCGGTGCGTGGATCACATGCTTTGCATCAATAAAACCGGCATGGAGGTGCAAAAAGGGAACTTTTCCTC
>CAYZAW010000078.1:0-2027 GCA_964476505.1 uncultured Oscillospiraceae bacterium | reverse complement strand
CCTCTTGGTGGCAAAATAAGCAACTGCAGGATCAGTTTGACCGTGATGAGGACGAACGGCTGCAAAAGGACATCCAACGGTTAAACACCGCCGCAAACCGGGCGGCTTCTTGGTCAAGCAAGGCGGAAAGCGCAAAGCACGATAAAATTGCCGGCTTGCGCCCGGATAGAGGCTTTGCGGGGCATAAGGCTGCCAAGGTGATGCAGCGCGCCAAAAGCATTGCCGAGCGACGGCAGGAAGCCGTTGCGCAAAAGAGCACGCTTTTAAAAAACGTGGAGTACGCCAGCGACCTTGCCATCCACCCCCTGCTCTATAAAAAGCCGGAGCTTTTGCGCTTTGAAGACATTTGCATTCAGTATGGCGAAACACCTGTGTGCAGCCCTGTCAGCTTTTCTATCAAGCGCGGGGAGCGCATTGCGCTTACGGGGAAAAACGGTGCCGGAAAATCCAGCCTGTTAAAGCTCATTATGCAGGAGGATATTCCGCACACCGGCAAGCTGGTTTTAGGAAGCGGGCTTGCAGTATCCTATGTAGCGCAGGATACCGCGCATCTTACGGGCTCCCTGTACAACTATATCCGCTCCTTTGATGCGGACGAAAGCCTGTTTTTCACCATACTGCGCAAAATGGATTTCCGGCGGGTGCAGTTTGAAAAGAACATGGAGGATTTTTCCGGCGGGCAGAAGAAGAAGGTGCTGATCGCCCGCAGCTTGTGCGAGCGCGCGCACCTTTATGTTTGGGATGAACCACTAAATTACATTGACGTTTATTCGCGCATGCAAATCGAAGAATTGCTACAAGTAAGCAATGCCACGCTGCTGTTCGTGGAGCACGACAGCGCTTTTTGCGAACGAATTGCCACAAGTACCGTTTCCCTGGTTTAACAACTGCGATACGAAAACGTCGCCTGATCCATTACGGATTAGGCGGCGTTCTTGACGTTGCGTTATATAGATGCTTTTGCCTGCTCCATAGCGGCAATCACCCTATCGCACCACGCATCAAATGCCGGGTCTTCCTTTTGGCATTCCGGGTGCGAGAGTACATAGTTTACCGTTTCCTTGATACCCTGATCAAAGCGTTTTGTTGCCACAAAGCCGGGCACCAGCCGCTTGAGCTTGCTGTTATCAAACACCACGGAATTGGCTTTGTCTCCAATCAGGCCGCCTAATAAATCGTAATTACTGCAAGCGGCTAAGAAGTCCGATGGTACATAGTAGGGCTTGAGCGTAACGCCCAATGCATCTGCAATGGCGCGGTAAACTTGATTCCACGTTACCGTTTCGTCAGAGGTGATCTGCACCGCCTCGCCAATGGCGTGGATATTGCCTATCAGCCCAACAAAGCCCTTGGCAAAATCGCTGTTGTGCGTCATCGTCCAAAGGGAGGTGCCGTCGCCATGGATGATCACGGGCTTTCCCTCCAGCATGCGTTTTAGCACCTGATAGCTGCCCTTGCTCCCGTGTACCCCCAGCGGTACGGAGCGCTCGTCATAGGTGTGGCTGGGGCGCACGATGGTTACCGGGAAGCCGTTCTCCCGGTACTGCGCCATGAGGTATTCCTCCCCCGCGATCTTATTGCGGGAGTATTCCCAATAGGGGTTGGCAAGCGGCGTGGACTCCGTTATGCGATAGTTAGACAGCGGCTTTTGATAGGCAGACGCGGAGCTGATAAATATAAACTGCTTGGTTTTTCCGGCAAACAGCCGTACATCCCGCTGTAGCTGCTCGGGCACGAACGCAATAAAATCTGCCACACAGTCAAATTGCAGGCTGCCGATCGCCTTTGCCGCTTCCGCCTCGTTGTTTACGTCCGCTTGCAGCCAATGCACGGCGCCCGGGTATTCCCCGCTAAACAAATCGTTTCGCGTGCCGCGGTTCAACAGATACAGTTGATGCCCCTCAAGTAGCAGCAGCTTAGAAATCGCCGTGCTGATGGTGCCCGTTCCGCCAATCATTAATATGTTCATAGCTACCTCCTACAATAATATTTAAGGTTTAAGGCACGGCAGCCAGCCGTGTCATTTT
>CAYZAW010000077.1:0-5742 GCA_964476505.1 uncultured Oscillospiraceae bacterium | reverse complement strand
TTCCTTCGACCTGTCCGTTAGCCTTTGCGGAGCTCTTTCTTTTAAGCCTTCCGTATCGAGCCATTGTCGATGCAATAATTGATGTACCGGAAGGGGCCTATGTTAGGGATACAGAGGCGGTTAAACGCATAGCTACTGCTTATTTGAAACTGTTGTTTCCCAATGTGCGCTGCGTTGATGACGTTAATCCCCGAAGATTTCTCCGCTATTGTTTGCGCCCTGCGGTTAAAATGCGCCAAATAATAAAGCGGCAGCTTGGTATTCTCGATATTGAATATCGCGGCAAGGATGTTCCAGCATTCACACTAAAGGAAGTTCGAAGCAATGATTAGTTGTGTAATATGTGGAAAGCAGAAAAAATAGCAATCTATCTAAAAGAAACAGATTCTGAGCAACTGTATATGGTGCTGGGTATGTCCATGGGCGGCTTTATCGCCATGGAGCTGCTATGTAAATACGAAGTTACAACAAATACATTGATATTGGACAGCGGGTATCTAAAAAACCAACGTTTCCCAAAGCTCGTAGCAGCCTTTGTAACAAGTGGGTTTTCCAAGCTCATTGCCGGGAAAGATAACGCGTTCATTCGCGGCGCTATGAAGCGAATGATGGGTTTTTGCTTCCGGAAGGACGATCTATGCGCTTTTGCAACAAAAGAAACGATCTACAACAGCGAGTATACCTGCCTTACCTATCAACTGCCGAATCTTACGCGGCTTGCATCCACCAAGCTGCAATACTGGTACGGATTGCGCGAGCCGTATATGATCAAGGGGATGCACGCACTAAAAAAGCGCATGCCGCACATGAAGGAGATCTGCCTTGGCGATTACGGGCACGGCGAAATCATGGCGACAAACCCGGCGCTGTATGCCGAGCTGATCGAGAAGGCTGCCGTAACCGGCAAAGAATAAAAAACTATATGCAATCAGGGAGGCAAAGCAACCCTAACAAGGTTTGCCAAGAACGCAATGGCAAAGCATTGTATGACGGCATTTCCCGAAGCGCGGTGCTTACTGCAGGCGTTCGACACATGCTTTTACTTCTCTTTTATCCGGAGCAATGTATCGCAGAATGCCTTGCTTTCATTGATCTTCGGGCTGTGTCCGGAGTGCTCGAACCATACGAGTTCTTTATACGGCGAGTGCAGTATGGAGAAGTATTCCTCTGACAGGGAGATCGGCGCATTGATATCATGCCGGCCCAGCAGAAGGTATACCGGTACATCCAGTGTTTGGCAGCGCTCTCTCAAGTCGATTTCATACAACTGTTGGTAAACGTCGTTGAACGTAACGGCAAGACCTAAGAAATACCCAAGCTGATCCAGCGCGCCGTATTCGGAAGCCGAAAGGTAGCGCATCGTGTGATATCCCCCGTTTGTGATCGCGTCGTTTCTACCCATCACACGGTTGAGGTCGCTTAAATAGGCATTGAGCTTCCATACCGCATCCTTGCCGTAGTACGGCGGCGGGCCATTCTTTTCAAGCGTTTTTACCAGCTCCAAGTCCCCTCGCTCTTTCGCGAGCGTAAGAGACAGCGCGTAGTCCATCCGCTCTGTTTCTAAGAAGGCGATCATCTGCCCCGTACCGATTACAGCGTGATACCGCTCCGGATGCTCCTTTGCCAGCAGCAGCCCAAGTGCGCTGCCCCATGATTCTCCCATCAGATAGATTTTCTCCTGCCCAAAGCGTTCGCATAGATAGTTCGCCAGTGCATACCCGTCCGCCAAATACGTTTCGGGTGTGATGCTGCCGCGCGGCTGCGAAAAGAAGGACTTTCCCGCGCCCGGCTGCTCCCAGTTGACAACAACAAAGGCTTCTTCAAGCGCCGGCGTTTCAAAACGAAGCTCCGTCATCTGCGAACCGCCGGGGCCGCCAGCCAGAAATAGGAGAATCGGGTTGCTTTTATCCGTCCCCCGGATGCTGATCCATTCCTTACGCCCGTTCAGCTCCACACAGGTAAGCTCGGCAATGCTGTTTGTAAGCGGCTTGCCCGAAGCATCAACGATTGCGGGCGTAGCAGTAAAGGCTTGCGTTAGCCAAGCAAAGGCCGTGCAAACGCATAGCCCAATAAGAAGCGCCGCACAGCAGCGCCTTAACGCCGCCTGCACTTTTACTGCGGGCGTTTGCCGCAGGTGGTTAATGAAGAGCCGCACGCCGTTTAGTAAGCACAGCAGCAGGGTTACACATACGCACAGCACTAACAGTAGCATGAGCAAGAGCTTCCACATCATTCGTTCCTCCTTCGATTCGACCGTTGGTCGAAAATTAGTATAAGGCGTTTTCGACCGCTGGTCAAGTATGAATTTTCGTGGTATACTGAACGCATAGCAATAGGAGGACTGGCATTGAAAGAGAACGACAAACGGCAAAGAATACTGGACGCGTTGCAGATGCTGATTACTGCAGGGCGCCGCGGCGCTTGCTCTGTCAGCGAAATCGCCATACAAGCAGGTATCGGCAAGGGCAGCATCTATTACTACTTTGCCTCTAAGGAAGAAATGCTGGATGCGCTGATCGACAGAACCTATACTGCCGTGATCGATGCCTGCAAAGCGGAGGTAGAGAAAAGCGAGCTTGCGGCATTACCGAAAATAGCGCTGCTATTATCTCGCTACACTGCCTTTCGTATGGAAAGCGGGCTAGATACCTACCTGCACGAGCCTCAAAATGCGCATATCCACCAAAAATCCTTGGCAAAAATACTCACGCTTCTTGCGCCGGTGCTTGCCGATATCATCAAACAAGGTGTGCGCGAGGGGACGTTTTCCTGCGCGTATCCGCAGGAGCTGTCTGAGCTGCTGCTGACGGATATCTGTTTTCTGTTCGATCCGGGCATCTTTCCTTGGAGCGCAGAGTCCTTATATCAAAAACGCCGTGCTCTTGCCGTATTGGCGGAGCAGGCGCTTTCGCTGCCAGCGGGCAGCATGTCATTCCTTTACGGCGGCGATGCACCCCGCAAAGCAACGCGTTAGATCATAAAAATGTTCAGCACGCCATGCACCAGCATGGTAGCGTAACAGTTTTTCGTTTTCAGGCGAACGAAGCCCAGAACGGTGCCGTACCCCACGCCTGCCGCCAGCTTCCACGCCACCGCCACCCAGTTGCCGGACAGCAGCTGCGGCAGCATGTATGACCCATTTATGCTCACTGAACGGGAATCATCATCTGCGTCAGATACTCGCTCTCAGGACGGTTGGGCTCATTCAAGTAGTAATAACAAATCGGGCCCTGCATGGTCAGCTTCTGCGTTTCGATGTAGCCAAACAGATCCATCAGCGTAGGGTCTTGCTTTTCATACGGCCCCATGTCGATAGCCATGACGACCTTGCGGGAAGGGCAGCATTGACAGGTGATATCACCATCATCCGGTAGTTCCTGCGCGATGTGATACCCCACCTCCACGTCCAGCTTTTCCAAATCCATGTTGTGAAAGTATGTCAGCGGCGCACTGCTTGTCAGTACATCATGCGAAGCCAGGTAAGCCTCGATCAATGGCAAGGCTTCATCAATAAAGGAAACATACTCCTCCATAAAATTGATGGTTTTACGGATAGACACCGTATAGCACTGCGGCGTTTGCTTCATGCGGATTTCTGATATTCTTGACACTTGCGATTCCTCCATTCCTCACGCTTCTGTTTTTTACTATATAAGCAGCTTGCGCGCTGCAACCTCTGCACTGACAAGGCTCTTTATATGCTTTGCTGTTTCATTTGCCAGCAAAACAGCATTCCGTTATTGCTTATACAGTCGCCGTCCTCATATCAGATTGCTGGGGATAAAGCAGTTTGCAGCGTCAATGAGAATGGGCTCTTGGTATATACAAAAGGCTGTATAGCGCTAATTGAACTTCTATTTATTATTCTTATTATCGCGCACATTGTACTGATAATGCAATATCTTTGAAAGCTCCTTTGTTACGGTAGCTGTCACAGAGGACTAAACGCTGTGTAACGGGCGCACATGTTGTATTGTACAGATTTCTTACACTTACGCGCCGTACAGTGCTGCTGTGTAATCCCAGAACGCGTCCCTATCCACCTCCAATATCATCCGGCAGAGGGCAGAACCTTCCGGCCCGGTTCCTGCTTTCCAGGATCGAGAGACGGCAAAGGCATCGTCACGCGCTGTTTCAATCGTTACATCCCGCATCTCCTCCCGTTTTATCAGTGCCGGATTTAAAAACACACCGCTCACAACGGGATCGCAGCAATCCAAGTAATCCTCTTGCCCACCGGCATCGTATATTGGCGAGAGACCATCTAATAAAAACTGCGTCAGTGCGTTTGTATTGTGTGCCTGATAACGGTCATATACATCCCGGCCCTTCTGACACTGCTGGCCTATCGCATACGAAATGATGGTTTGGCTGTGCCAATCTGCCTGTAAGCAAACGGATACAGCTTCAGGATCGTACCACCAGTTGAATTCCGACGGGGAATCAGCGCCGTCCTCCGCGCTAAACCAGCCGCCCATATAGTAAATACCAGCCGCAAGGGACGCAAGCTCCGCATCCTTTTGCAGTGCCCGCGCAACATTGATGCAAGGGCCAAGCGCCAGTATCGTGACCTGCCCCGGATACGCATGTACCTGCTCGATCATGAAATCAACGGCGCTTTGCGCCTCCGCTCTGGAGGTTGGTGTGGGATAGCCTTGCATGGTGGATAATTCTCCCACTGCCAGATAGTCTGTTGTATACTGCTCCATTTGTATATATGCGCCTGTGTAGAATACGGGCGGTGTTGTGGAAAACAGCTCGTCTAAATCGTAAAACCCGGATAACGGCTCGTCAGTTCCCATATATACAGGCACATCACCGCGTCCGATTTGGTCAAGAATAGCAAGCGTGTCGTAGGTGGCGGGCGCGGCAAAGCGGTTTCCGCCTACCGTGGTAATGCCAAGCAGGTCGATCTCTCCGGCTGCATCTGCCTGCAGTAGGCTGAACAATGCCAGCATGTCGTCGGACAGATAATGCATGTCTGTATCCACGATCACCTTGATTGCCGATTCCGTTGGTGCCTCGGGAGTTGGTTCCGGCTCCGGAGTTGCTTCTATTTTAGGTTCCGCTGTTACGACTGGTTCTTGTGTTACCTCCGGCGCGGCAGGCACCGCCGGTGTTGCCGGAGCACAGCCCACAAGCGTAAGAATAAGAAGTGCGGTAAGCAGTATTGCCAATGCTTTTTTCATGCTATGCCTCCCAGTAAAGCTCGTTGAGTATAGATCGCATCTCTTTGTATTGGAAGCTGTGCGAAATTCCATGTGTAACACCTTGCAGTTATTCTGCCGGTGCATTGCCAATGAAGGGAATGTAAACAGCGGACATCAGCCAGTTGTATTCATCCACCGGAATCTCCTCCATGGTAAACAGCATGGGGTCCTTCATATACAGCAGCAGAGGCGTACCGTCCGGCACCTTTGCTACGATTGCCAACGGGTAGCGCTTGTTTTTGTCCAGCCCTCTAATTGCCTCCTTGTTTTCGTAGGTCAGTTCGGAAAGGTACGGCGCGTCATGCTCGCGTACGGTATGGCTGATTACGATATTGTTTGCAAAAACCACACGCATGGTGGATTCATCAAACCAGCTTTCCTTTGCCAGCCAGTCTTTACCCAGAAGGTCTTCCAAATTCAGCTTGTTTCCCGTTGGCAGATACACAAAATCATGTACGTCCAGCGAGAATTCGTGCGCCTGATGCGCCGCATAAACCGCCTCCATTACCTCCTGCAGCTTTCCGTTTTTATA
>CAYZAW010000076.1:0-6258 GCA_964476505.1 uncultured Oscillospiraceae bacterium | reverse complement strand
TTGCGTTACCGCAGAAAGCTCGATCTTCGCCTTCTCGGCGGCTTCCTTTAAGCGCTGCAGTGCCATTTTGTCCTTGGTGAGGTCGATGCCGTTGGACTTTTTGAAGTCCGCCGCAATGTAATCCATCAGGCGCTGGTCAAAGTCGTCACCGCCCAAGCGGTTGTTGCCGTGGGTAGCCAACACTTCAAATACACCGTCGCCGATCTCGAGGATGGAAACGTCGAACGTGCCGCCGCCAAGGTCGTATACCAAGATCTTTTGATTGTTTTCTTTATCCATTCCGTAGGCAAGAGACGCAGCCGTAGGCTCGTTGATGATACGAAGCACCTCTAAGCCTGCAATACGCCCGGCGTCCTTGGTTGCCTGCCGCTGGCTGTCGGAGAAGTACGCGGGAACGGTGATGACCGCCTGCGTTACCGGCTGCCCAAGGTAGCCCTCCGCATCCTGCTTAAGCTTTTGCAGAATCATAGCGGAAATCTCCTGCGGCGTATAATCCTTGCCATCTACCGTTACTTTGTGGGCAGTGCCCATTTCACGCTTGATGGAGGTGATGGTTTTATCCGGATTGGTGATGGCCTGCCGCTTTGCTACCTGCCCTACCAAACGCTCGTTGTCTTTAAACGCCACCACAGACGGCGTGGTGCGCGCACCCTCTGCGTTGGGGATTACAACGGGTTCGCCGCCTTCCAATACCGCCACGCAGGAATTGGTTGTACCAAGGTCGATGCCGATGATCTTACTCATAAATTTGCTCCTCCTGTTATTAAAAAGCTAGTTGTTTACTTATTCACGCCGCGTTATTCCGCGACCTTTACCATTGCGTGCCGTACGATCTTCCCCTTGACCTCGTAACCCTTTTGAAATATCTCTAAAATATCGCCGGTGGTTTTCCCCTCCGCCGTTTCTTGAATCACGGCGTTGTGGATGTTGGGGTCAAACTTGCCGTCTGCCTCCAGCTCCTTCATGCCAAGCACGGCAAGCGCATCCAAAAGCGTTCTTTGCACCAGCGTGATACCGTCCACAAAGCCTTTATCCACGCCGTTTGTGACGGACAGCGCCCGGTCAAAGTTATCCAGCGTTGGAAGCATGGCCTTGATGCAGTCCCGCACGCCCTCATCGTAGCTGTCTGCCCGCAAAGAGGCGTTGCGCTTGCGGTAATTATCGAACTCCGCCTGCAAGCGCTGGGCGGTCATGACCGCATCGTCCTTTTCCTTTTGTAAAGCGTCGATATGGGCTTTTACCTGCATAAACTCGTCGTTGGTCAGCGTTACGGTTTCGCCCACCGTTGCTTCCGCCTGCTTTGCCGCTTCTTTTTCCGCAGCCTTGCCTTTGGGCGTGACCTTCTCCGGCGCGTTTCCCTCGGCGGGCTGCTTCTTGTTTGCCATAACCTGTGTTCCTCCTTAGCGGTTGTACGCTGTATCAGCGTTTCGTATCGTCTTCCATAATTCCTAACAGCGCTTCCGACATACTCATGCGCATAAATTCCAATATGGAAAGCACCCGTCCGTAATGCATGCGTGTGGGGCCGATGATGCCAAAGGTTCCCAAGGGATCGTCCCCCACCTTATAGGTTGCTGTGACCACACTGCAATCCGTTAGCTCCTCCCTGTCGTTTTCCGGGCCTATGGTGATGGAAAACTCCATGGTGGAGGCTTTTTTGAGCATCTGGTATAGGGTATCCTTGCCCTCGATGGCGGCAAGAAAGTTTTTTGCCTTGTTCATATCCGCATATTCCGGGAAAGCAAGCATGTTCGTGGAACCGCTAAGCTCCACGGCGTGCACATCCGGCTGCATGTTGCGCTCCATGGCATCCATCATGCTGGAAAAGAACGCCCGCTCCATGCCCATATCCTCTGCCAGCTCTATCAAATCTGCCTGCGTGATCTGATCCAGCCGGTGATCCCGAAAGCGCTCCGTCAGCATGTGCGACAGCTGCTCCATGCGGTGAACGTCCATATTCTCGGGAATGCGGATCATCGCATCGCGTACAAGGCCGGCATCTGTTACCATGATGACCAGTGCCCGCTCGCTAGATACGGGAACGATTTGGATATGCTTTAGCCGTACCGCATGCAGCTGGGGCGGAAGTACCATCGCCGTGTAATGCGTTACGTCCGAAAGGGCAGCGGCGGTTTGCTTGATGATGCCCTCTACTTCGTCCATCCTGTGGGAAAAGTAGGAGCGGATGGTTTTCTGCTCTTCCTTGGAAAGCTGCGCCCGCTGCATCATATTATTGACGTACAGGCGATATGCCTTGTGCGACGGTACGCGCCCGGAAGAGGTATGCGGCTGCTCCAGATATCCCATTTCCTCCAGATCGCTCATTTCGTTGCGGATGGTGGCGGAGGACAAATTAAAATCCGATCGTTTGGATATGCTGCGCGAGCCCACGGGCGACGCCGTCATGATGTAATCGTCAATGATGGCTTGCAAAATGCGGATCTTTCTTGCATCTATTTCCATTGCAACAGCGCCTCCCTTCTTAAAATAGTACCGTATGTGGCGTGTTAGCACTCACTTCCGGTGAGTGCTAACCGATACGCTAATGATAGCGCTACGCCGTATCTTTGTCAAGGATTTCAAGCCCTTCCAATGTGACAAAACCGCGACAAAATCGTTACCGCATTTTATGATATATTGTGGCTATTTTTCCGGAATCCTTGCAAAACAGGTATGGCATGATAGAATGGTAAAGTCTTGGAGCAATATTCAAACGAAGAAAGGTAAACCATGCAAAAGGGCGCAAACGACAATACACAAAAAGAAAACAAAATGGGGGTACGCCCCATTGGGAAGCTTCTGGTCTCTATGTCGCTTCCCATGATGATTTCCATGTTCATACAGGGCTGCTACAACATTGTAGACAGTATTTATGTATCGCAGATCAGCGAAGCGGCTCTCACGGCGGTTTCGCTGGCGTTTCCCATACAAATGCTGATGATATCCGTTGCAGTTGGCACATCGGTTGGCATGAACTCGCTGATATCCCGCCGTTTAGGAGAAAAGCGCTTTGACGCTGCCAATGCTGGTGCCACAAACGGCTTGTTTTTACTTGCGATCAGCGCCATTGTGTTTACGATATTCGGCTTTACTCTTGCAAAGCCGTTCTTTGCGCTATTTACGGAAGACCCCGTTATTTACCGCATGGGCGGAGAGTACCTTTCCATTTGTGCCATATTCTGCTTCGGCATCTTCATGCAGTGCGGCTGTGAGCGCATCATACAGGCAACAGGCAACACCATTTACCCTATGCTGATGCAGCTGACGGGTGCAGTCATCAACATCATTATGGACCCCATACTGATATTCGGCCGGTACGGCTTCCCGCAAATGGGCATTCGCGGTGCGGCTGTGGCAACGGTGCTGGGGCAGTTGATCGCCATGTGCCTCTCCTTCTACCTGCTGTTCTTTAAAAAGCATGAGGTCAAGGTCAGCTTTAAGCATTTTCGCCCGCATAAGGAAACCATACGGCAGATTTACACGGTGGGGCTTCCCTCCATTATTATGCAATCTATCGGTTCCGTTACCAATGTGTGCATGAACTGGATATTGATTGCCTTTACGCCAACCGCCGTTTCGGTTTTAGGGGTATACTTCAAGCTCAATTCCTTTGCGTTTATGCCGGTATTTGCCCTGTCCTCCGGCGCTATGAGCATTATGGGCTACAATTTTGGCGCAAGGAACCGCAAGCGCCTGATGGATACGCTGAAATATGTAATGCTGTTTGCGCTTTCCATTATGGCGGTGGGCGTGCTTTTGTTCCAACTGATTCCCGATCAAATGCTGCTGCTGTTCAACGCCTCTCCGGAAATGCTGACCATTGGCGTTCCCGCCCTTCGCATTATCAGCATCAGCTTCTTTGGCGCGGCTATCTGCATCTCCTTTTCCACCGTATTCCAAGCGGTGGGCAACGGTATTTACAGCCTGTTTATGAGCTTGCTTAGGCAGCTTTTATGCCTGCTGCCCGTGGCCTTCCTGTTTTCGAAGCTGTGGGGGCTTTCTGCCGTATGGTGGAGCTTCCCCATTGCAGAGCTGATGTCCCTTGGGGCTTGCCTCATCATGTTCCGCAAGCTGAACAAGGCAAAAATCCGCCCGCTGGACAAGCCCGTGACGGAATAAGCATCAACATACATATAAAACGTGCGCCAGAAATTGGCGGACGTTTTTTTATTGCGTCCTCACATACTAGGCTCCACGGAGGATGAAACATGAACTGGAATTTACTTGTATTACTCATTCAGCTTGCGCTCTTTGTGATTGTGCTGCTCGTGATGCGCTATAAAAAAAAGCGGGCACACGGCGAGCCTGTACGCCCCCATAAACCTGCGGGAAGCACTTTGGAATTGCAGCGGCTTGCCGCCATGCGGGCAAAATGCCTCAACCTGCCCCTGTCCGAAGCGGTACGCCCCGTTTCTTTTTCGGATATCATCGGGCAGGAGGAGGGTATTCGCGCCCTGCAAGCGGCTCTTTGCGGGCCAAACCCGCAGCATGTGCTCATTTACGGCCCGCCGGGCATCGGTAAAACCTGCGCCGCCCGTTTGGTTTTAGAGGAAGCAAAAAAACGCAGCGATTCCCCCTTTACCCATGAATCGCAATTCGTAGAGATCGATGCCACCTGCGTTCGCTTTGATGAGCGCGCCATTGCAGACCCGCTTTTAGGCAGCGTGCACGACCCCATTTATCAGGGTGCGGGCGCTATGGGCGCGCAAGGCGTGCCTCAGCCGAAACCTGGCGCGGTCTCTCGGGCGCACTGCGGCATTCTGTTTTTGGATGAGATCGGCGAGCTGCACCCCATGCAGATGAACAAGCTGTTAAAGGTGCTGGAGGATCGCTATGTAAAATTTGAAAGCGCGTATTACTCGCCGGACAATACGTCCATTCCTCAGCACATCCATGACATTTTTCAAAACGGCCTGCCCGCGGACTTTCGTTTGGTAGGCGCTACCACCCGCCGCCCGGAGGAATTGCCCCCAGCCTTGCGCTCCCGCTGCTTGGAGCTGTATTTCCGCCCGCTGGGGCAAACGGAGCTGGAGCAGGTGGCAAAAGGCGCTGCCATTCGTGCCGGATACCAGATGGATTCCACCGCCCTATCGCGCTGCGCGCTGCACGCGCATAGCGGGCGCGACGCGGTAAATATCGTACAGCTGGCATGCGGGCTGGCTTATACGGAACATCGCAAGGAGTTATTGCTGCGAGATATTGAATGGGTGGTGCGTACCTGCAATTACCTGCCCCGCCCAGAGCAGCATATCCATCCGGCTCCCGCAATAGGCAGCGCAAACGGCCTCGGCGTATCCGCCTTTGGGCAGGGCGTACTGCTGGAAATCGAATGCACGGCAAGACCTGCCGCGCACGGAGCAGGCCGCCTTTCCATAAACGGTATCGTGGAAGAAGAGGAGCTGGATATGCAGGGGCGACGGCTTCGCCGCAAGGGCACCGGCCTTGGCTCCGTGGAAAACGTGCTTTGCGCATTCTCCCGCTACTTTGGGCGAGACTGTGCAGACTATGACCTGCGGTTCAATATTCCCGGCGGCATTCCCGTTGACGGGCCAAGCGCGGGCGTTGCCCTTGCCATTGCACTCATGAGTGCGCTTTCCGGCAAAGCGCCCGATCCATTTTTAGCGGCCACGGGCGAGGTCACCATATCCGGTGAGGTGCGCCCTGTGGGGGGCGTGCGCGAAAAGGCCGAGGCTGCTTTCCGGGCGGGTGCAACGCGTGTGATCATTCCGGCAGACAATTGGGACGAAAGCCTACGGGCGATTCCGGTAGAGATACTTCCCATTCATACGCTTTCGGAAGCCATGCGTACAGCCTTCCTAAAGCCGGCAAGCACATCCCCGGCGGAAGAGACAGCATTGCCCGCCGTCAGTGCCGAGGCAACGCCCGTGGCATAGCTTATCCTCCTTTATATAGAATTGTTATCATCCGCCATCTCCGTGTAAATAAATAATCCCCGGAAGCGTCAGCTTTCGGGGATTGGCACGTTATATTCTAATTAATGTATTTATGCAGTGTTTCCAACAGCATGGCAATATCGATCGGCTTTGAGATATGCGCGTTCATGCCAACGGCATAGGCCTCCGCCACATTCTCCGCAAACGCGTCCGCCGTCATGGCAATGATCGGCATCGTTTCCGCCTCCGGATGGGAGGAAGCACGAATCGCGCGCGTGGCCTCATGCCCGTTCATAATGGGCATGTGCACATCCATCAATATAGCCGTATAGGTTTTTTCGGGTGCACTCGTAAACATTTCCAC
>CAYZAW010000075.1:0-6507 GCA_964476505.1 uncultured Oscillospiraceae bacterium | reverse complement strand
TTGGCGCGCCCTGAGGGATTCGAACCCCCGACCTTCTGGTCCGTAGCCAAACGCTCTATCCAGCTGAGCCAAGGGCGCACGATGTTGGTTGATGCAATTTTCAATGTCCTGAGCCAGCCAGGAGTGTTTAGTCCGTAGCCAAACGCTCTATCCAGCTGAGCCAAGGGCGCACAGGCACTCTTTGAGTGCGGGTTTCATTATAGCGGTACAATTGCGCAATGTCAACCCCCGTGCGCAAAGAAACACAGCGGTTTTACAAGCAATTCACAAGGTCAAAAATACAGGATGTCCACCACCCCGAAAAAACACAAAAATGCATTAAAACCCGTGCGTTGCGCACGGCGGGCAATAATGGTACAATTTAGGTATGAATCGATATAAAATAATGATCGTAGATGACGAGGCGGAGGTTCGCGAAGGAATCGCCAGGCATATCGACTGGGCTGCATTGGGCTACGAGGTGGTCGCGGAGGCAGAAAACGGGCAGGACGGGTTGGAAAAAGCGGAAAACCTGGACTTGGACGTTGTGCTGACGGACATCAAAATGCCTTATGTGGACGGCCTTGCCATGGGTGCGGAGTTGATTCGCGCGCACCCGGCGCTTAAGATCATCCTGTTTTCCGGCTTTGACGAATTCGAATATGCCAAGGAAGCCATCCGGCTGAACGTGGTGGAGTACGTGCTAAAGCCTGTGAACGTGGAGGAGCTTACCGAGATCCTGCAGCGGGTAAAAACCACGCTGGATGAGGAGATCGCCGCCCGGCGCAACATTCAGGCGTTGACAGACGCGTATCAAAAGAGCCTGCCGCTCATGCGGGAGCGCTTCTTGAGCGAGCTGTTATGGGGCGCGGTGCAGCCGGAGGAGGTAGAGGAGCAGCTTTCCCGTTACGATATCCACGTCAGCGAGGCGGAGTATAAAGTCGTTACGGTGTTCAACGTGACGCTCAGGCAGGATCAGCACCTGCCGATCGCCCGAGAATATGTGCCGCTCACGGTGCGGCAGGTGGCGGAGGAGCATTTGCACGGTAAATGCAAATATACCGCCGTTGTTGGCTCTGCTGCGGTCATCATGATTACCGCATGGCAGGAGGCGGACTGCGTGGAGCAGCTGATGCGCGCCGTATACGATACCTGCGCCTATTGCGAGCATATTTACGAGGCGGAGCTAAGCGCCGGTATCAGCCGCCCGTGCACCTCCCTGCAAGAGATACACGGTGCCTATTTGGAAGCCAAGGCCGCGCTGGAATACCGGAGCGTGGTAGGCGGCAAGGCCATATACATTCAGGATGTGGAGCAGTTTTCCCATCTGCCGCTTTCCGGGGACCCGGATGAGCAGCGGATGCTTACCGCCATCAAATTCGGCACGCCGCTGCAGATCGAGCAAATGGTAGATGCCGTTTTAACGCCGCTCAATGAGTCGGAGCGCGACGAATGGACAGATCGCGCCTTTATGATGGGCGTGTTAAATACCCTGTACCGTATCATTCGCCGTTACGGGCTCAACAAACAGCCTGCCGTGGCGGAACAAATTCAGGGCATGTTTGCACTTAGCGAGCCGCCCATCTCCCGCACCCGTGCCAGAAATGCGCTGGTGGAAATGTGCGCCTGCATGCGCCGGTATGTAACGGAGCAGCGCGAATCCGCGGCAAAACGGTTGGTGGCGGAGGCGCAGCAGTTCATTGGCGAGCAGTATATGAATCCGCGTTTGTCCGTGGACAGGCTGTGTGAGCATCTGCATGTAAGCGCCTCGTATTTCTCCACCATATTCAAGCAGGAAACCGGGCAAAGCTATGTGCAGTATCTAACGGATACCCGCATGCTGCAGGCTGCCCGCCTGTTGAAGGAAACAGACGAAAAAACCTATGTGATCGCAGCCAAGGTGGGCTACGAGGAGCCCAACTATTTCAGCTATGTGTTCAAAAAGCATTTTGGCACATCCCCAAGCAAGTATCGCGGGTAGTTTATGGAGCAGGAACGAAAAACCGTACGGGCTGCCGCCCGGTTATCCAAGCTGATCAGCCGGGGCGGTATCCGCTACACGGTGTTTATCAGCTTTTCCGCCATCGCCATCTTCGCCATCGTAATGACGTGTATCGTGCTGTATCTGCGCTTTTCCACCCAGTTGGACAGCACCCTTTTAAACGAAAGCCAAATACTGGTGGAGCAGGTAAACCAATCGCTTTCCGCACATTTAAGAAACACCATCCGCCTTTCCAACTCTGTTACATATAATGTAGTAAAAAATAAGGATATCGACGAAACCGACCTCAATTCCCAGCTGCAGCTTTTGTATAATACCCATAGCGACTACGCGGAAAGCATCGTGCTGTTTTCCGAGCAGGGCGACATGCTGGCGGTAGCGCCTCCCTCTAAATTAAAGGAAGGAATTGACGTAACCGGCGAGGAATGGTTCAAAAAAGCGCTGGGTGAGGCGGAGAACCTGCATTTTTCCACGCCGCATGTGCAAAACCTGTTTATCGATGCGCAAAACAAGTATAACTGGGTGGTGTCGCTGTCCTGTGCGGCAGAGGTCACGCGCAGTAAGGTGGCGCAGCAGGGCGTGCTTTTGATCGATATCCGTTACAGCAGCATCGCGGAGCTGTTTGAGAACATCACGCTTGCCAATGAAGGCTATATCTATTTGATAGATGCAGACGGCAACCTTCTTTACCATCCGCAGCAGCAGCTGATCGCCTCCGGCTTTTTAACGGAGAACAATCTGGAGGCTACCGACCTGAAGGACGGCGCGCATACCATCAAGCACGACGGAGAAGCCTGCTCCGTTATCGTGCGCTCGGTAGGCTACACCAACTGGCGCATCGTGGGCGTGGTGCCGCACAAGGGCCTCACGCTGGATCGCCTGCAAAACGTGCTGTATATGCTTTTGGTGCTGTGCCTGTTCTTCGTGATCGTTGTGGTCATAAACAGCTACCTGTCAAGCAAGCTGACAGACCCCATTAAAAAGCTGGAGCTTTCCGTGCAGCGCTTGGAGCAGGATGCGGAAAAGGCCGAAATATACATTGGCGGCTCTTATGAGATCGAGCATCTGGGCCGCTCCATCTCCCGCATGGTGCGGCAGATGCGCAAGCTCACCGCCGACATCGTTGCGGAGCATGAGCAAAAGCAAAAGAGCGAGCGAAACGCGCTGCAGGCGCAGATCAACCCGCACTTTTTATACAACACGCTGGATATCATCGTATGGATGATCGAAAAACAGCGCCCGGAGGACGCGGTCAAGGTGGTGTCCGCGCTGGCGCGGTTCTTCAGGCTGAGCCTGTCCGGCGGCAAAAACATCATCCCCTTGGGGGACGAGCTGGAGCAGGTCAGAAATTACCTTACCATACAGCAAATGCGCTACAAAAACAAATTCACTTATCAAATAGAAGCGCCGGACGAAGTGGTTGGCCTGTCCATCATCAAGCTGGTGCTGCAGCCCATTGTGGAAAACGCCATTTACCACGGTATGGAGTTTATGGACGGCGACGGAGAAATCAAAATCGAGGCGGAGCTGCGCGGAACGGACTTGTACCTAACGGTTTCGGATAACGGCCTTGGTATGCCACAGGAAACGGTGGATAAGCTGCTCGTTGAGCCCGCCGTTGGCTCCAAGGGCTCGGGGATCGGCCTTTGGAACGTAAACGAGAGAATCAAGCTGTACTTTGGAGATGCTTACGGGCTTTCCATCACAAGCGTACCGGACGAGGGCACCAGCATCATGCTGTATCTGCCCGCGGTGCCCTATGGTGAAATGGGGGATAAGTAATGGGCCGTCTGGAAAAAGGCATTGTGGTTTCGCTGCTGCTGGTGCTGGTGGTGCTGGGGGTCGTGATACTGCTGCAAAGCGTTTCGCCGCAGAAGGACGACCGCACATTCAGCATCTCCGTACTGGTGGACGATTTAAACGATTACTGCCGCCGCGGCATGGACAGAGCCGCACTGGAATACAATGTGGACGTGCACTATATCTCCGGCTTTGGCGACCGCGGCTACCAGCAGTCCGAATACCTGCGCCGCGAGGTCGAAAACGGCGTGGATGCCGTGATAATGCGCCCGGTCGAGGCACAGTTTCTTTCCGATTGGATCGCCAACACGCATCCGTCGCTTCGCGTTGTTACCGTTGGAGACAGGCTGCCCGGCCACGAGAGCGCGGTGCATGTTTCGCCGGATAATATTGCGCTGGGGCGTATGCTTGGCGAACGCATTTTGGAAAACGCGGGGGATATGCCCTGCGTCATTTTGATGGATAAATACCAGCCGCCCTCTGCCGACGAGCGCTTGGAAGGCCTTTTGGCTGTGCTGGAGGAGGCGGGGCAAAGCGTGGAGGCGGTATCGCTGCTGATCAAACCGGGCGCAATGGAAGCGGAGCTGGTCAACCGCCCGCCGCGCGCCGTGGTCGTGCTGGAGGAGGAGCTGCTGCCGCAGCTTTGTACGGAGTCCCCGGAAACGCACATGCTGTTTGGCGTGGGCTACGTTAACGAGGTGCGTACCGCGCTCGAAAGCGGAAGGCTCAACACCGTTGCCGTATACAGCGCGTTTGACGAGGGCTATATCAGCATGCGGCAGGCGGTGGAGCTGGCAAAAATGCTCGCAGTGCAGGGCGTAACGCTAAACGGCATGCTGGCGGACGCTTCCAATATGTATCTGGCACCGCAGGTGCAGGTGCTGTTCCCCATCACATAACGCGGGAGGATGCCATGAAAAGCAAGCATATCTTAAAAATACTGATTCCCCTGCTCTTGATCGGCGTAGTCGTGTTGCTGCTCTCCACCGCGCAGCTTACTCCGAACGAAGAAATGAGCGCCATGAAGATCGGCGTTGTGATCTATCGTAGCGACGACACATTCGTCGGCAATATGATGGATAGCCTTCGCCGCATTTCAAGCGAATACGAGCAGGAGACCGGCGTTCGCATCAACCTCAACATCGTGGATTCGCAGGAGAGCCAGTCTCTGCAAAACGATCAGGTGGGCCGGCTGCTTTCGTTGGGGTATGATGTGCTGTGCGTCAATTTGGTAGACAGAACGGATGCCGCGCGCATCATCACGCATGCCATGAACGCGGATATCCCCGTGGTGTTCTTTAACCGCGAGCCCGTGCAGAGCGATTTGAAAAAATGGGATCAGCTATACTATGTGGGCGCGGATGCTCGGGAATCCGCCATCATGCAGGCCTCCGTTATCATAGACGCATACCGTGCAGACCCCAACAGCATCGATTTCAATCACGATGGCATCATACAGTACATTATGATAGAAGGCGAAAGCCGCCATCAGGACACGGTAATACGCACAGAGGTATCCGTGCAGTCCCTTCGGGACGGCGGCATGCAGCTGGAAAAGTTAGACGGCGGCATCGCCAACTGGAACCGCAATCAGGCATCGGCACTGGCGGAGCAATATTTTACGCAGTACGGCGACCAGATCGAGCTTATGATCTGCAATAACGACGATATGGCGCTTGGCGTGGCGGACGCGATCGAGCGCATGGGCTTGGAGTTTTCCAACATCGTTGGCATCGACGCTACCCCGCAGGGGCGCGAGGCGGTGGACGAGGGCAAGCTCTTGGGCACCGTTTCCATCGGCTACGAAGGGCAGGCGCAGGCCATATTCGATATCGCAAGCGCGCTGGTGCTGGGCACGGACGTGGGTGCCAAGCATGAGATTCGCGAGGATCGCTCCGTGCGTGTGCCGCAGTATGTATATGTGCAGGGAGACGGGGAAAAGTAACGCTTGCTAAGCGTAGGCAGCGTCTATATACTTGATAAAAAAGAGAAAAGAATTTCAATGGTTTTCAGGCGATTATTCTATTTTCAATCCATTTCTCCTCCACTAGAATGAGTAGTGTCAGCGACTGGCTGACGTGACACATCTATCAAAATCTATAGGAGGAAAACACAATGAAGAAGATTCTCGCAATCGCACTCGTACTGTGCATGGCATTTGCTGTGGTCGCTTGCGCGCCCGCCGCTCCCGCCGCTCCTGCTGCCGAGCCCGCCGCTCCCGCCGCCGAGCCTGCTGCTCCCGCCGCCGAGCCCGCCGCTCCCGCCGCTCCCGAGGCAAAGACCTACAAAGTAGGCGTTTGCATCTACAAGTTCGACGATAACTTCATGACCCTCTATCGCGAAGAGCTCGAAAGCTACATGAAGTCCCTCGAAACCGACACCGTCAAATTCGACATCACTGTTGTAGACGGCAAGGGCGACATGGCTGAGCAGACCAACCAGATCGACACCTTCCTCGCGCAGGGTGCTGATGTTCTCATCGTGAACCTGGTTCAGTCCTCTTCCGCTGCCACCGTTACCGATAAGTGCAAGGCCGCTGGCGTTCCTGTGGTTTACATCAACCGTGAGCCCTCCGCTGACGACATGAAGGCTTGGGAGAAGATCTGCTACGTTGGTGCAGATGCTCGCCAGTCCGGCACCTACCAGGGCGAAATCGTTGTGAACCTCCCCACCAAGGGCGATGCGAACGGCGATGGCGTTGTAAGCTATGTCATGATAATGGGCGA
>CAYZAW010000074.1:0-6767 GCA_964476505.1 uncultured Oscillospiraceae bacterium | reverse complement strand
CTGCCCGGTAGGGGAGTCCTGCCCGGTAGGGGAGTCCTGCCCGGTAGGGGAGTCCCGGCGGCACTGGGGCTGTGCCGCCGCCAGCCCGGGGAACTAAAAAACAATTCACTGGATTGTTTTTTGCCTGCCTGCGGGCAGGCCGTTCCCTTCGACTCCCCTACCTCTTTATTAAGCAAACAAAAACAGCCATCCGTTGGATAGCTGTTTTTGTTTGGTACCCGGTAGGGGAGTCGAACCCCTGTTACCGCCGTGAGAGGGCGGTGTCCTAGGCCACTAGACGAACCGAGCGAAACGCAAGCATTATAATAACGGGTTTTGCAGGTGCTGTCAAGCCCGTTTTTGCGTTTTCACAGGGGTCGCGTTTCATATATTTTGAAGCCGCGCTTACTGCTTCCGGAACTTGATGGGCCCGTCCACCGGCGCGTCGTCAATGATTGCCAGAGATTTTAAGTCGATCCCCCGCTCCCTGAGCTTTGCGCCACCGGGCTGGAAGCCCTTTTCCACTGCAACGCCAACGCCGGCCAGCTTTGCCCCGGAGGATTCCACGATCTCGATAAGCCCGCGAAGCGCTTCCCCGTTTGCCAGAAAATCGTCGATCACCAGCACGGTGTCCTCCGCCTTTAGCCAGTCCTTGGAGACCAGCAGCGTAACCTTCTTTTTATAAGTGTAGGAGAAAATATCACTGGTGAACAGGCCGCCCTCGATGTTATCGCTCTTGGCCTTCTTCGCAAATATCATGGGAACGCCGAACACCTGCGCCGTGAGCGCCGCCAACGCAATGCCCGAGGCCTCTACGGTCAAAATCTTCGTGATGCCCTTTTGCGGGAACAGCCGGCGAAACTCCTGCGCCAGCTCCTGCATAAACGCGATGTCGATTTGATGGTTCAAGAACCCGTCGATTTTAACGATTTGCCCGGGCAAAACCCGTCCTTCTTTTTGGATACGCTCCTCAAGCTTTTGCATGGCTGCTTTTTCTCCCCTATGTGTTTTTTCCTATTATGGTATAAATCACAGCAAAATGCAATCTATATCCGCAATATACCGAACAATATGTCATGTTTTTTCGTTATATATCCGTATTCACAAAAAATGCTTGAACGCAAAAACCGTGCACACTATAATGAATATGCTAATAAAATAACAAAGTGACCCGATACGTTACACCGACAGGAGGAAATCCATGAAAGACAGCAGAGTTTCGGAAGCCGTGATCCGTCGGCTGCCGCGTTACTATCGCCAGCTGGAACTGCTTGCCGCGAATACTGTTGACCGCATCTCCTCCAGCGAGCTGGCACAGCAAATGAATCTAAACGCATCACAGGTGCGTCAGGACTTGAACTGCTTCGGCGGCTTTGGTCAGCAGGGCTACGGTTATCATGTGGAGACTTTGCTAAAGGAGATCGGCAATATTCTTGGCCTCAACCGGCATTACAAGCTGGTGATCGTTGGGGCGGGCAATATGGGTACGGCGCTTAGCAATTACGAAGCGTTCCACAAAAAGGGCTTTGACGTGACCGCCCTGTTCGACATTAAGGAATCGTTGATCGGCACCACCATCGCAGGCCATCCGGTGCTGCCCGTGGAGCAGCTTGAAAGCTATATCCGGGATAACGATGTAGACATCGGCGTGATCTGCGCCCGCCGCAGCGCCGCCCAGAACATTGCGGATACCATGGTGGAGGCTGGCATTAAGGCCATTTGGAATTATGTGCCCACGGATATCCATGCAGATGTGCCCATTGAGAACATCCACGTTAGCGACAGTATGCTTGTGCTGGCCTACCGCATGAATGAGAAAAACCGGAATTGACCGCATTGTAACAAAAAAGCTCCTGCTTGTTTTGCAGGAGCTTTATTTATTATTGATCCGGCTGCTCGTCCGCCCATTTGGAATAGGCGATCACGTTTTCTTCGTCTCCGTCTTCCGTCCATAAGCGCTCCATATTATAGAAGGTGCGCTCCTCCGGAACGAAAATGTGCACTAAGATATTCGCAAAGTCCAGCACGATCCAACGCCCTTGGTTATACCCGTCCTTTCGGCGCTGCACACAGCCCAGCGCGGGTGCTTTTTCTTCGATCTCGTCGCAGAGCGCCTTGGTTTGCGGCACCGCGCGTCCGCTGCAGATGATGAACCAGTCCGCAATGATGGTTTTGTCTCCCACGTGGATGGCAATGATGTCCTGCGCTTTTTTGTCATACAGCAGCTTGCACAGCCCCATGACCTGTTCCTTTGCTTCCATGCTCAAATGTTTGATCCCTCCCTATATTTCTATTGCTTGATTGTTTGCTCCGCCTCGGCCAAGGCCGCCACGGAGGCTGCATGCAGCGGCTGCCCGCTTAGCTTTACATATGCAACAGTGTGCCGAAGCCCTTCCAAATACGCCATCTGCAGACTTTGCTCCGCCAGCGCCCGCAGTTCTTCCACGCCGGGATAGCTTCGTCCCGGCTCGATCATGTCCGAAAGATAGATGATCTGATCCAGCGCCGTCATACCCGTACCCGCCACCGTATGCCGGGATACCGCCTGCAGCACCGCCTCGTCTGTAACGCCGAACTGCTCTCGCGCCAGCCTAGCGCTGGCTTCGGCATGCCCAAGCGCCGATGCGTCCGTGCTGCGCCCGCAGTCGTGCAAAAGCGCCGCCAAGCGCGCCTGCTTTGTATCCACGCCGTACCGTTTCGCAAGCCGAATTGCCGTGATCATCACGCCAACGGTATGGAGATATCTGGATTCTTTCAACATCGACCGGCATTTTTCCTGCATGGCTGCCACATCCTCCGGAAAATACAAGCCGTTTTGGTAAATATACCACAAAACCGACTCCGGCAGCATGTTAATTACCGGCATCGCGTTAAAAACACGGTTTCGGATGTCCGTGGAGGATACCGGCTGCACGCTATGCTCCAGAAGATGGATACGCGCGCCGTACTCCCGGGAAAGCCGGGCGATCTGCTGCGCCTCCCCGCCTTGCTCCGAAAGCCTTGGCACGCAGATGAACTGCACCTCCTGCATCAAGCTTTGCGCCTGATACCAGTTTGGAAGATCGAACAGCATATCGCTGCCAACGATCCAGAACAGCTCCGACTCGGGATACATCTGCCGAAGCTCCCGCACCGTATCTATGGTGTAGCTTTTGCCGCTGCGTTTTAATTCCATATCGCAGGCAGTCACAGCTTTTGCGGCTCCAGCCGCAAGCGCCGTCATGCAAAAGCGGTGTTCCTCGGATACCGCGCCGGATACCGCTTTATGCGGCGGCTGCTTTGCCGTCATCAGCAGTACGGCGGAAAGGTCTAACGCAGCCAACGCCATCTGCGCCATTTGCACATGCCCGTTATGGATGGGATTGAAGGTGCCGCCCAGTACGCCTAAGCGTTTGATGCTTTCATTCATACATATAGTATACACCGTTTTTCTCACCATGCATATACTTCCGCACAATGGCAATACTCACAGTAAAACTGGGAGGTGGTAAATAATGGATGAATCCCGTGAGATCATGCGGTATTACCGCGAGCAGAAAAGCGGCGGTAAAAACGGCGTTGCCCGGGCGGTGGATTATATCGCCCTGCGCTTGGTGTTTGCGGCAGGGCTGTATGCGTGGTTTGCCTTTAAAATTCCCAATACATTGGCAGCAGTGGTATTAAGTGCCGTAACATTTATATTGGTGCTTTTAGCCTGCCGTCTTTGGCGGCTTTTGGCACTGGAACGCTTTATCCGTAAGGAACGGGCAAGGCTTGCAGAGCTGCTGCTGTTAGAAAAGCTGCTGCTTCTGCCGCCAACGCAGTTTCAAGCGGTGATAGACGCGCTGTTTTACAGCCGGGAGGACTGTGTCAACGCCTATGCCTTCGGGCTGCAGCGTGCGGCGCTCATCGGGGAGGATCTGCTGTTGATCGCCTATCACCGGGCGCTTGCGGCAAACGCCGATATGCTTGTGCTGTACGGTACCGCGCCGCTTTCGGAAAAAGCGGCAGCACTTCTTAGGCGGCTTCCTATCAAAAGCGAGTTTGTTCCGCCCGCCGCGCTGGCAGAGGCGCTTGCAAAACAAGAGCTGCTGGAGGTCAGCGAGGCAGAGATAGACGGGTATATCATAAGCCGCTCCGCCGCCAGAGCAGAAATACGAAAAACCATGCAAAAGGGTGTTCTGTCCGGCGCACGGTCATTGAAATACCTGGTCGCTGCGGGCGTTTTGGTACTAGCGTCCTTTTTAAGCGGTTACGCGCTGTACTACCGGCTGCTTGCCTGCCTTTGCCTGCTGTTGGGCTCCGTTTCCTTCCTGCTGACCCGCCGCCGATATGCCCGCGGAGCGGACGCATAGCGGGCTGTTTCATCATTTTTGTTGATTTTTCCAAATTGCACGGTTGTTCCCTGTGTATTTTCTTTGCGTTCCACGCAAGCTATCTGCGAACAAAAGCTTGCCAACAGGGAAGGCAACGCCGATGTTCAGGCATCGATGCAGCAAAATGCAACAAATAAAAAAGGACGGTGAAACGGAATATGAGTATGAATCTGAACAATCAGTACGAACCGTATAACCAGCGACAGAACAACAATAACAACCAGAACCAGAACAACAACCAGCGACAGAACCAGAACAACCAGAACAACAACCAGCGGCAGAACCAGAACAACCAGAACCAGAACAACAACCAGCGACAGAACCAGAACAACCAGAATCAGCGGCAGAACCAGTTCTAACGCACACCGTGTTTAGGTGACGCAGATGGAACAAAACAACATGAACAGGGGACCTAAGCTCGATGCGGTTTTACGCTCTGAGCACAGCGATTTCCCCTCGGACGTTCTCGGCAGCTATACGGGACTTACCGCCGACGGCGAACGCCCCGTACAGGATGCCGACGACCTCTAACAAGCAAAACGCAGGCGAAAAACGCCTGCGTTTTGCGATAGAACATATATGGTATTTTAACAAAAGATCGATATTTATTTATCATTTCATAACGGCAATACGCCCGTTTTGCCTGTTTTAGGGGACTTTTTGCCTAATCACAGCACAATTCCTTCACGCTTTCTTCACATTTTGCAGAATAATGGTTGCCTTTTCGTTTAGTGTCGAGTAGAATATATTCACATGTATACGTTATATATTTCTTTGATGTATACATGGCCGTTACAAAATGGCACATATGCAGGGCGCATTTGCGTCGGGCGTTTGCGGGCGCCAAACAGAATCGACTATTTTAGGGGAGGGACTTTATTTTATGGAAAATAAAAGAGGACAATGGGGTTCCAACTTTGGCTTCCTGATGGCGGCCGTTGGTTCCGCCGTCGGTCTGGGTAACATCTGGGGTTTCCCGTACAAGATGGGCATGAACGGCGGTTTCGCGTTCTTGCTGGTTTACCTGATTCTCGTTGTGCTGGTTGGCTTTGCCACCATGCTGGGCGAGTTGGCGTTAGGCCGTAAGGTCGGCCGCGGCGCTGTTGGCACCTATGTGGCGCTGTCCAAGAAATATACTTGGATCGGTTACATGGGCGTAGCCTCCGGCTTCTTAATTCTTGCATTCTACAGCGTACTGGGCGGTATGGTTCTGCGTTACACCGTTGGTTACCTCCTGTCCATGTTCGGCGCAGACGGCTGGGCCGGCGCAGGCACAGGCTTCTTCGGCGCTCTGCTGTATAACTACGGCGGCATGATGCTGTTCTACGCGATCTTCATGGCGATCAACATCATCATCGTTATGGGCGGTATCCAGGGCGGTATCGAGAAGTTCTCCAAGATCGCAATGCCCGCTCTTGCCGGTATCCTGGTGGTCGTTATCGTGTATGTTGCGCTGCAGCCGGGCGCGGGCGCAGGCTATGCCTTCATGTTCGCACCCAACTTTGAGGCGTTTGCTACCAACGGCTTCTTCAACGTACTGCGTACCGCAGCCGGTCAGATGTTCTTCTCCCTGTCTCTTGGCATGGGCTGCATGATCACCTACGGCTCCTACCTCTCCAAGAAGGAAGACCTCGAGCAGAACGCTATCATCATCCCCGTAGCCGATACCATCATGGCGATCATGGCCGGTATGGCTGTTATGCCCGCCTGCGCCGCTTTCGGCGTGGACTTTGGCCGCGGCCCTGGCCTGCTGTTCGTTTCTATGCAGCAGGTATTCACCAACATGGGCGGCTTCGTTGGCAACCTGATGGGCTTCCTGTTCTACTTCCTCGTTCTGATTGCAGCTATCACTTCCTCCATCTCCCTGTTGGAGGTTGTTACCACCTATGCAATCGACAAGCGTGTTGACAAGGGCTTAGAGCCTAACCGTAAGAAGATCACCGTGATCTACGCGCTGATCATCTTCGTGGTCGGTATCCCCGTTGCACTGGACGCTCTTGGCAGCGGCGGTGCAGCCATCCCCGCTCCCTTCGAGATCTTAGGTCTTGAGGCTGGCGGCCCTGGCTACAAGATGTGGAACGACTGCTGGCTGGATGTGTACGATATGATCGCCGAGGGCGTGTTCATGCCTCTGGGCGCAGCGTTGATGTCCGTCATCATCGGCTGGATCATCGGCACCAAGGCAGTCGCCGACGAGTGCAGCGCCGAGGGCCACAAGCTCAAGGGCTACAAGTTCTGGGAGATCTGCTTCAAGTTCATCGTTCCCGTAGCTATGATCTTCGTTCTCGTTTCTCAGATCATGGACTTCTTCCTGTAAATCCGGAAGAACCGCGCATATGTGCAGAGCGGGGTGGAAATTCCACCCCGCTCTTTTTATGTGGCTCTATGTCAATAGTTGGGGTAGAGCGCAGACAAGAGTTACAAGAGAGCCAT
>CAYZAW010000073.1:0-6814 GCA_964476505.1 uncultured Oscillospiraceae bacterium | reverse complement strand
GTCTTTCCCATATTCGGCCTCCTAGTCTCTCAGCGTGGGATTGAATACCTGATCGAGACCAGTATTCATCAAGTTCAGCGAGAAGCTGATAAGCGCTATCATCAACACCACAGGGAAGTACGCCCACCAGTAGCCGTTCAGATGCGCTGCGTACAGCATGCCCCAGTTCATCATCAAGCCCAGCGTAGGCACCTCGGTGGTCTTAGGCCCTAAGCCCAACAGCGACAACTGCGCTTCCGCAAGGATGGCGGAGCTGATCTGCAATATGAGCGCCATGACCACATAAGAGGCGATGTACGGCAAAATATCGGTTGCGATGATGCGAAGCAGGCTGTGACCGGATAGCTTGGAAAGGTTTACGTGATCTCGGTTACGAAGCGATATGACCTGCGAACGCACGGAACGCGCCGTCCATACCCACGACGTTAAACCAATGACCACAGCTACCGTTGTAGCGCCGCGCTTATCCTGCCCGATGCTGTAAGAGATCAGTATCAGCAAGATAAAGGAAGGAATTACGGTGAAGATATTGGTGATAAACATAATGATATCATCCGCAATACCGCCTAAATAGCCGGCCAGTAAGCCCAGCGACAGTCCGATGAGCGTTGCAATAACGCCCGCGATCAGGCCGATGAGAATGGAGGTGCCGGTTGCGGAAACCAGCTCCTTTAAAACGTCGCGGCCAAAGTTGTCAGTGCCAAGCGGCAATACCTTTACGTTTGCCACGTCAGACACATTTACGTAATCGGTATTTTCAATAATTTTCTTCTCCGCTAGCTCGCCGGTTTCCGGATCGGGGTCTGCAATGATCACGCTGCTCTTCTCGTTGGCAGCCAGTATGCTTTTGTTCAAACGCTCGTAGTAATTACGCTTGGCCTTCGTCATGCCCTTGGGCTTGATGGTCGCGTCGTAATTGCTCTTCCAGAAATTCAAAAGCTCAGCGTCATCCTCCAGATTTACGCTGTCCGTACTGATGTCTGCCGCCGCAAACCATTCCAGCATAGCAGTGGCATCGTCCGCGTTCAACAAGGAGGCGCGGCGCTTGGCATCTGCATCTGCCAGCTTTAATGTGCTGGTAGGAGAATCCACGCTGTCATAAAGCGACACATAGGTGCCGGGCTTGAAAAACGTGCCCAAGCCGATCATTTCCAGCGGGTTGCCGGGATTGAACAGCGGATATACCAGCATCATCAAAAGAATGGATACAAAGATCACAAAGCCGACCACGAACTTGGGGGAGTGAAACACTTGTCTTAATGTATTTTTCATATGAACACCTCCCTCAATCGAACTGCGCGGCTTTTACGCGCGGGTCGATGAAGCCATAGATAATATCAATCAGGAACGTTGCAGCAAGCACCATTAAGGTGATGACCAGCGTCGCGGCGGACAACAGCGGGTAGTCCGCCATGGTAACGGCGCTTAATATGGTGCTGCCAAGCCCCGGATAGCTGAATACGATTTCTGCAACCAACGCGCCGCTGATCATGGTACCGATGGATAGTGCCAAACCGGTGATCTGCGGCAGCATGGCGTTGCGGAACACGTAGCCTACGATTTTGCTGTCCTTGATACCAAGGAAACGGCTGTATTTCACGTAATCCGCGTTCAGCTCGTATATTGCCATGGAACGCATACCCACCGCCTGTCCGCCGATGGAAATCAGCACGATAGACCAGAACGGGAGCTGGTAATGTTCAATGACGGATTTTATAAAATTCCATGTAAAGGCGGGTACAAGATCAAATCCGTAGCCGCCTGAGGTTGGCGCGATCTTTAACTTAATACCAAACACAACCAGCATTACCACGGCCATGCCAAATGCAGGCACGCTGTTAAAGAAAATACAGGCGGGCATCAGTACCTTGTCGAAGCCCTTGCGGATATATGCCGCCAGAGCGCCCAGTATGTTGCCTAACAGCCAGCCGACGATGATCGCCGGGAACTGCAGGCCGATTGTCCAGCCTATGGCGTCGCCTATAATGTCTGATACGGTACGTGGATACTGGCTGAAGGATATGCCAAAATCACCGTGTAATGCGTTTGCTACATATGTGATAAATTGATCTACGAGAGGTTTGTCGGTACCGAACCGACGGGCATAATCTTGATAAACACGCTGCGCTATTGCGGAATCCGTTACGCCTGGGCTGGCTTTTGCGGCGATGAGCGCCACAGGATCAACCGGCATCAAACGTGGCAGTAAAAAATTCACAAGAACGGCTACAACGAGCGTGATGAGCATCCAAACGATTTTTTTCGTGAAGTATTTGCGGTAGCCTTTCATGGGGAACACCTCCACTTTGTTTAAGAAAACAGCCATGTTTCAAGGGGTGCTCGAAACATGGCTGTTCTTTACAGCTCAGTGCTTATGCAACGAGCTCCAGGTCATACAGAGCGGCAACGCCATAACCGTCGGTGCAATCCATCGGCGGGATGTTCCGGCCGTCATCCGCGGAGGGGTAATTCGTCCATACAGACTCGTTCACGCCATGGAACTTGTCAGGGCGATACATCAGAGAGAAGGAGGGAACGTCGGTCAGGTAGATCTCGACAGCCTCGGTGTACAGAGCCTTCAGCTCGGCAGCATCGGTGGTGACGGGGATCTGCGCGATGATCTCATCGATACGGGCATTCTCGTAATGGCCGTAGTTACCGCTCCAGTTGTTGTCCTTGCCGTTGAACTCGGAGCTCATCAGGTTGCGAACACGCATCCAGGGCTGAGCGGGAGTAGCGGACTCGGTGGAGTACATGAAGATGTCATAGTCGGTCTGCGCAGCAGCCGTGAATACGGTCTGGTAGATGGACCATTCGGGGAACTCGGTTACGATCTCGATGCCGATCTTCTCGCCAGCGGCAGCTACGATTTCCATAGCGGCCATCCAGTCGGTCCAACCGTTCGGGCAGCAAGCGTTGAAGGACAGCTTCTCGCCGTCGAGCTCACGCCAACCGTCGCCATCCTTATCGACCACGCCAGCCTCGTCCAACAGAGCCTTGGCGCCTTCGATGTCATTGCCGGCCCACTGCAGACCCTTCGCGGCGATAGCTTCCTTATCGTAGGAGGCCTGCTCACCAGCGGTGGGGTTCATGCAAGAACGGGGAACTTCGGCGAAGGTGGGGGACTGGTTGGTCATAGCGTTCTGGATGATGGCTTCGTAATCAACCGCCATTGCGATGGCCTTACGAACGGCAGCATTGTCCAGACCCTTCTTGGCCAGGTTGAACCAAGCGGTAGGCATGTTTACGCACACGCCGTAAGGAGCTTCGTCCATGTAGGTGGAGATGGGCAGATTGTCTTTCAGCCAGAGATCCTGGATGTTGGCAATGAACTGCTGGCAAACGTCAACCTCACCGGCTGCGAAGGCAACCTGACCGGCGGCGTTATCAGCATAGATGGTGTGAACAAGGTACTTGGGAACAGGCAGTTTGCCCCACATGGAAGCATCCTGGCCCCAGTAATTGTCGTCACGCACGAGGGCGACCTTCTGATCGTCAGCATAGTACTTGGTGTACGGGCCGGACCAAACAACATCGTCAGCAGCATCGGTCAGGATGGTCTCAGCGGTGTTGCGGGCTTCGAGGGTCTGCAGCCATGCCTTTTGCAGCACATAGGTCTGGATCAGGTAAACCTGGATCTGGAGGGGGTTAACGGGCTTGCCATCTTCGGTGGTAACAGCCTTAACCACAACGGTGCTGTCGTCTACAGCTTCTACGGAAGCAATGTAGGGGGAGAACTGGTTGCTCTGGTTGTTGCCGTATTTCACGGAAGCTTCCCAGGTGTAAGCCACGTCGTTCGCGGTTACGGGGGTGCCATCGCTCCACTTGGCAGCGGGCTTGATCTTAATGGTAACTTCGGTCAAAGCGTCGTTCCAAACGGGTGCGCCGTCAGCCAGCAAAGGAGTGCTGGAGCCGTCGAGCATGTTGTACATGTACAGAGACTCAAACATGCAAAGACGTGCGCCACCAGTCTGCTGGGTGATCGCCATGGCGTTGTTCATGTTGTCGGAGAGGGGGTTCCAACCATTGACAGAGCCCCACTGCTGTCCTGCAAAGTACAGCGTCTCATTGCGGGGAAACTCTTCTTCAGCGGCGGGAGCCTCTGCGACGGGTTCTTCGGCTACGGGAGCCTCGGCGACGGGGGCCTCAGCTACGGGAGCTTCGGGTGCGGGGGCGGCTGCCGGCTGGCAAGCCATAACCACGCCGCAGACCATTGCCAACGCCATAACCAGCGCCAGCACTTTGAGTGTACGGTTGTTCATTACTTTTCCTCCTGTTTTTTGATATCTACGTTAAACAGCCTTTCGGCTGAAAACGCCGTTGGGAACCTACAACTGCCTGACAGATGCGCCCTCCTGCACCCAGCCGGGTACTACGATGCGCTTGGGAATGTAGGTCTTGGGATGCTCGATGGCCTCCGCCAGCAGCCGTGCTGCCGATGCACCGATGCGCCCGGTGTCCTGCTTGAGGGTGGTCAGCTTGGGGCGCAGCGCCTGGGAAAGGTAAATACCGTCGTATCCGGCAACGCTTACGTCATCCGGCACGCGAAGCCCCATGCTTTCGATCTCCGTCATGCCGCCGATGTAGGAAAAATCGTCCGGGTAAATGATGCAGGTGGGCGGCTCCGGCAGGTTCAACAGCTCAACGGTGGGCTGCACGCTGGATTGGGGATGATGGAAGCGACCCTGCTTGATGTACTGATCCGGCACGGTAAGGCCGTATTCTGCCATGACCCTGTGAAAGCTTGCGAGGCGGTACCGTGTAACGGCGGTGTCTTCGCCGTGGATGTACGCAATTCTGCGGTGGCCCTTGTTGTAAATGTACTGCACCAAATCTCGCATGCCCTGCACGTTATCGGACAGCACCGCGCCTACATTATCGAACACATAGTCGATGGTGACCAGCGGGATGCCGCTGCCTACGAAATCCATGATCATGGGGTTTAAGAAGTCCGTACAGCACACAACGCCGTCGCAGTGCCGATAACGGCAGTGCTCTAAATAACTCATGGGAGAATCGCCGATGTTGTTGCTGATGAACGTGATGTCGTAACCTAGATGCTCAGCCTCCAATTTAAAGCTGTCAAGAATGAGGGAGAAAAACTCATGTGCCAAGCCGTGATGGGTGGTGTCTACAAATATAACGCCCATGTTCTGCGAACGATTGGTTTTCAGTGCGCGTGCGGATGCATTTGGCAAATAACCGACCTGCTTTGCAACCTCGCGGATGCGGTTTGCAGTGTCAACATTGACATCCGGCATGTTGTTCAGGGCTTTGCTAACAGTGGCGATGGATACGCCGCATTGCTCAGCCAACTGCTTAATAGTTATCATTCGCGAAACAACCTTAGAAACACATAGTTGCGTTTACACGCAGGGGAAAGGGAAATGCTTTCGAAAACGTTTACAATGGCATTATAAATACTGCGCAACAGGTTGTCAAGCGTCTTTCTTAATTTTAGTTTTGGCTAATTGCAGGTAAATAGGAGAATATGGAAAACGCATCGCCTGATATATCTTTATAAATATAGGGTTTGGCTGATTGACAATCCCCGAAAACGGTTTAACATAATCGTAGACGGTCAAATCTTCATATTAAAGGAGTTTCCATATCATTATGAAGCAAATCAGCTTAGACGGCGCATGGAGCATGCGCGCAGCAGACGAGGATCAGTGGCTTCCGGCGGCGGTGCCGGGTTCTGTATACAACGATTTGTTGGCGGCAGGCCGGATGGAAGACCCTTATTGGCGCGATAATGAGATGGCGGCGCTGGCAATTATCGAAAACGATTATGTTTATGTACGCCGGTTCTTAGCCCCGGAGGATTTTTTACAGGGTGCGGAAGTATTGCTTCGCTGCGAGGGCTTGGATACGCTGGCAGCGGTATATGTCAACGGCATGGAGGTAGGCCGCGCCAACAACATGCACCGCGTGTGGGAATTCAATGTAACGCAGGCGCTTCGCATCGGTGAAAACGAAATCGAGATACGCTTTTCTTCCCCTACCGAGTATATTAAAAAGGCTTATCAGGAAAGCCGGGCAGACGGCAGCTCCGACTGCATGGTGGGCTTTCCCCTGCTTCGTAAGGCGCACTGCATGTTTGGCTGGGATTGGGGCCCGCGTCTGCCGGATGCCGGCATTTGGCGGCACATTGCGCTTATTGCGGTGGAGCGGACCCGCATTAGAGACGTGTATGTGGCGCAGACCCACGAAAAGGACAGCGTTACGCTTGATGTTCGAGCCACGCTGGAAGACCCTGCGGCTGCGGATACGGACGTACTCGTAACGGTGATCGCGCCAAACGGAAAAACGTGGCAGGCATTGGGGCGCAAAACGCAGATCACGATCAATTCGCCAATGCTCTGGTGGCCGAATAACCAAGGCGAGCAGCCCCTGTATACGGTCAAGGCGGAGCTTCGGTACGGCGAGCAGACGCTGGACGTTTGGGAACGCCGCATCGGCCTTCGCACGCTGACCATGCATATCGAGAAGGATCAGTGGGGCGAAAGCTTTGCCATGTGCGTGAACGGGCAGGATATTTTCTCCATGGGCGCAGACTATATCCCTGAGGACAACATACTGCCCCGGGTGAATCCGGCGCGCACCCGCAGGCTGCTGCAGGATGCCAAGGACGCGAACTTTAATGTGATTCGTGTTTGGGGCGGCGGCTATTACCCGGACGATTTCTTCTATGATATTTGCGACGAGCTGGGCTTGGTGGTATGGCAGGACTTTATGTTTGCCTGCGCCGTGTATAACCTATCACCGGAATTTGAAGAGAATATCCGTGCAGAGATCACGGACAACGTACGCC
>CAYZAW010000072.1:0-6832 GCA_964476505.1 uncultured Oscillospiraceae bacterium | reverse complement strand
CGGGTAACACCCGGTGGAGGCGACTCCAAGGAAAGTGCAACAGAGAGATACCGCCCGCGTTATGCGGGTAAGGGTGGAAAGGTGAGGTAAGAGCTCACCAACGGCTTGGCGACTTGTCCGTTATGTAAACCCCACTTGGTGCAAGATTGGAATGGGAGCATTCAATAGCGGCCCGCTACGCTCCCGGTAATCGCTTGAACCCGCAGGCAACTGCGGGGCTAGATAGATGGTCATCCACGACAGAACTCGGCTTACGGCTTGCTCATCCTAAAGTATCCAGCGCCCTTATCGGGCGCTTTTTATATAAGAAAAACGCTAAAAATATGGCGTTTCTTGCACTTTACTTCCAATTATATCTATGGCACACTTACTATAGTATTTAACAAATGATGGGGGGAAACCGCTATGCAGCTTACAGATCGCCTAACAGACAGTATCCTACTGGACGTATACCCAACCGACCCCACAGAAGCCTCCCGCGCCCGGTGCGAACGGGTAGCGGCGGCGTTTTGCGAACGGTTTGGCGATGCCAAAAACGCCATCCTCGTATCCGCTCCCGGGCGCACGGAGATCGGCGGCAACCATACGGATCATAACCACGGGCGTGTGCTGGCGGGATCCGTCAGCATGGATATGCTTGCCTGCGCAGCGCCGCTTGCCGATAATCGGGTAGAGGTGATAAGCGAGGGCTTCCCTGCTATTTCTATTTCGCTTGACAGCTTAGAGCCCGCGGCGGAGGAAACGGGTACGTCCCTGTCCCTCATTCGGGGCTTGGCTGCTGCCTTCCGCCAGCGCGGCTTTGCCATCGGCGGCTTTTGCGCTTACATCCAATCCAGCGTACTGCCCGGCTCCGGCGTATCCTCCAGCGCGGCTTACGAGGTGCTTGTGGGCAATATCCTCAATCATTTGTATAATAACGGGCGCGCCACCGCCATTGAGATCGCCCAGATGAGCCAGTATGCGGAAAACCGGTACTTCGGCAAGCCCTGCGGCCTGCTGGATCAAATGGCATGCTCCGTGGGCGGCTGCGTGGCAATGGATTTTTGCGACACGGAGCATCCGAAGGTCACGCCCATCGCCTTTGATCTTGCCAAGGCGGGCTATGCCCTTTGCATTACGGATACCCGTGCGGATCACGCGGAATTAACGGACGAGTACGCCGCCATTCCCCGGGAAATGAAGCAGGCAGCAGCACAGCTTGGCGCAAGCGTACTGCGCGAAACCACGCTGCAGGCGCTGATGCAAAACGCCAAGGCTATACGGGAAACCTGCGGAGACCGGGCGTTTTTACGGGCGGCGCATTTCTTCCGGGAAGACTTACGCGCGGCAGAAGAAGCGACCGCCTTACAGCATAACGACATGAATGCCTTTTTAGAGCTGGTACGCGAGTCCGGGCGTTCCTCCTATGAATACCTGCAAAACGTGTTCGTTCCCTCCAACGCAACAGCCCAGCCCGTATCTGTAGCCCTTTGCATGAGCGATCTGCTGTTACAAGGCCGCGGTGCATCCCGTGTGCACGGCGGCGGCTTTGCTGGCACGATACAGGCGTTTGTGCCTGCCGATATGGTAGAAGCCTATCGCAATGGCATGGACGCGGTGTTTGGGGACGGCAGCTGCCATGTGCTTTCCATCCGCAAATACGGCGGCGTAAAACTGGTTTAACGTTGATAACCCAACCCAAAACGCAAAAAAGGCCGAACGGCCTTTTTTGTTTTCTGTTATTTTCTGGCCACGCCGCTTTTTATTGCAGCCTCGGCAACGGCTTTTGCAACCGCCTTGCCCACCCGGGGATCGAAGGCCTTGGGGATGATGTATTCCGGCGACAGCTCCTCATCGGAAATGAGTCCTGCCAGCGCATGTGCGGCGGCGATCTTCATGTCGTCGTTGATGTCGGAGGCGCGCACATCGAATGTGCCCCGGAAAATGCCCGGGAAAGCCAGCACGTTATTGATTTGATTGGGAAAATCGCTTCTGCCGGTAGCGATCACCTTAGCGCCCGCCGCTTTGGCATCGTCCGGATAGATCTCCGGCGTGGGGTTAGCGCAGGCAAACACGATAGCGTCCTTCGCCATGCTTTTTACCATGTCCTGCGTTACGGTATTGGGAGCGGATACGCCGATGAACACGTCCGCGCCTGCCATGGCATCCGCCAAGGTTCCCTGCGCCTTTTTACGGTTGGTGACCTTCGCCATTTCTTCCTTGATGGCGTTCATGCCCTTTTCGCGCCCCTCATAAATAATGCCGGTGCGGTCGCACAGGGTCACATCCGTAAAGCCGGAGGATAACAGCAGCCGGGTAATGGAAATGCTGGCAGCGCCCGCGCCGTTTACAACGATCTTCACATTTTCTTTTTTCTTTCCAACAACCTTGAGTGCGTTGGTCAAGCCCGCAAGGGTGATCACCGCCGTGCCGTGCTGGTCGTCGTGGAAAATGGGGATGTCGCATTTTTCCTTTAGCTTTTTCTCGATCTCAAAGCAGCGGGGCGCGGCGATATCCTCTAAATTCACGCCGCCAAAGCTGCCGGAAATGAGGTATATGGTTTCCACGATGGTATCTACATCCTTGCTCTTGATGCAAAGGGGGAATGCGTCCACATCCCCGAAGGATTTGAACAGCACACACTTGCCCTCCATCACGGGCATGCCCGCCTCGGGGCCGATGTCTCCCAAGCCCAGTACGGCAGTACCGTCGGTCACCACCAAGCAGGTGTTCCAGCGGCGGGTAAGGTCGTAGCTTTTATCAACATCCTTTTGTATTGCCAAGCAGGGCTCCGCCACGCCCGGCGTATAGGCAAGAGAGAGATCATCGCGGGTCTTAACGGGAACGGTGGCGATCACCTCGATCTTCCCTTTCCATTCTTCATGCAAACGCAGGGATTCCTTCGCGTAATCCATTGGTTGTTCGCCTCTCCTTATCTCTGTATTTCGGTCAAATACAGCATACAGCATTCTATTTCCCCCGTAAAGCATAGTTTGTGATATTTTCTGCAAACTATTATAATGAAACGGCTGTATACGGAAACCTTTATTTCAACAAAGCTTAAAGGGAACGTAATAATTTTGTGATGAATTCTGCCCTAGGGCTGGGTATAATAACAGCATAAGAGAGAAACAGCAAACTCCTTTCGAAACTGAACGAAACAAAAAAGGCGACTGTACGAGAGCAGTCGTCTTTTCTGTTGTTCTGTTTTTATTTATCGCCGTCAGCGAATATATGCACGTAAATGCAGCGAACCGCATATGCAGATCACGTCCTCTGGCGCAGCAAGCGCAAGCGCTCGATCGATAGCTGCGTTCATGTCCGCTGCCTGATACGACGCTACGCCCTCCGTCTGCATGATTTGATACAACTCGCCGCTTAAAAGCGCCCGCTTTTCCTCCATGCCAACCGCGATCATTGCCTTTGCCTGCGGCAGCAACGGGCGGATGCAGCGCGCCGCGTCTTTATCCCGCATCATCGCCAAAATAAACAGCACCGGGCGCTTAGGATAATAGGCTTGCAGGCTGCATGTTAGCGCTTCCATGCCCTGCGGGTTGTGCGCACCGTCAAATATAACAGGGTTGGTCCCCACGGTTTTGATCTGCTCAAACCGCCCCGCCCATGCGGCGTTTTGCAGTCCGCTATATAACGCCTGCTCCGAAATACGCCAGCCCTGCTTTTGCAGCACCTCTACCGTTTTGATCACGGCGGCGGCGTTCTTTGCCTGATACGCCCCGGACACGCCAAGCGGAACGGTTTGATCATTGTATTCCACGCACAGCCGTCCGTTTATAACGCTGCTTGCAAGCGCATCTGTTACGTGCAACGGCGCGTGTCTGCCTGCCGCCATCCGCGCAATCACTTGCATCGGCGCGTCCTCCTGCGCCTGCAGCACCACCGGGCAGCCGTACTTGATGATTCCGCCCTTTTCCGCTGCGATCGCCTCCACCGTATCCCCCAATATCGCCGTATGATCCAGCCCGATGTGCGTAATGATCACAGCCTCCGGCGCTTGCAGCACGTTGGTTGGATCCAGCCTGCCGCCCAAGCCCACTTCCACGACTGCCAGCCGCACCCGCTGCTGCCGGAAGTATAAAAAACACAGCGCCGTTAGGAATGCAAAGTACCCCGCCTGTATTCCCGCAGCTTCCTCCGCCTGCCGCACTGCTTCCGTTAATGTTGCAAAGGAATGCCGGTCAATGGGTTTGCCGTCTATTTGGATGCGCTCGGAAATATCATATAAATAAGGAGAGGTAAACAACCCCGTGCGAATGCCCGCCTGCCGCAGTACTGCTTCCAGCATAGCGGCGGTGCTGCCCTTGCCGTTTGTACCGGCAATATGTATGCAGGAAAACGCCTCCTGCGGGTCGCCCAAGCCGAAAAGCAGCGCCCGCACGGGCGCAAGCCCCGGCGCGATATTTCTATTCTGTACCGTGTTCAAATACTCCATTGCCTGTTCAAAGGTCAGCATGCTTTTGCCCTCCGCTGTTCCTTCCAAATGATAGCACCGCGCATTCGTTCACACAAGTTTTCATTTCCTTTCCTACCGTATTGTAGTACACTGTGTGAAAACACATATCGAATCCGGAGGTAAAATCCATGTGTGGTATCGTAGGTTATACTGGCGATAAACAAGCTGCGCCCATCCTGTTGGAGGGGCTTTCCAAGCTGGAGTACCGTGGTTATGATTCCGCCGGGCTTGCTCTTGTAAGCAGTGGCGGTATTTCTGTTGAAAAAGCGCGCGGGCGGCTGTCCGTGTTATGTGAGCGCACCAATAACGGTGCGAATATGCCGGGGGTAACCGGCATCGGGCATACCCGCTGGGCTACCCACGGCGAGCCCTCCGACCGCAATTCTCACCCGCACCTGTCCCACAGCGGACGGGTAGCCGTGGTGCATAACGGCATTGTTGAAAATTACATGGCGCTGCGCGACTTTTTAGCCGGGCACGGCTATACCTTTGCCTCCGACACGGATACGGAGATCGTTTCCCAACTGATCGATTATTGCTACCACGGCGACCCGGTGTCTGCCGCGCTGGAAGCGGTAAACCAGCTGGAGGGCTCTTTTGCACTGGGTATCCTGTTTTCCGATTATCCCTCCACCATCATTGCCGTACGCAAGGATAGCCCGCTCATCGTTGGCATAGGCGAGGGCGAGAACTTTATCGCGTCCGATGTGCCGGCCATATTAAAGCGCACCCGCACCGTTATGCGCTTAGCGGAGCGTGAGCTTGCGGTATTAACGAAAGACAGCGTGACCGTATTCGACCGCCACGGCGACCGCGTGCAAAAGGAAACCGAAACCATCACTTGGGATGTGGAATCCGCAGAAAAAGGCGGATACGAGCATTTCATGATCAAGGAGATACTGGAGCAGCCGCAGGTGATCAAATCCACCTGCAACGCCCACATCAAGGACGGGCGCGTAGAGCTTGGGCTTAAGCACTTAACAGATAATTACCTGAAGGAAGTCAACAACATCGTGATACTGGCCTGCGGCTCCGCATGGCACGTGGGTTGCATAGGCCGTATCCTCTTGCAAAACACGCTTCGCGTGCCGGTATCTGCCGAGCTGGCTTCGGAATTTAGGTACAGCAACCCCATGATAGACGAAAAAACGCTGTGCATCGTTATAAGCCAAAGCGGCGAAACGCTGGATACCATATTTGCCCTGCGGGAGGCCAAGGCGCGCGGCGCAAAGGTGCTGTCCGTAGTAAACGTTGTGGGAAGCGCCATTTCCACGGAAAGCGACGACGTGATCTACACCCTTGCAGGCCCCGAGATCGCCGTTGCCACCACCAAGGCATACAGCACGCAGCTGGCGGTGATGTACTTGATCACGCTGTATATGGGAAGCCTTCGCGGTAATTTGAATACCGCCGAGATCTCTGCCTGCTGCAAGGCGCTGCAGGCGCTGCCGGAGCAGATCGCAACACTATTGCAGGACTTAACGCCCATCCAGCATTTGGCGGCGCTGTACTTCAACCATAAGGATATCTTCTTCATCGGGCGCAATTTGGATTACGCGCTGGCGCTGGAGGGCTCCTTAAAGCTCAAGGAGATCAGCTACATCCATTCCGAGGCTTACGCTGCAGGCGAGTTGAAGCACGGCACCATCTCCCTCATCGAAAACGGCACGTTGGTGGTGGCGCTATGCACCAACGCATTGCTGCTGGATAAAATGGTCAACAACATAAAAGAAGTAAAAGCCCGCGGCGCAAAGGTGATCGCCGTGGCAGTGGAGGGCGCCAAGGATGTGTCCGAGGTGGCAGATCATGTGATATTCCTGCCCAAGGGCGATCCCTTCACGCTCCCCTCCCTTTCCGTGATCCCCTTACAGCTGTTGGCGTATTACGTTGCATCCCTCAAGGGCTGCGATATCGACAAGCCCCGTAACCTTGCCAAGTCCGTTACGGTGGAATAGGCGCTTTCAAACGCACGACGAGTATACTGTTATACACAAAAGGCATCCGGGATTCGGATGCCTTTTTCCATGGAAGCCGTTATTGTTATTGAATGCGGATGCCGTAGATCTTTTCGGAACGGGAACCGATCACCAGCGTATCGCCATAGACCGCGGGAGACGCCTCGAAGTTGGTATACTCGTAGTCCTCGTCCGTGACCTCCAGCGTATCTAGAACCGCGCCGGTCTTGCCGTCCAACAGATAGATGTGGCTGCGGGTATCGCATTGGAGAATATAGCCGTTGCCGTTTTCGTCGTATACGGCAACAGGCGAGCTCCATGCGTAGGCAGACATCTCATAGGTCCACGCAATCGCGCCCGTGTCCTTGTTGACCGCCACCAGCTCGCCCTTGCCGCGGCTTGGCGTACGCGCAAAGGGAACGATCAC
>CAYZAW010000071.1:0-6862 GCA_964476505.1 uncultured Oscillospiraceae bacterium | reverse complement strand
ATTCTGATCTTACCGATCAACGGCAGCTCCTTTGCCTTGCCGTTTGCCGCGTTGATGATACCGAGAATCGCCAGCACCGTAAACAGGATGTAGACCAAGCTGAGGATGGTCAAAATAAACGCCAGTCTCCAAGAGATCGCCATCAAAATGGCGCTGATGATGCTGTAAATAATGCCGTACGCGATTTCCGCAATGCACAGCACCAAGCCCTGATTTGCATGGAACCGGGCAAACCGGGAGTCCTTTGCCGCAAACAGCGGGATGAGCACCAAGGGGCCAAAATAAGCCAGTATCGCCATCGCCTTGTTCTGCTGCACGTCCGCCTGATCGTACGATCCCGTGGTATCCGCCGTGTTGTTAAAATCCTGCACGGCAGCGGAAAAACCGCCCTGTGCAGCCCCCTGTGCCGCGCCCTGCGCCGCCTCTACCACAGCACCGCAATCCGGGCAAAACTTTGCGCCCTCTTCCAATCTGGCTCCGCAACTTCCACAAAATGCCATATCAAACACCTCTTTCAACGAATTTATATCCCCCCATATGTCGGGTGAATAGTTATTGCATGGGATGCGTCAAGCCTCCCTGCCAGCCCATCGCTTCCCCAATACCATCATACAAAACCACAGTAAAAAATCCATCACCCGCCGGGTGATTTTAGGGTGACTGACGCAGATTAACGCAATAAAAAAGGCACCCGGCTGTGCGGATGCCTGAAAATGCATAAAACCTAGCGAATTTTAATGCCGTAGATTTTCTCCGAGCGGGAGCCGATAATTAGCGTATCCCCGTAGACCGCGGGCGACGCTTCGAAGTTCGTGAATTCATAATCCGGATCGGTGACCTCCAGCGTATAAATGAGCGCGCCGGTCTTGCCGTCCAGCAGGTAGATGCGGCTGCGGGTATCGCATTGCAGGATATAGCCATTGCCGTTTTCGTCGTAGACCGCAACAGGCGAGCTCCACGCGTACGCGGCGGTTTCAAACGTCCACGCAATCGTTCCCGTGTCCTTGTTGACCGCCACCAGCTCGCCCTTGCCGCGGCTTGGCGTTCTTGAAAACGGCACGATCACAAGATCGGATATGTTCCCCTGCCCCAGCACCGCTGTGGCTTGGATGCCGCCGGATACGCCAGACACCGTGGACACGTTTTTCTCCACCGTCCACAGAGTCTCCCCCGTTACCGCGTCCAGCTTGAAAAAGCCGACCTTGCCCTCGCTGTCGCTGTTCTTTGTCCAGTGGAGAGAGGTGCCAATATACAGGTATGCCGTGTGGTTTTCAGGGTCTTCCTCCAGCACGGGGCTGCCGTTGCTGTCGTCCCAAGTATCCTGCACCCAAACAGGCTCCAAGGTATTGGCGTTGATGCACTGGAAAAGCCCTGCGTTATCCGCCAAGTACAGATACTCGCCCCAGCCTGCGGCGCTGGATTCAAAGCCCAGCCAGTACGCGTCGTCCCCTGTTCTGTCCGCGTGATAGCGGTATTTTACAAGCGGGCCGGGGGCCATGGTAAGCGTACCTGCCGCCTCGTTGTAGTTGGTATTGAGCTTTACGGAATACAGGATACCGTTTTCTCCCGGGTAAAACAGGGTGTCCGTTTTCGCGTCCACTAATGCGGCGCTGTCGTAGGCATGCCATGCCCTAAGCGAAAAATCGTCCTTGCGCTTGCCAAACTCATATAGGCGGGTAAAGTCGATCAGGCTGTACGCCATGGCGCGGGTATCCTGCGCGTCGTCGTCATAACCCTCGCCGGAGCCAAGGTATAAAATGGGATAGCCTCTGGGATCGATAGAGCCGGCACCCTTAAAGGGCATGCCGATTTTTAGCTTGTCCCGTGTTTTTTCGCCGGTTTCCAAGTCAAGGAAATACACGTTGCCGTCCATGGTGGCAAGTATCACCTCCACCAGCCCGTCCTTTTCCTTGGCCCAGTCGTACATGTTCATAATCGCTTTTGTTTCTTTTGGCCATTGTACCAACAGAGGCTGGCCTACCCAGCCGCTGCCCGTCCACCTGCCGCTGCCGGAGGAGGAAATGCCCTTTTGCATGCTGCCGGTTTTTTGCGTCCACGCCACGGACAGTTCCTTGGGCGAGGCCGCTATTGTGCCGTAGCTGGGACTTTGCCGGTAGTTATTGCCTCGGAAGGTCAATACGCCGGGGATGGCTGCGTAATCCTCGCCCTTGCCGAAGGATACCGTTTCCTCGCGTTGATAGCTTTCCACCTGCTCACCGCCTACCTCGATTTCATGCTGGAAGCCGAAGTTTGCAGGCTTGGCGGAATCCCCCGCCTGCGGCGTGTTGAAAAATGGCGTGGGCTCCGGCGTGGGTGTAGGCTCCGGTGTCGGTTCCGGCGTTGCAGACGCTTCCGGCGCCTCGCTTTGCGGTTCCGGCGTTGCACCCGGCTCGCCTTCCGGCAGCTTGCCGAATGCAAAGAAGGCCAGCGCGGCAACGATGAGAAACAGTATAACAATGGTAATGATCCATCCGGTGTATTTCACTTGCTTTTGTTGTTTATCCATGGTTCCCCTCCCTGATATACCCCGTTAGTATACTCCCCATGGCGTGTATTTTCAAATTTATTGGCGCTTCTTGGCGATCTGTTGTTCTCCGCGGCGATACTGCAAGACAGAAAACACCACCAAAAATAGCCCAAACCCGCGCCTTAACCATTCTGCAGACAGTACCGTTGCCAAAAGCGCGCCTGCGGCTGCGCCCAGTACACCTGTGATGAGCAGGGGCTTTGCCGTTTTCCAGTCCAGCCGCCCAGCTTTTTTATGGATGCACACCGCCAGAAGTGCTCCGGGCAAAAACCCAAGCATGTTGGCTGCCTGCGCCGCGTGCTGCTCCACCCCCAACAATAGCGTTAATAGTGGAATGAGCACCGTGCCGCCGCCCATGCCCATGCCGGAAAGGATTCCTGCGGCCAGCCCCGCTGCAATATACCAAAGGATGTTCAAAACAGCAGCCTCACCCCGGCTGCAAACATCAGCAGGCAAAAGATGCGGTGCAACCATTTTTTCTGTAAACGCCCCAGAAGCTTAGCGCCAAGAAAGCTGCCCGGCAGCAGCCCCAGCGCCACCCACGGCACCGGTGCCCAGTTGATGGCACCCCGCAGCAGATACAGCGTAACGCTGATTACCGTAAGCGGCAGCATGACCACCAAGGCCGTTGCATGAGCCTTGCGCTCCTCCATATCCGCCAAGCGCATCAGGCACACAACAGCAATGATCCCGCCGCCCGCACCAAAAAGGCCGTTCACGATACCGGTAATCAACCCCGCCAAATACAGTTTTTTAAGGTTAATGCGCCTCTTTGTTTGCTCCATAGGATGTATTGTGTGTGAAAGGGCAAAAAAATACGCCGCCCGAGAACAACTCGAGCGGCGCAGACAATTGTTTTGTTATGCCTCAAAGGGGAATTTGTGGGGCAGACCAAGCGCATCGCGTACGGCGATAAACTCCTTTTGCACCGCCTCGCCCACGGGAACACCCTTATCCTTGCGTTCCTGCCACACGATGTACTCCTTTTCGCCAGCCGTATAAATGCGGCTTTCTCCCGGCGCTTTTTGAGAGGCGCGAAGCTCCCGTAGGATGGTTCCCGCCGTCTTTTTAAAGCTCTCCAAGCCCTCGAAGGCCTCCGTGTCGATGGCGATAAAGAAATGCCCCAAGTGGTACGGTACCTTTTCGCCGCTTGCGCCCACGCCGGAAAGCATCTTTAAGAAGCTGCCTGCTTGCAGCGCGGCAGACAATATCTCCACCACCGTTGCGTAGCCGTAGCCCTTATAGCCCGCCAGTTCCTCGCCAATGCCGCCCAGAGGGGCAAGCGCCGCTTTCTGCGTGGTCAGATCCTCTAAAATCTGCACACTGTCCGTTAACGCGCTGCCGTCGCGCCCTACCACCATACCGGCTGGCGTATCCTTGCCGGTACGGGCGTAATACTCGATCTTACCGCGCTGGGTGATGGAGGTGGCGCAATCCAGCACGAAGGGGAATTCCTCATCCGTAGGAAGGCCGATGGTCAAGGGATTGGTGCCCAGCATATTTTCCACGCCAAAGGTGGGCGCAATGGAGGGACGGGCGTTGGTGCCCGTGATGCCGATCATCCCCGCCTTGGTAGCCATGGTGGCATAGTAGCCTGCAATGCCGTAATGGGTGGAGTTACGGGCGGCAACCATGCCCATACCGTACTTCTTGGCTTTATCGATCGCCATTTGCATGCAGCGGGTGCCTACCACCATGCCCATGCCGTCGTGTCCGTCTACCACAGCAGTGGTAGCGGTTTCCTTCACGATCTCAAACTCGGTCGTGGGCTTCTGAATGCCCGCGTTGATTCTGTCCACATAGATGGGCTTAAAGCGGTTGCAGCCGTGGCTTTCAATGCCCCGGCGGTCGCTTTCCATCAATACGTCCGCACACACTGCCGCTTCCTCCGCCGGTACGCCCAGCTTTTTGAATGCCTCGGTCATGAAGTCCCCAATCAATTCCCAGCTTACATAAGGTCTCGTTTCCATAATGCCCTCCTTGTTGATTTCCATATATGTTTATAACAGTATCATGGTTTACCGTAATCCGGTTTCCGTTCTATTCTTTTGCCCAGTTTCTGGAGCGTTCCACCGCCCGCAGCCAATCGGCATAATATGCTTGGCTCTTGACCTTATCCATTTCTGGCGCAAATATCCGTTCGCTCTGCCAGTTCTTTTGGATGTCGCTTTTATCGCTCCAATAGCCCACCGCAAGCCCTGCCAGATACGCCGCGCCCATGGCGGTAGTTTCTACATTCTTGGGGCGGTTGATACGGGTTTGCAGCATATCCGCCTGAAACTGCATCAAAACATTGGAAACAGACGCGCCGCCGTCTACCCTAAGCTCGGACAGTGCAAAGCCGCTGTCCTTTTCCATGGCGAGTATCAAGTCTGTTACCTGATAAGCGATGCTTTCCAGCACCGCCCGGGCAAAATGCGCCCGTGTGGTGCCGCGGGTGATGCCTACCATCGTACCCCGAGCATACATATCCCAATAGGGCGCGCCAAGACCTGTAAAGGCAGGCACCAGGTATGCGCCGCCTGCGTCCGGCACGCTTTCTGCTAAAATGTTGATCTCCGGGGCGGACTGAATCATCCCCAAGCCGTCCCGCATCCATTTGATCACGCTGCCCGCATTGAACACGCTGCCCTCCAGCGCATATTCCGCCTTCCCCTCGGACAGTCCCCACGCAACGGTGGTCAAAAGCCGGTTTTTACTGCGAAGCGACTTTTCGCCCGTATTCATCATCAAAAAACAGCCGGTGCCGTACGTGTTTTTTGCCTGCCCCGGCGTAAAGCATGCTTGGCCAAACAGCGCTGCCTGCTGATCCCCCGCAGCACCTGCAATGGGTACGCCGGAGAGTATTTCCAAGCCCGCCACGCCCGGCGCAACCGTGCCGTAAACGGAGCTGGAGGGTACAGGCGTTGGCAGCATACAGGCGGGAATACCCAACGCATGCAGCAGCCCCTCATCCCAGCAGAGCTTGTCGATATCAAACAGCATGGTGCGGGCGGCGTTGGTATAGTCCGTTACATGGGCGCGACCTCCCGTTAAATTCCATATCAGCCAAGTATCGATGGTGCCAAACAGCAGCTCCCCCCGCTCGGCCCGCGCCCGTGCGCCCGAAACATTGTCCAATATCCATTTGATCTTTGTGGCGGAAAAATACGCGTCTAGCAGAAGGCCTGTTTTCTCTGTAACATAAGAAGAAATACCGTCCTGCTCCAACCGTTCGCAGATATCCGCCGTGCGCCTGCACTGCCACACGATGGCGTTATATACGGGCTCCCCCGTTGCCTTATCCCACACAACGGTGGTTTCCCGCTGGTTGGTAATGCCGATGGCGGCGATTTGCCCCGGTAGAATATTACCCGCCTCCAAAGCGGCGGCAACCGCCCTTTGCTGGCAGGAAAGTATTTCCATGGGATCGTGCTCCACCCAGCCCGCGTTGGGGTAATGCTGCGTAAACTCAAATTGCGCGCTGGCAGCCGAGTTCCCGTTTTTATCGAATACGATCGCCCGGGAGCTGGTGGTTCCCTGATCCAATGCCAATATGTAGGTTTGCATGGCGGCCTCCTAAAGCATAGAATGGATGGTATCCTTTATTTTAGACCATCCTTTCCCAATAGGCAACCACGCCAACCCCTGCATGCCCTTCTTTTGCGGCAGTATTTTACAATCAAAATGTAAAAATCAAAGATATTTTGAGTTAACGCTCGATATTTTTAGCATTCTGCACATAATATGGAATGTTGGTTTGTTTTTTCGTACTTTTGGCTGTCTCCCTGCTTGCGGGGAACGCGGCTATGCACTATTATAATGACTGTTAGCACTCAATAGATTGGAGTGCTAACAAAACAGTGAACAAGCGCACGGACAGTGCGCATAAACAGCAAGGAGGATATTGATATGAAACTCAGGCCATTATCCGATCGTGTGATCATCAAGAGCTTAGAAGCGGAAGAAACCACCAAGAGCGGTATCGTACTGCCCGGCTCTGCCAAGGAGCAGCCGCAGATGGCGGAGGTCATCGCCGTAGGCCCCGGCGGCACGGTAGACGGCAAAGAAGTGGTAATGAACGTGAAGACCGGCGACAAAGTGATTTATTCCAAGTATGCCGGTACGGAAGTCAAGCTGGAGGGCAACACGTTTATCGTAGTGCGCCAGAACGACATCCTCGCGGTCGTAGAATAAGGGCATAGGTTAGAAAGGAGCTACTAGTATGGCAAAACAGTTATTATACGGCGAAGAGGCCCGCAAAGCTCTGGAAAAGGGCATGAACCAGCTGGCGGATACGGTAAAGATCACCTTGGGGCCCAAGGGCCGCAACGTGGTGCTGGATAAGAAATACGG
>CAYZAW010000070.1:5792-6868 GCA_964476505.1 uncultured Oscillospiraceae bacterium | reverse complement strand
CTTGTCAGCCTGAGCGGCTGCGAGAATTTCAGCTTGTCGAGATTGTTTCTGGATTGGGGCGGCTGTATGCCGGCCTTCGCGGGCGTGGTTACGGTCCACCACAAGCGGGCGCTTCGGTTTTTTGACGAACAGACGCGTGCGCTGCCGGGCGAGCGCGGCATTATCGGCCACTCCAAGGGCGGCAATCTGGCGACTTACATCTATATAAACCGCTTGGACAGTAACGTGAGCGCCTACTGCATCAACGCGCAGCCCTATTGCTGGGCTGCTATGACACGCGAGCAGCAGGCGGCGCTGAAGTCGGATCGATTTGAGTATATCGTCCACACGAAGGACTTTGCCAGGCGCTTCGGCTATGTGTCCTACATCAGCCGCACCGTACCGCTCAGCCGCTACGTAAAGGCGGGGGGACTAACCAGCCACGGGTTTGCCGAGGTGTTGTTTGACGAGCTGGGCAATCTGGAGGGCGACAGGGTCATAAGAGAGACGAAAAGCCGCCTCAAGCGCATCGTATTTGGCGACGACACGGCAGAGAAACGGCTGGGTTATGAGGAAAGTCTGAACGTATTCCGGTCGCAGATGAACGCGATTTCCCACGTCCCGCGCTTGCTGAACGTGGGACTGGAGGAGATCATACTGACGATGGATGCCGAGGCCGGCACGCTGTGGATACGTGACGAGGATGAGGAGGGTGCGTATATCTATCCCTATCTCATCAAGGGCTCCGCCAGCGAGACGCTTTACCGGCTCAAGCTCCGCCCGGGAAGCGGAATTGCAGCGCGCTGCGCGTTTGATTCCATCCCGTTGCTCACGCATGACCCCTCCGTAAGCCCTGACTTCATGCCCGGCGTGGACCGGTCCAGAACCGTCAGGGGCAACTCCCTGAAGCTCCTCAGCCAGGCGAGGGTTTCTCCGTTGTCCCGGCACACCGCACGCTGGGCCGGCGTTCCTTCATGCCACGCGTCGGGCTGGTTGACACAGATGTACACCCGCGTCGGCGGCAGGGTCTGACGGGTCAGGGAGTGAAGGGTCGCCGGGAGAAAGGCCCCTTCGTTCATGACCGGTACGGCGAGGAA
>CAYZAW010000070.1:0-5782 GCA_964476505.1 uncultured Oscillospiraceae bacterium | reverse complement strand
GTTATCGGTGCCATTGCAGGCAAACGGTACCGCCATAGGTGCGCTGCAAATACTTAACAAGCGCAGCGGCGTATTTGACGAGCGCGATCTCACGCATGCCGCCGCGATGGCGGAATGCATGTCGGAGGTATTCGCGGGCAAAGGTGGGAATACGGGAGGCATGCGGGAGTTTCGCTTGCTCAGAGTATATAACAGCAAGGGAGAACTGTTTTCTATCAAACAAAACGAGTACCGCGAAATAAAGACAGGCTTACATACGGATGCCATGAAACTGCGCAACCTCATACTGGGCGTTTCCCTCAGCGAAGACGACAGATATGTGTTCAACCGGAGAGTGTTTGACGCATCCATGACGAAGGGATTCGAGCTTATGCGCGAGCGTGATATCTCCATTATCGAGCCTGCCGGAACGGACGGCTTCACGCGCGAGGGGGCGATGGCGTTGTTAGATGGGGCGATGGAAAAGCGTCCCATGCTCGTCCTTGCCGACTTGTCCGGGCAAAGAGCGGGAGAAGAGGGCTGTGCCATGTTGCGCGGCGTGCTCAAGCAGCTCTGCGACGAATTGACGACCACGGCCATCGTGATTGTGTGAACCGCGGTTAGGTGGTTTTATTGAAGCAACGCAATAATCTTGGGTAAAGCAACTGTCGACTCTTTTACCTATTCAATGCAGTATTCAATAACTTAGAATTTGAAAGTCAGTGGCACCTATACCATTAAGAAGGCGTATGTGATACAGCGCGGTCTTGGAGAGCAAAGGGCGTTATCGCGGGAGCAGCGAAAGGAACTGGAGAAAGCGAAGGCACGTATCGCAGAGCTGGATATTTTGATACAAAAGCTGTTTGAGAGCAATGCCTTAGGCAAGCTAACGGATGAGCGGTTTACTGCCCTATCCAAAACGTATGAGCAGGAGCATCGAACATTGAAGGAACGAATGGCTGTTCTTTCGGCTGAGATAGATTCGGTATCGGCCAAAACAGATAGCACTGAGCGTTTCATCGCCGTTGCAAAGAAGTACACGAATCTCTCCGAACTAACGCCCGCTATCCTGCGGGAATTGATTGAAAAAATTGCCGTACATCAAGCAGTGAAAGAGAACGGAAAACGCCGTCAAACCATAGAAATCTATTATGATTTCATTGGCGCTGTAAAAGCGGCAAAGTGAGTAAAAGAAAAACAGCCGTGCCGTTTTCACGCTCTGCTGTTCTTCTCAGGTATTAGTTCTACGTCACAGCCACTTGTTCTTAGGGTTTCTTTAAAGCCGCCGGAGGCATATCAGCTTAAGGGCTGGCAATGCGCGCAGTAATACACGGAGCCGCCCAGATACGCTTCCTTGGTGATAGGCCCGCCGCAAGAGGGGCAGCCAACGGGATAGGTGTTTTTGCTCATGCGTGTGCGATAAGCGCCGGGATTGCCGTATAGATCCTTTTCCGTATCCCGCCCGCCATGATCCAGCATGTTCTGCAATACGGCAGGGATGCAGGTTAATAAGCGTTCGGCATCGGCGGGGGTAAGCGTCGCAAGCTTGCGCTTGGGGTGCAGCCCGGCAGAAAACAGGATATCCTGCGCCGTACCGTTTCCGATGCCCGGGAAGCGCTGCTCGGTAGCGATCAAGGCTTTCATGCTCAAATTGGGCTTGCTTTCTGCAAGAAGCGCACGAAAATGCGCGGGGAACGCCTCGGAAAAGGGCGAAACGAACGCCCGGCTTTTTTGATAATACATATTGTCAAAAGCAGCGTCGTGCAGCTCGATTCCGCCGTACATCGCCACGGTAAACACCAGCGCCATGCCGTCCGAAAGCTCCATCAGCAGCTGATACGCCTTGGGCACCTGCGTAATAGGCATCAGGCGCAGGTTTACGCCGTCGTTCACGCATAAGCGTAAGCCGTTAGAAAACACCATTTCCACATACAGCCCAAAGCCTTCCACATCGGTAATGTGCGTATTTTGCAACGCGGCATTGTAATCTGCGGGGTCGCCGGTATACCAGCAGAATTTGTGTGCCTTTGTGGGCGGCAGCACGCGCAAAACCTGTTTCCCGCAAACCGCCTCGCGCAGCTGTGCAGATAATACCAATACCTCCGGCAGTTCCAGCATACAATAAGCCTCCTAATATAATAAGATACAGCATGCGCCCCTGAAAGCGGGGCGCAAAGCATTTACGGTATATCTATTACTCCGCGGGTACGTCCGTGGGGTAGGGGAAGAGGATAAAGGCTTCCTTCGCCAAATCGTCATTGGCGGTGGTGGGGAACGCCTTTAGCACCGTGTAGGTATTGATGTCGGGCTTGGGCAGCGCCAGGAAGAACAAGCATTCCGTATTGGCAGGTGCGCTTGCTTTGCCGCCGTCAAGGTATAACATGTCTCCGTTCCAGGTCATAAGGTTTCCGTTATCGGTGAGCGTGCCGTAGCACACATAATCCGCATCGGCGGCAAGCAGCATCATCTCCAGCGAGCCCTCTATTTCCGCACCGGATTCCAGCAAGCCGCTGTCCTGCATGGCTTCGCCCTTACGTGGTTGGTTCCCGCTGTCGTTTTCGGCGGTGGCACCGGCAGCCGTTTCGGCTGTGGACTCCTCCGTTGCAGGCGCGGCGGGTTCCGCGGCAGGCTGCTCCATCACAGCCATATCGTAGGTAAGCATAGCTTCGGCGGGCGCTTCCGCGGCAGGTGCTGCCATATCTGTTTTTAGGAGAATGCTGTCCTTTAAAGCAAACGCGGCAACGCACAGCACCAGTACGCCTGCGGCGGCAGAGGCATAAGGGATCATTTTCTTGGATAACAGGCGCTTTTTAGGCGCTTCCTCGGCAGGCTTTTGCAGCCTGCGCATACGGAGCTCGTCTTGATCCTCCTGCTCCAACCGCGCTTCGCGCTTGGCCTTATGCAGCTTTGCGATAGAGGGCCATGCCTTTTTTTGTTCCGGCTTGGCTTTTACGGGCTTGGGCTCTTTAGCCGTGGCAGCGTCTTTTACTGCGGCAGTTTTATCCTTTATTGCGGCTTCCAGCGCCAGCTTTCTTGCGGCCTTTTTTGCTTTTTTAGCATTTTGCTGCGCCAGCTTGGCGTTTTCCTTCGCAGCCTTGGCAGCGGCCTTTGCCGCTTTTACGTTAGACACGGCGGAGTCCGTATCCTGCGTTGCGGCCTGCGCCTGTATCCGCGCAGTCTCGTCTGCCAGCGCGGATGCCTTGGGCGTGGGCGCGGGGGTGGGAGCGGGCACGGCGGGGGCTAAGGGGGTTCCTGCGGCGGCGGCTGCGGCGATGGCGGCGCGCATTTCCGCTTCAGATACGGCTTTTTGCCGCATAGCGCGCGCTTCCTCCTCGGCAGCCTTTTGCGCAGCGCGTTCCTCCGCTTCCTTTTCGGCTTTTTCGAGCGTGATCTCCGTCATTTGGAACCCGGTGTCGGAAATATCGGCAACGGTTGCGGCGGCGGCTGTTGTGCCGCGCGGTGCGGACTTGGCAAGCATGACCAGCTCCGCGCCGATTTGCGCGTTGATCTTTTTCCGGATATCGGCAAGGGGCAGTTCCGCATTTTCAACATTGGCCACCTCTTGCAGCAGCATATCCAGCGCGTCGTTCTTCGGTGCAAGGCTATCGCTTGCCTGCGACATATCGCCAGAGATCTTTTTTGAGAACAGGTTACGCTTCTTCATGCAGAACACCCCCTTTCTTCAAGGTTTTTTGCAGCATATCTCTTGCGCGGGACATGCGGGATTTCAGCGTGCCCTCTGAAAGGGACAACGCCTCGCTGATCTCGTGATAATCAAAATCAGCAAAGTAGTATAACAGGATGGGCTGCCGGTATTTTTCCGGCAGCTGATCGATCGCGGCACGAACGGTATTGCGGGTATCCCGGCTGATCGCGGAGGCCTCGGGGCCGTCCGCCTCGGGCGCGGCAGCGTCAACGGGCATATCCGCAACGGGCGTGGTATGTTTGTCCCGCCGCAAAAGATCGATGCCGGCATTGACGGCAGAACGGTACAAAAACGCCTTTCGGGCGGGTTCGTCCATGTCGCTGATGGCCTGTAAGTTTTTATACGCGTTGAAGAACACCGTTTGTACGGCGTCCTCTGCTGCGCTTTGCTGTTTTGTGACGCTGTATGCCGCCCAGTACGCCATTTTGGCGTGGGCATTGTACAGTTCGTCAAAACTGATGGACATAGGGAATGCTCCTATATGCTTACGGTTTAATGTACCCATTATAAACGAAAGCCGCTAAAGGAGCAACAGCCACACGCAGTATCCTGCAACACCCTGTATTCTTCAAACGCCCGAACCGCGCGTTTGGTTCCGTAATACCCGCGAAATCCCGCAATCCGTATGAAGCCATTCGCCTTGGGGCATACTGTAATCGGATAACGCCGTATCCTACGGCAAGTGATAAAGGAGGAATATGTTCAATGAAACACAAGATCGCGATGATAGCGATGGTACTTAGCTGCCTGCTGGTGCTGTGCGCCTGCACCTCGGAACCCAACGGCGGCGGAACCACCCAAACGCCCGGCGCGGCTACACCCATGGCGGAGCCTGCGGAGTCTCCCCAGCAAACGGACGACGGCGGCGCAACGTCCAGCCCCGGCAACACAATGATGACCATTCCTGATTTTGCCGAGGGCACCGAAACAAGCGAGGCAGACATCCCCGAAGTGGTAGCGGCCTTGCAGGAGGTGCATGAGGGCGCAACCATCACCAAGGTAACGCATGCCACCTATTTGGGGCAGCAGACCTATTGCGTGGAGTATTCCGATCAGGACGGTACCATTAAAGTGGCCTATATCGGCGCGGACGGCAGTATTCTGGTGGATAACCTAAGCGAACCCATTACCGCAAGCGGTGCGACCGGCGGCGAAGGCGGCGATACATCCGGCGGCGCGGCAGGCGGCTCCGGTGCCGGCAGCGAAGGCGGCACGGGCGGCGGCACAGGCTCCGGCTCCGGTGGCACTGGCTCCGGTTCCGGCGGCGAAGGCGGCACAGGCGGTACCGGCGGCAGTACCGGGTCTACGGGCAGCGGCAATGGAAACGCCGCATAAGGCGCGCGCGCCGTACTACCGCATTGCAGCAGTGCTGGCGGTACTGCTGGCGCTGGCAGGAGCATATGTTTTTAACCAGTCGCTTGCGCAAAATGCCGCGGAGTTTTCCGGAAACCCGGAAGCGTCAGATGTGCACGCTGTTAGCAACACGCAAAACATACTGCGCCTGCATGTGATCGCCAACAGCAATAGTGCGCAGGATCAGGCGGTAAAGCTTGCCGTACGGGACAGCATCCTTTCGATCATGCCCCAAACGGCTTCCAAGCCGGATGCGGCAGGCTTTATCAAGGCCAACGGCAACACACTGTATCAGGCCGCCCGCACTGCGCTCGAGGCGCAAGGGTTGGACTATGGCGTGCAGCTCAAGCTGGGTTCGGCAGCGTTTCCCGATAAAACCTACGGGGATGTGCTGTATCCCGCCGGGGAGTATGACGCGCTGCAGGTGATACTGGGCGACGGTGCCGGGCGAAACTGGTGGTGCGTGCTGTTCCCGCCGCTTTGCATCGTTGATGCGGCAGTGCTGGAGGACATGGGCTCAGACGAGATCGTGTTTGAAAGCAGCATTGCCAAGTGGTGGGAGGAAAACATGCCTCCGGCGGCTTAGGGTATTTTTGTAAAAATACCCTAAGAACCCAAAAACTTCAACTTATACAAAAAGCACGGTTTATCCGTGCTTTTTGCTATGCATACTATTTTAAAGTTTTTCGATTGTTAAACCTTTTTACAAAAAGGTTTAACCCGCCGGAGGCATTATCTTACCTT
>CAYZAW010000069.1:0-7492 GCA_964476505.1 uncultured Oscillospiraceae bacterium | reverse complement strand
AGAACCAGCGCCAGCGCCAGTGCCAGAGCGATGCCTTTTTTTGCTTTCATAACACCACCTCCTTTCCGCAAAAGTATCTATTCATTAGCGGCAAAAGCCGATAACGACATATGGGTTACGCCGCGACCTCTGTATAAAACACCTCGATCAGCAGCGCCTTTAAAGCCTCGTCGTCCACGAAGTAATCCTCGTTTTTCACCGTGCCCTGCAGTGTGTGAACGTTTTCATCCATAAGCTCCATGCCGACTACCGTTTGGGAAAGATAGCTGATCTCCTCCAAGGTAAGGTCGGTCTGTATGCTGCTGCCCAAGGATCGGTACAGATTCACCGCAAACAGGGGGTCCTCCTTAAGCCTGCTTTTTGCCGCCTGAAAAAACGCCTTGTAATACTGCACCTGCCGCTTTGCGCGGGATAGATTGGTGCCGTCCAGCCCTTTTCCCAGCCGCCGGGCAACGTATATCTGCGCTGTTTTGCCGGTAAGCGTGTACGTTTCTCCCTTTTTCATGTCCGGGTGAAAGGCCGTCATATCGTCCAACAGCGTTAGCGTTACGCCGCCGATGGCATCGTTGGCGGCAAACAGGCCATCCAAATTCATTGCCACATAGCGGTTGATGGGGATGTTGAACAGCAGATTGCCCACCGCCTCCCGGGTAAGCTCGCAGCTAAGCGCCTTTCCGTCTCCAAAGGCGTACTGGATGCAGATGGGCGACCTGGTGGTTCTTGCATACCGAAATGCCGCGTCCAGCTGCTTGACTTCCGTCACGGTCATGCGGGGAATATTGATCATAGAGAGCTTTCCCGCCACAGGATCGATGGCCGCCAGTATCAGGGAATCCGTTTGGTGCGCCGTGACCCCGATGGATTGAAACTGCTCGCTGCCTGTTACATCCACACCCAAAAACAATATGCACAACACATCCTCATTTAGGACATAGTATTTTCCCCCGTGGCGCACGGCAGGTGTATCCCCGCCGGGAGGGGGCGTAACCGGCACTGGCGTTTTGATCGCCGCGTTCGGCGTTTCCTGCGTTCGCTCAAAAGTGATCTGCTGCGTTTGCTTTGATACGAACATGGTCTCCCGGTTGAGCCGCCGTCCGTTTTGCCACAGCGTCAGCAGGTACACGCCCACTGCCGCGAAAAGAAGTATCACCCCAAACAGGACGATCAATACGAGGCGCAGGCTTCGTTTGCGTCTTTCGATTTTTTCCGCAACGTTACTCATGGCTTTTTCAGCGCTCCCTGTACCAAATATCTGGCGTGGTCGTTTCCCTGCACGCAGGTCGCAAGCGTCAGCAGCCGATCCTTTGCCGTCAGCGCTCGCGGCCAACGCTGCACCCGAAGATCCCGAAGCGTATCCCAGCTTGACAGGTACGCCTCGTACTCCTCTTCCCGTGTAAAATCGTAGGCGGCAAGGATGTGCGTATCGTCCGTTTCGTACGCCGCAACGATCTCGTATTCCAACATGTAATCCGCTATATAGACCCGGATGATACGGTTCTCCTCAAAGAAAGCCGCGTCCGAAAAGCGGTGCAGCGGCGCAAACATACTGCCGTCCTTCATGTTGTGCCCGTAAAGCACCGTTACCGGATCGGAAAAATCGGGATGGTTGTATCCGTCCGAAAACACAGCGCCGTACTTGCTTTGCTTCCCCTCCAGATCGTGCGTGAGATACCGCTCGTCTCCCTTGGGCACATGCGCCACCGGATACTCCACCCCCGCCCCCGGAACGCTGAGCCACGCGTAGATATCTCCGTTCACCTGCCGAAGCGCCGCAAAATCCACAGTACGATCCGGCTCTCTTGCATATTCGGCAAGCCAACCCGTAAAACGGGGCGCGGGCGTATCAGAGGGCGGCGTTTGCGTGATTTTAGGGCTTGGAGCCGTGCTTATGGATACCTGCTTCTCCCCAAGAGACTGTAGCGAGCCTTGCAGGGCCTCTGCCGCAAGGCGTTCCCGTCCCATGCCCAGAAGCGAAGCCATCGCATATCCCAGCCCGCACAAGGCGAGAAAAAGAATGCCCCAAAGTGCCGCCTTTTTTTTGCCCTCAGGCTGTTGTTTGTGTTGCAACCGGTCATTCCTCCGTTACAGCTTTTGCAATAACTCGCCGGGCTTGACCCATGCCCCCCAGCGTTTTTGTGCCTGTGCATACGCGCGGTAATCCCCGGCAGTATGCGCGTCGGACGCGATGTATGATATCAGCCCCTGCCGCAGCAGCGCCGCTTGGCACCTGCGCTCCTTTGACAGCAAAGTGCAGTCGATCGCATTGGCGGAAAGCTGCAGCTCACAGCCGATCTCCGCCATTCGCACGGCGATGCCCACATCCTCCTGTATCGGCTGGCAACGCTCCGGGTGAGCAATGATGATATCCAAGCCCTGCCCCTGTATGCGCCGCAGTCCGTTTTCCCATTGCAGGGGCAGATAGCCGCGGGAAAGCTCCAAAAGCACCGTTCCCGTGCCCTCTATACAAAACGGTTGCAAACGCATGCCGGGGCTTTCCCACAGAAGCCGTGAGTCAAATTCGTAGCCCAGCCGCAGCGCTATGCCCTGCTGGATAAACAGATGCTTCACCCCCGCGAAGCATGCGCTGATTCGATCCATATCCGGCTGCATGGTTTTGATATGCGGCGTGGCGATCACCCCTGTAATGCCCGCCGCCTTTGCCGCCAGCAGCATCCTTTTGGTTTGCTCCGGCGTATTTGCGCCATCATCCACCCCCGGCAGGATATGGCAGTGGATATCCCAGCGTTGCATGCCCAGCCCCCTTACCGGGCAGCGCTGCCTGCGCCGTGCCTTACGGGCGGCGGCTGCCGGAGCGCTTTGGGTTTCTTTGCGGCATGTGCAGGGGCTTTTTTGTGCTTGGCACCGCCGCGGTAGTAATAGTCCGCGTAGTAATACGCATCCGGAGTCATCGCCACATTGTTGAGCACCGCGCCAAGCACATGCGCCTTGCCCTTCTCCAACTGGGCTACCGCGTTTTGTGCCGCGGTCACGTCGGTACTGCCGGGCTGCATCACAAGCACCGTGCCGTCCGCGCGTGACGCCAGTATCGCCGCCTCGATAAAGGAACCCAAGGGCGGCGTATCAAATATGATCACATCGTAATACCCCTTCAATTCCTCCACTACGCTTTGGAAACGGTTGGAGCCAAGAATTTCTACGGGGTTTGCCAGCACCATGGAAGACAGCAGATCCAGCCGCTCCACGCCCGTATGCGTTACGGCCTCTGCAACGCCCGCCCGCTTGCTTAAAAGCTCTACAAGCCCGCCGGTGGAGCGCAGCTTGAGATAGTTTTGCAGCATAGGCCTGCGGCAGTCGCATTCCACCAAAAGAGTGCGCTGACCGCTTTCTGCCATGGCAACGCCCAAGAATATGGAAAGCGTTGTTTTCCCGTCATGGGGCATCACGCTTGTGATCACGATGGTGCGGATGTCCTGATCCATGCCGGAAAACCGGATGTTGGTGCGAAGGGTCTTTACGGCATCATGCAGCGCAGAGCCGGCCTTGCCGTACTGTTCGATCACGTTATTAACCGTCATGCTATTTCACCTCAAAGCTTGGCACCCGCGCCAGCACCGATAAGCCAAGAGCCTTTTCCACATCCTCTGCCGTGCGGATGGTGGTATTGAGCATTTCCAGGAGCAGCGCGATGCCGATGGCCAACAGCAACGCTGCAATGCCCGCTATTCCAACGGTTAAGAGTTTTTTCGGTGCGGCAGGCGCGGGGGGCGGCTCGGCAATGTCTACAAAGCTTACGTTGTTGGCGTCCATGATCTCTACCACGGTGGTGGCAAACTCCCGCCCGATGGCGTTTGCCATGTTCGCCGCCAGCACGGGATCGCCGGAGGTAACGGCGATCTCCAACACCCGCGTATTGTTTGCGCTGGTAACGCCGATATCAAAATCCTCCTGCATACTGTCCGCATTTTGCCCGTACTGCTTAGCCACTGCGCTAAGCACGCGCTTGCTTAATATCAGCTCCCGGTAGTCCGCCGTTAAAAGCGCGCTGGACTGCAGATCGCTGTAATTGATGATGCTGTTTTCCGTGCTTTGCTTGTTGAGCACATACAAAGAGGCGGTGGCGGTGTATACCGGCGGAATCACAAACCACACCAGCACTGCCGCGGCGGTTGCCGCAAAAAACGGCAGCAGCACGATCAACCAGATGCGCTGGCGTATGATTCTTAGCACGTCTCTTATGGTGATTTCTGTCATATGTTCCTCTCCGATCCGCTAGTGTTTTCTTCGGCGCGGCGCTTTTGCCGCAAGCAGTATCAAGGCCGCAAGCACTGCCGTTCCCGTGAGAACGATCCAAAACCCGTACAACTCGGTAAAAGACCGCTCCCGGCTGTTCCCGGCCCAATCCTCCGGGCCGTATACGGGAATCTCCACCTCCGGCTGTTCTGTTTCCTCCGCAGGGCCATTTTGTGCTGCCTCCGGCGGTATCACCTCCGCCGCGGTCAGCGGTACCTCCAGCACCTCCCGTCCCTGATAGCATATCTGCACGCTGCCGATGGGCTCTCCCGCGCTTGGGGCGGCGGTAACGGCGGGAAGCCCCTTTACCGTAAAGCCGGAAGCACCCTGCTGCCGTATCTGGTTCGCCCGTTCGCGCTCCGCAAGTACAGTGCAGGCAACAGGCATGCCGGGTTTGATGATTGTGCCGTCCGCCGCTGCAACGGTTTGTTCAGCCAGCAGTGTTCGCACCGTTTGCGTTACGTCCACCGGCTGATACGCCTCCCAGAAAAAATCCAACGCCTGCTTTGCGTTTTTTTCGCCCCGCGCCTGATCGTCTGCCTGAGAGTATGCGATAAGAAGCAGTGTCCTGCTCTGTTCCGCCGCGTACAGCAGCATATTGGTACCGGCTGCGGCGGTAGAGCCCGCTCCGAGACCGCAAACGCGCGCGTCATAGCTGGCGCTGCCCTCCTGCATGATCTGCATTCGGTTTTGCACGGTTTTGCCGTTGACCGTATCGTATGCGCTTTTGCCCAGCAGCTCCCGCAGGGTATCGTTGTGCAGCACTGCCCGGGCAAGAACCAGCAGATCTGAAACCGTTGTGGTCTGCCCCGAGGCATACGCTCCTAAGGGGTTTTGATAGACCGTATGCGTCATGCCAAGCTCCTTGGCATAACGGTTCATCAGCGCCGTAAAGCCCGTTTCCGACCCGCTGACGTGATCGCACAGTACCAGCGACGCATCCTGCGCGCCGTGCAGCAGCATGCCTGCCGTTAAGTCCTTTACGAGCCAGCGCTCGCCGGGACGCAAATGCAGCTTGCGCACCTTGGAGGACAGCGTGCTTACCGCGTCAATTATGGGAATCTCCTGCTCCCAATCGGCCTCCTGCGTTACGATATACGCTGTCATCAGCGTTACCGCGCCGCCGGTGGGCGTAAAGGCTTTATCCGTATCCTTTTCAAACAGCACCGTATTGCTGTTGGGTTCCGCCAGCAGCGCGGAATCGAACATCCGTTCGATCTCGTCCGGCACCTCGGCGCTGCCGATGGGCAAATACAAGGCTGCCGCCTGCGCTGCCGAGGGAAAGAGAACGCATGCCGCACAGCAGACGGCAAGCCATCGTACCAGTCGTTTTTTCACGCAAATCACCACTTTCTAAAAAGTCTCTTTAAGCGTGTACGGGCACGCGATTTTTTAAACCATACAGCTAAAACGCCGCATGCCGAACGTGCCCTTTTGGCGCAGGCGGCCTGCCGCCATTTCGCCGGTACGACAACGGGTTTCAGTATAGTAATCCGGTTTTCCCGCGGCAATCCCGTCCCACCACTGCCTGCAGGCTTTCGACAGCCTTCGTCCGTTCGATGGATTGTTGCCGCATTTTGCCGCACAGCGCCGTAAAAATCCCGTCAATCGACAAGCGAAAAAAGCTCCGTTGCCGCTATGCAGCAAACAACAGGCAGTACAGTATATATGCGCCGTCTGCATAAAATGTCATATTCTGTTATTTTGCTTTTTTAGTTCAGGCAGGGTCTTGTCACTTTCGCTGCGCTTCGATTCGTTTCGCAGAAGCATGTGATATGCGTTAGATGTATATACTTCTTTACAATGCATGATTTAGAGGTGAATTTTACATATACGCCGAACAGATTCCAGCTAAAGGGCATATTAGGGCATATGAAATTAAAACGAGGTGATTCTATGGAACCAACCTATCCACTGTATATCCCGCTGACCAGAGCGCCCGCCGCCCGGGCGGACATCAAGGGCAGCGCTGACTACCCGGCGCTTACCGGCTACGCCAATTTCTATCCGTACCGAAACGGTGTTTTCATGGTTACGGAGGTGTGGGGCCTGCCGTACGATACGTCTCCCTGCGGCAGCAATGTACTTGGCTTGCACCTGCACGAAAACGGCGACTGTGCACCAACGGGCGGTGCGCAGGCGTTCTCCTCTGCGGGCGGGCATTTTAACCCACGAAGCTGCCCGCATCCCATGCACGCAGGAGACCTGCCGCCGTTGTTTTCCAACCACGGTTATGCCTATCAGGGGTTTTATTCCGACCGATTATCCATTCGGGATATCCTGGGGCGCGCCATTGTGATCCACAGCCAGCGGGACGATTTTTCTTCACAGCCCGCAGGAGATTCCGGCAGCCGCATCGCCTGCGGTATAATTCTGCGGCAGGTATGATGCGCCATTACCGCTTCTCCCTGACAGACAAATACGGACTGCCCGCCGCGATAAACCGCCAGGGCAGCGCTGCCCATTCCCCCGCGTATTCCACATTGATGCGCGGGGTGGTTTTGATCTCTTCCACAGGTACGCCGTCGTCTTCCAGATACAGCTCGTTCCCGCATAAGTTTGCGCCGTAATGCCGCATGTCGATTCCCATGGCTTGGCACAGACGGCCCGGACCGTTTGTGAGCTTTCGGATATCCTGGGTGTTCCGGCGTTTTATCATGTTCTCGATACCAAATACCGGCTCCAAGGCGCGAATCAGCACCGCGTGGGGATTTCCCGGCGCGCTTGTTACGATGTTCATGCAGCGGTACATGCCGTAGATCATAAACACATACGCAAAGCCGCCGCTGCCATACATGATTTCCGTGCGCGCTGAACGAATGCCGTTACGCGAGTGTGCCGCCTGATCCTCCGGCCCCATGTACGCTTCCACCTCCACGATGCGGCCTTTTGTGAGCACCCCGCCGCTGTTGCAGCATAGCAGCTTGCCTAACAATTCGCTTGCAACCGTCAGCGTATCCTGCGTATAGAATTCCCGTGGCAGCTTTGGCATACGTTCCTCCCGCCGCTTCCTGCGGCACAGTAAAGTTTCTTACATGTATCATATCCATAACGCCTTTCTGTTGCAAATGGGCAGATGTAAGTACCTGCGGGCCGACTTGCATCTGCAGAAGACTTCTGAGGCGCGCATCCTTCCCCACCTAAGCTTTGCTTTTTGGTTCTAACCATGCTATGCTTTTAATATCTATCGAACTGATATACAGGAGTCCTGCAAATAAAAGTCAAGGCCTAAATTAAGGGG
>CAYZAW010000068.1:0-7884 GCA_964476505.1 uncultured Oscillospiraceae bacterium | reverse complement strand
ATATCCGCATCGATGACGATACGGCATCGGCGCTGCACGATCAGCCCTGCCCGGAATGCGGGGGAAACATGGAGCATGAGGGCGGCTGTGTGATATGCAGAAGCTGTGGATACAGCAAGTGCGGATAGAAAAAAGTGGCGCACATGTCGCCACTTTAACAGAACGTATTTATTTATGATTGGTGTACTGACTGGGGCAGGGCGGTAAAACGCTCTGCCTATTTCTTTTCGTTGCGTAAGCGGTTTTTCATGTTTTCCACGTAGTCCTGCTTGGTGACCTGCTTGCTTCTGGCAATGGCAAAGCCGCCTGCGGGGATATCCTCGGTAATAACAGAGCCTGCTGCGGTAAATGCACCGTCGCCAACCGTTACGGGCGGCACCAACAGCGTGTGACAGCCCAAGAACACATCGTTGCCGATCTTTGTGCGGCTCTTTTTAAATCCGTCGTAATTGGCAAACACCGTGCCGCAGCCCGCGTTCACCCGTGCGCCGATCTCGCCGTCTCCAAAGTAGGAGAGGTGCGGCAGCTTGGTGCCCTCGCCCACCACAGTGTTTTTGATTTCCACAAAGTCGCCTATCTTGCAGCCGTCTGCGATCTGCGTACCCGGGCGCAGATTCACATACGGCCCGATCTTTACGTTGTTGCCAACCACCGCGTCCTGCGCAATAACGCCCGCAAGCTGGCAGAAGCTGCCGATGTGGGAATCTGTAATGCGGCAGGCGGGGAGTAGCTCCGTGTGCTCGTCGATCTTTGTATTGCCGCGAAGCACCACCCCGGGCCAAACGGTGCAGTCCCGCCCGATCTTTACGCTGTGCTCAATATATACGGCATCCGGGTCGGGCATGGTAACGCCTGCGCGCATGTGCGCCTCGTTGATGCGCTTTTGTAATACCTTGGTGCAAGCAGCAAGCTGTACGCGGTCGTTTACGCCCATGCCTTCCTCGGTAGGAATTTTGATAGCGCGAACGGTTTCTCCCGCTTGCGCCAAGAGCTCGATACAGTCCGTAATGTAATACTCGCCCTGGTCGTTGTTGCAGGTGAGTTTGTCTAAACAGCCCAAAAGCTTTTGGATATCAAAGCAATAGGCGGAAATATTTACCTCATGGATCTCCCGCTGTGCAGGTGTGGCGTCACGATGCTCCACGATGGCAATGGCGTTGCCTTCCGCATTGCGAATGACCCGCCCGTAGCCGGTGGGGTCGGCAAGATCGATGGTGAGTATTGCCGCCGCACAGTCGATCTCAGAAAGCTGCGCCAAGGTCTCCTGCCGAAACAGCGGCATATCCCCCGCCAGCACCAGAACATAGCCGGGTTTGCCCTCCAACAGCTCCCGGGCGCACATCAACGCATGCCCGGAGCCATGCTGTTCCCGCTGATACGCATAGCGAACGGAATCCCCAAGCGCTTCTTTTACTTCCTCTGCCCGGTGACCGATCACAACAACGGGCGGCTCCGACACGATGGGTGCGGCGGCAGAAACAGCCCAGCCCACCAGTGGACGGCCGCAGAGCGTGTGTAGCATTTTCGGCGTATCGGAACACATGCGTTTTCCCTCGCCTGCGGCGAGGATCACAGCGGTATTTAACATATTCATACGGGAAGCCTCCTGAAAAGTGGATGATAGAATGCTTGTTACATTATACGTCAATAGGAGGTAAACGGCAACAAAACGATAACCCCAAAATGTAGGGGCGAATGACCACACCCGCCCATAAACGCATAAAATAAAACGGGCGGATGTGGTCATCCGCCCGCAAGCTCCAGATGTTTGACTGGTTCTATTTGATCTAGGCGTTCTTAGGCGCGCATGTACGCGGCACGTCAAAGCCGTTTTCGGCAATGAGCTTATCAAGTAATGCCATGGCCGTTTCTGCCTGCTCCTTTTTATGGGAGCTGGTCAGGCAGAAGCGCAGCCTTGCCTGTCCGCGCGGCACGGCGGGATATACGGCGGGGGGCACGAACACGCCATTTTCCAGCATCAGCCGGGAAAGCTCGTATGCTACCGTGTCCTCACCGATGAGGATAGGCGCAACGGCAGTTTTGCCTGCCAAGCCGGTGTCGAACCGGTATTTGTGCGCTGCCTCCATAAAGTCTGCAATGTTCTGCTGGAGAGACTTTACAAGAGAATTGTCCTCCTGCATGATGTGCACCGCCTCCAGCGTGGCAGCCGCCAACACTGGGGACAGCCCCACGGAGAACACAAAGCCCGGCACATAATACCGCAGGTATTCAATAAGCGCCTTTTTACCGCACAGATATCCGCCGCAGGTGCCCAAGCCCTTGGAAAGCGTACCCATTTTGATATCCACATCATCCGGGGCAAGGTGGAAGTATTCATCCACGCCACGGCCTGTTTCACCGATGCAGCAGGTGGAGTGGGCTTCGTCTACCATCAGGAAGCAGCCGTACTCCTTTTTGATGCGCACGAACTCGGGGATAGGCGCAATATCGCCGTCCATGGAGTATACGCCCTCCACCACGATGAGCACCTTTTCGTATTGATCCCGGTTGGCTCTTAGGATGCTTTCCAGCGCGGCATAATCGTTGTGGGGGAAGCCCTTGCTGTCCGCCGGAGAAAGCTGCGTGCCCTGCACGATGGAGTTATGGGATAGCGCATCGTACAGTATCAAATCATGCTCGTTACAGAAGTTGCCAACAAACGTTACGTTTGTGCTGTGCCCACCAACGAGAACCAAGCAAGCCTCCGCGTGCTTCCATTCTGCAATGGCGGCCTCCAGCTCCTGATGCAGCGTTTTTTCGCCCGCCAACAAGCGGCTTCCTGAGGCGGACGTGCCGTACTTGGCGGCGGCTTCCTGCGCAGCCTTGATGGTGCGGGGGTTGCCGCTCATGCAAACGTAGTTGTAGGAGCCGTAATTGATAACGGTTTTGCCGTGTACCACGGAGGTATCCGTTAAAGGCGAATCGTGGGGCACGAAGTAGGGGTTGCCGATTTTCTCCGCTTCCGCAAGGCGCTTAGAGAGCGCCTCCCACTCTCTGGAATCCTCAAAGGTGGTGATCTTTCGCTGCGCGCGCTTTGCGCCAGACTGCTGCTTGCTAAGTAGCAGCAACGCCGCGTCCTCGGCGCAGGTGCAGTTGATGTATTCCGCGTCCGTAATGAGGGTGCCAAAGTACTCCTCGATTTTTGTAAATACACCAAGCGACGCTAAGCTGTCGCCGCCCAAATCGTACACAAAATGCGCTCGGTCGGTAATGTCCTCTACATTGAGGCACAACTCTTCTGCAAAGAATTCCTTCACCTTGCCTAAGATATCCAAATAAGCTTGGCTGCGCTCCACTGCCGGGGCTTCCGTGGCAATGGTGCCGCACACACGGCCCTTTGCCAAGTCGATCTCCACAGCGTCGAAGCGGCCTGCCGCCAAGTCTGCCTTCACCTGCTGGCGCTTTACCTTCATGCTGGCGGTAAGAGGCAGGGGAGAAAGCGACAGGTAGCAGCGGCGCACCCGCTTGTAAATCGGCAGCTGCCCGTTTCTTGCGGCAAGCTCGGTGATCAAGGAGGCGACCTTGTCTTTATCCCGGGCAACGCCGTCGGCATACGCCACCAGCGTGATATCCTCGTACGCGCCGCCAAAGTCCGCGCCAAACACGCAAACATTGGTCAATGCGTCTATGTCGGAGAAAGCGTCTTCCAGCTCGTCCGGATACACGTTTTCGCCGCTCTCGTTGATGATAACTTCCTTAAGGCGGCCTTCCAACCACAGCCTGCCGTTTTCAAAGCGGGCGATGTCGCCGGTGGCAAAATATCCTTCGTCGTCCACCTCGGGAGGCTGCATTTCTCCGTCTACCATGCGGCCTATGTGCATGGCGGTGGATTTTACCAGCAGCTCGCCAATGTGCGGCTCCTTTTCGTTGGTGGGCTTGATCTTATACTTGACTCCTACGAACGGACGGCCTACGCAGCCATTTAGCTGATCCTCGATTTGGTTCAGCTGCTGTACGGAGGTAATGCCAAGCTCCGTCATGCCAAAGCCGTTTACCAGCTGGTAGCCGATGCCGTTGATGGTTTTTAGCGTGTCCGGCAGGATTCGCCCGCCGCCGCTGATGGCACAGACCAAATGCGTGCCCAACAGGCTCTTTCTAAGGTTATGAGTAACGCCCGCATAGTACTGCCTGCCGCCGCGCGGGAACAGCCGCTGCTTTTTGCAGGAGCCTTCAATGATCTTTTTGATTTGCTGCTCTTTGTCTTCTCCGCGCTTTCTGGCGGCGCGAATCAGCTTTTGTGAAATGGCGTTCCAGAACAGCGGCACGTTGAACAGGTGCGTTACCTGATGCGTGCGGCACGCCTCCTGTACGCTCTTACTGGTGCGATCCTTGGGAAATACGATGGTTTTGCCGAACACCGGATACATCAGCACCATGGTGACAAAGCCGAAAATGTGATGGAACGGCAAAAACGCCAGCACGCGATGAGGCTTGTCGTTCATGAAATCCGTATTGGTGCGCTGGAATGCCGCCATGTCGTTTAAGGCGTTGGTGAGGGCTTGTCCGTCAAATACGAACACCTTGGAGGATGCTGTTGTACCGGAGGTGCAAAGCGCCACCCGGTTGGAAAATGCGCCTCGGGGCTCCATGTCGCAGTCCACCAAAAGCGAGCGCGGATCGATGATGGAGACCCCCGCGGGCAGCGTCATACTGCCGGAGGTGATCACGGCAACGGCATTGGTTTGCCGCACCAGATGCTGCACCTGTTTTTCGTCGGAACGGAAGTCCATCAAAACAGGCTGATAGCCCGCCATGACCACGCCCCAGAATACCGTAAAGTAATCCTTGGAGTTATCCAGCCGGATGCCAACAAACTGGGCGGACTCGGGCACGCCCAGCATTTTTTGCAGCCCTGCCGCCGCGTGGCGGATGCGCCTGTCGTATTCGCGGAAGGTGATGTAGCGAATTTCACCATTATAATCATACTGTGCGCTGGGTGAATCCGCATGCGCGATAAATGCGCTGTAAATGGCTTCTAAGGTGCGTGTGCCGGTTTTTAACCGGTGCGAAGTAGCTTGTATGGTTTCCAAAACCAACCCCCCTTAATACTGCATAAAAATACGTTATTATGACTATTTATACGATGTATTGCATGGTATAAATACCGTACAATACGAGGACAAGTATAGCATAATACGGGGAGTGTGGCAAGTGCGGGCAAAACCGCCCCAAAGCGCGGTTTTGCATACCTATGAGTAACGGCTCACTTTCTAAGTAACGGGCGGCGCTGCTTGTTCGCCGCTTTCCTTTTGCTCCGTTGGCACCGGTGTGGGAACGGCGGGAGCTGTATTTACAGCCGGGGGCTTCAACTGGCAAACAGGCACCCGAACGCCCACCACATGCAGCGCACGCACCTCGTTATAGGTATAGGTGGAAAGCGGGCGGTTGTCTGCATCGTTGGAATGGGCGGCAACGAGTATGTTCTCGGGCGTGGGTGGCGTTCCCACCTGCACCACCACCGGCGTATGCGCAAAAAAACCCTCGTCGAAGCGAAGCTGCACAACATCCCCCGGTTCCAGCCGGTCTAGAGATACCTCCTCCATAAACGGCCCCGGTTCGTTTTCGTCCTGCATGAAAGACGTCATGTAGTTATAGAAGTATTCCACACCCGTCCAGCTGGCGGTGCGGTCATTGGCGTTGATGTAATACCAGCCAAACGTAGGGGTGTAATTCATGATATGCGCCCCCGCATATACGCATTGAGAGGCGTAATTGGTGCAGTCTCCGCCGATACCGGAAAAATCAAAATACGCCGGGTTTCTCGAAAACGCCCACCGGTGCGCATATGCTACGGCGGTTTGGCGGTCGTAAGGGAATACTTGCAGCATAAGCCCTCCAAAGCATTGTATTGGGGCTCCGCCCCAAGCCCCGCCGGGGATTTCATCCCCGGACCCCATTTATCCGCCAAAAATATTCGGCGGGGGGAGGATACGGTAAATCTCCGCCCACAGGCGGCGTACCCCCCGCGGAGCGGCCGTTTGAGGGGGTTATAGGGTTCTCCAAGGGGCATAAGGGAGGGATCGGAACCCCCCTTGCCCCTTGGAAAAGAAACGTTTATCCCACAAATGGTTTTTCGCATGCTTTACAATGTGGTGCATACGACATTGTTATATTGCTTACACTATGCACTTTGCAGGAAATTGGTGCGCCAAGCCATTTGCGGGAATGGGGAAGACTTGGTATACTGATACTAGCTGAAAGAAAACAAAGGAGGAACCCTTTTATGCCAGCAAAAACGCTTACGCCGCACATCGGCTGTACGCCGGACGACCTTGGAAAAACCGTGCTGATGCCGGGCGATCCGCTCCGCAGCAAATTCATCGCGGGAACCTTTTTAGAGGAGCCGAGGCTCGTTAACAACATCCGCGGCATTCAGGGCTATACGGGCACTTATAAAGGTAAAAAAGTCAGCGTGATGGCAAGCGGCATGGGCATGCCCTCCATCGGCATTTACTCGCATGAGCTGTTCAACGTGTTCGGCGTGGAAAACATCATCCGCGTGGGCACGGCGGGCGGTATCCATCCCTCCTTAAAGCTGCGGGATATCGTGGTGGGCATGGGCGCGTGCACCAACAGCAACTTTGCCAGCCAGTTCAAGCTGCCGGGTACCTTTGCGCCGATCGCCAGCTACAAGCTGCTGCGGGCGGCGGTAGAGGAGGGAGAGCGCCGTGGTGCCAGGATGATGGTAGGCAACCTGTTCTCCTCGGATACCTTTTACGACGATGCCATGTCCACCAAGGACTGGTCAAAGATGGGCGTACTCGCGGTGGAAATGGAAGCGGCGGGCTTATACATGGAAGCAGCCCGGGCAGGGAAAAACGCGCTTGCCATCTGCACCATTTCCGACCTGATCTTAACTGGCGAGGAATGCACACCGGAGGAGCGCCAAACCACCTTCACCACTATGATGGAAATTGCACTGTCCATCGCAGAATAACCAAATACAGCAGGTAAACCGGTATACGGTAAACTGCGGAACCAATCGAGAAAAACAAAGAAAAAAGGCGGATTTACCGCCTTTTTGTCTTCTAGCACTATGCTTGCCCTTTCACCCCGCTGATACGCTGTATCACCTCTCCTGCCAAGAGCAATCCTGCCACGGCGGGCACATAGGAAAGGCTGCCGGGGGTCTGCCTTTTCCCAGCAGGCGCTTCGTCGTCCGCTTCGGGGGCAAGGGGGGTGATCGGCGGTTCTGTGGAGTACACAACCGGCAGATGCTCGATGCCGCGCTTTTTCAGCTCTCGGCGCATCACCCGTGCCAAGGGGCAAACGCTGGTATCCGCGATATCCGCGATTTGAAAGGCGGCGGCGCTAAGCTTATTGCCCGCGCCCATGGAGGAAACGATGTAAACGCCCGCCGCCTTGGCGCGGCAGATCAGCTCGATCTTGGAGGATACCGTATCGATCGCATCGATGATTCCGTCGTACCGGGAAAGGTCGATCGTATCCGCATTGTCCGCCGCATAAAACAGCGGGTAGGCCGTGACAGCAGCATCCGGCGCGATCAGCCTTGCCCGCGCCTGTACCGCAAGCGCCTTATTCATGCCGATGGTTTCCACGGTGGCGTGCAGCTGCCGGTTCAGGTTGCTTTCGGAGTACACATCCCCGTCGAACACATCCAGCGTGCCGATGCCGCTTCTTAACAGCGCCTCTGCCGCATAGCCGCCAACGCCGCCCAAGCCGAATACAGCCACCCGCGCCGCCTTTAGCCGTTCTACACCGTCCGCGCCCAATAACAGCGCCGTTCTTGCATACCTTGTTGCCATATGCCGCCTCTTTCATGCTGTCTTGTTATTTAGTATAGGGGCAGACAGGCGTTCATGCAAATAAAATGCGTGTTGGCTTTAATGGAAGAATAGATAATTGATGCAAAGCAATACATAT
>CAYZAW010000067.1:0-7939 GCA_964476505.1 uncultured Oscillospiraceae bacterium | reverse complement strand
TTATGGCAGAGAGATAACAACCAATCAGAAAACAAGTCGCGATATCATTGTACGCGGTCTGGGAGCCGATTATATTGCACGCAATAATTCAAAAAAAGGCAGCTATATAACAGCTACCCTTTCTATGTCGGCATCCTGATTTATGAATCGTAGTGTCCTTTACACGATAGGACTTCCAGAACATCACCGTTGATGCGATACACTATCCTGTTTTCATCATCAATACGCCTGCTCCAGAACCCGCTTAAATCCCCCTTCAACGGTTCGGGCTTACCAATACCATGAAAGCCATCGCGCTCAATATCCTTTAATAGACTATTGATGCGCTTAAGCGTTTTCTTGTCCTGCGTTTGCCAGTACACATAGTCCTCCCACGCTTCATCAAACCAGACTTTTCTCATTCGTCTGTAACCTCGATTAACTCATGCTCTACGCCTTTGCCCGCGTTTAAAGCATCGATTCCACGCCGCAAATGCGCCATGTTGCTTTCAGAGTAAAACGGGTCAGCTGATATTTCAAAAGGAATGCGTTTTTCACGAGTAACTTTCTTTGCAAAAACCGTGAAAGCAGTAGTCATAGTAAGACCCATATCAGAACAGGTTTGTTCCATGCTTTTCTTTAAATCCTCATCCATACGGAAATTTACGTTTACCGCTTGAGCCATACATTTCATCTCCCTTCTCTACTATCAGTATATTGACTTGCAATGACATTGTCAACATATTTCATTACAACTCTACAGCTTTAGTGTTTCCTCTATAGACGCTATTATACAGTACTGTTTGCTTGAAATGAAAAGTTTGAAGTATCTACCAAAGGACGTACCAAAATCAATTGCTTTGTTTCTTTGTTGCATTGCAACATCAGACGTGAGGCACGTCAAGCAGGCTCACTGCCGCATGCTCCTGTACAACACATAATTACTATCAATATAAAAGCGACACACAAATTTGCAAAATATGTGTGCCGCGATAAATAACTCCATAAGCTGATCATTATCGCTCTACTCCCGATAATCAGTCATGCTTGTTGCATGTCCCACCATCTGCTTTGGCTTTTCTCATTAATAAAGCAGTGTATTCGACAATACTACGAAAAACGCCTCAGCCTATCCTTACGAACCCAAGCTGATTCTCAGCGTTGCAGGAAGCGTGAATAGCCAATATTTATTTTAGGATGACGTTGTACTTTACCATTTCCCCGCTGACATAACTCTCGCAAAATTCAACAGGCAGCCCGTTATGAGAAGCGATTCGATTGACAAGGAAACCTGTAGGCGTACCGGAAAGCTGCAACAGGTCTTTATATTTGCCTTCTAGTAAAATAGATTCAAATGTTTCAACCGCGCTGTCCGGCTTTACATCGAACAAATCCAGGGAGCGATACAATCCGTTTTTTTCAATAAGATCCAAGGATAGTGCCGGACACATATATTGAGGAATATAAGAGGATTCTACTGCGAAAGGCGTTTGATTGCAAAAGTGGACACGCTCAATAATAAACACCCGGGAATCTGGCGGCAGAGAAAGCTTCTCTGATATAATGCCAGAAACGGAAGCGGCAGCGAAGCGAAGCACCCGTTTGTCGATGCGGTATCCCATGCGTTCAATATCATCCGTAAAACTATAAAAAGAAGCCAAATGCTGTTCAATCTTGGGTTTGGTAACAAAGCTGCCGATGCCTTGCCGGCGGGCAATGTAACCCTTGTTTTGCAAATCATCCAGAGCAAGGCGCACTGTCATACGGCTGATGCCGTATGTATTGCACAGCTCGGCTTCGGAAGGCAGCTTTGAATTGATCGCCCATTCGCCGTTTAAAATCCGTTCCAGCATTTTCTGGCTCAACTGACGATATAAAGGTAGTGTTCCAGTGAGATTCAGCATACCATCATCCTTTTTATATTTATACCAAGTATAACATGAAGCGTAATTAGATGCAATTCAAATTCGAAGTAAAATGCAATTAGCTACAGAAAACAAAGGTTTTATTTTAAGTATTGACATTGGATCAAATAATATTATACTTATTATAACAAGTGGAGCAAGAAAGACATGTCAAGAAGAATAATTAGGAGGAAAACAATGAAAAAAGGATTGTGTTTAGTACTGGCTGTATTGATGGCAGTGGGTTTAGCGGCATGTGCGTCACCCCAAACAAACAATGTAGAACCGGCGCAGGAACCCGCTACGGGCGAACAACAGAACCTATTGGTTTGGTGGTGGGGCGAGGGCGATACGCCGGGCTCCAAAGCATGGCTGGAGGAAACAGCGGCAAAGTATGAGACGCTGAATCCCGGCATCCATATCGAATTGGTAGAGCAGACCTCCGATCAACTGTATCCTGCATGGGAAGCAGCCATTCAGGCGGGTACTGGCCCCGATATCCAGTTTTTATGGACGGGCGTATGGGCGTTGGATTATATCTGGAAGGATGCATTGGCAGATATTACGGAGCTGATACCGGAAGAAGAGCGTAGTCATTGGGTGGCTACGGAAGGCCTTTCTTATAACGATAAACCGTGGCTGTCTCCTTGGTATCAAATCAGCATCGTATGGATGTATAATAAAGAACTTTTTGCCGCAGCTGGGCTTGATCCGAATAGCCCGCCCAGTAATTATGAGGAGTTACTAACCGCCTGTGAGGCTTTGAAAAACAGCGGCGTAATTCCCTTGGAACTTGGCGGCATGAAGGATGGCTGGGGCGCAGCATGGCTGTATTCAGTGTTTGGCCCGGCAGCGCATGACAGCTTCAAGGAATATATCGAGGCTGGAGCAAAAGAAGGCGAATTTGCGTCTGCGAAGCATACGGAATGGTTGCAGATTTTGCATGAATTACAGGAAAAGGGATATACCAACCCGCTCACTATGTCGTATGATTTTTTCCAAGGCAGAGAGTCGTTTCTGCGCGGTGAGTCTGCGATGGGTCTTGCCACCAATGGACAGGCGATCCAATGGATCGAAGAAATGGGCGGCGAGGAGAAGGTCGGCATTATGAATATTCCTGTAATGGGCAATGGTGCGTTGGCTGGAAAGCTGAACAACCAAGCACACAGCTTTGCAATCCCCAAATTCTCCAAACATCAACAGGAAGCAGCGGATTTCTTGGTGTTTACCCATCAGCCCGAGCAGTTGGAAAGCTGGTATCAGCTTACCAAGAATATCCCCTGCGACGATCGTTTTGATCCCGCATGGCTTACTACCGACAGCGAACGGGAAATCTATGAACAGCTTGCTAATAACGGTATCCCCTATGCGGAGATATACATTCCTGCTATGGTAGACAGTGAAGGCATGTACGCGGCTGTACAAATGGTATTCTCCGGATCGACCGCACAAGAAGCAGCGGAGTACATGGAGAGCGTTGCAGCGAAATGGAGAGCCATGGACCCAGAGGGTGTAAACAACTTTAACAAGTGGGCGGAAGATTACCAATAATCCAATGGATTTGAAAAGAGGACAGCGATGCTATATATTCAAAAGAAACAACGAAAAATACCGTATTTGTTTCTGATTCCCTCACTGGTGATTATCCTGCTGATCTTTTTATACCCCATAGGCAAGGTGCTACTGGACAGCACCATGCGGATCAGCGGGAATAGCCGGGAATTTGTAAACATGGAAAACTATGCACAGATGTTTCAAGACCAGTTGTTTTGGACGTCCGTCGCAAACAATCTAAAGCTGTTTCTGTGCGTTCCCTTTCTTGTGGTAGGAAGCATTGCGTTTGCGGTGTTACTGTTCTACAAGATCCCGGGTTGGCGGGTATACCGCGTCGCTGTTCTCATTCCCTATATCCTATCGATTACGGTGGTAGGTATCGTGTTCGACTATCTTTTGCGCGAAGATGGACTGGTAAATATGGTTTTGACCAACATTGGGCTAGCCTCGCTTACCCGGCCTTGGTTGGGGGATAGGAACACGGCGCTGTTTGCCATTATGGTTGTTGTTGTTTGGAAGGAACTAGGGTTTGGCATTGTGCTGTTTTTAGCGCGGTTGCTGTCCGTGGATGAATCAGTATTGGAAGCAGCCCGCTTGGACGGCGCGGGCGTATGGACTATGACACGTAAGATTTTGATACCGGAGCTGAAGCCGGTACTCTCCTTCTATATCGTTTTTTCCATGATCAATATGCTGTCATGGATGTTCAATTATGTATTTGTAATGACGCGCGGCGGTCCCGTGAACAGTACGTATATACTGGAATACTATATTTACCAAATGGGTATTCGGTATCACCAGTACGGGCTTTCTTCCGCCTTGGCTGTTATACTGCTAGTTCTTGCGTTGGTACTGGTAGTCTTACAGGCAATAGTGCGAAAGAGACTGAACACGGACGAGGAGGATTGGTGATGAAAGCAATAGCAGGGAATAGAAAGCGCCGCACACCAGCTACATGGATACTATCTGCACTAACGGGCTTGTTTGTACTGCTGCAGCTTGTACCGGTCTATTTTGTCCTGACCAATTCCATGAAAGGCAAGGCGGAGTATTTAACTAACGTGTATAGCTTACCGGCACAGCCGACCTTTGAAAATTATGTAAAGCTACTGGGCGAATATAATTTTCCTCAAATGTTTTTAAACAGCATCTTATTAACGGTCTGCTCCGTTTTCCTATGTGCATACTTGGGTGCTATGGCAGCGTTTGCCGTGGGAAAATTCCGCTTTCGCGGAAGAACGCTGGTGGCAAACTGCATCATGCCACTTATGTCAGTGCCGGGCGTCGTACTGTTGATACCGCTGTTTGTCCTGTTTTCGGAATTTGGGCTAACCAACTCGTTCTTGCCAACGATACTCATTTATGTCGGCTTGATTCTTCCATTTACGATCAATATGCTGTCCAGCTTTATGAGTGCGGTACCGGTCAGCCTGTTGGAAGCGGCGCGTATTGATGGCTGTGGGTTTTTAAAGATGTTCCATAAGATTGTGCTTCCGCTGGTGAGCCCCGGCATTTCCGCTGCCAGCATCGTCAACGCCATGTGGATATGGAACGAATTGATGATTGCGTTCGTATTCTTGCAGGACGAGGCAAAACGTACGCTGATGGTCGGATTGACATCCTTGCAGGGCCTTTTCAATCTGGATGTACCGCTTTTAATGGCTGGTGCTGCACTGGCTTCGTTGCCGGTCATCTTTCTATACATCATTAGTCAAAAATGGTTTATTCGCGGCTTAACTGCCGGAGGTGTAAAGTGAATTCATATTTACAAGATATTTTTAAACAGCCATGGGAATTACAAAAAGTTTTAAACGTAATGTGCGGCGAAAGTTCACAGAAGGTCTATGAAATCGCCGGATTGCTGCGGAATGCAAACAAAATTGTTCTAACGTCTATGGGTAGCGCTTTCTATTCGCTGATGCCTATGTTTCATGAGCTGAAGAAGCTGCGCACTGGAGTGGAACTAATCGAAACGGCAGAACTGATGCAGGATAGAACGGCAATTAACGCTGATACACTGTATCTGTTGATGTCGCGCTCAGGGGAAAGCTTTGAAGTGGCGCGGTTTCCATCTATGCTGCAAGAAGCGGGCGCAACATGTGTGTCAATTACAATGACGCCGGAAAGCACCATGGCAAAGCATTCTGATGTGGTTTTAGCTGATCCTGCGGAATATGATGCGCTGATATGCACAAAGGCATATACTTCTATGGCGCTTTGCGGGTTACTGTGTGTTTCCGCCATGCAGCCCGGATATGACAGCGTCGCACTTTCTGCCCGCCTTGAAGACATGTTTCAATGGATGGAAGAGAATAAAGAAGACCTATTGGAGTGTATACAAAGCATCCCTTTTTTAAGCGACACGCCAAGTTTCTATCTGCTCTCCCGCGGCTACGGTATGGGCGTTATTAAAAGCGGGGCGCTCTGGATAGAAGAAGCATCCAGAAAATGTTCCTGTATCTCTACGCTGGATAATTTTTATCATGGAACCATTGAGGTAGCACAAACAGATACCGTACCCTTGCTTTTGGACGTGCTGTCCACTGAACGTTCGGATATGATTTGGCGCCGCATCAATGAAATTGCAAAACATACCATACGTATCGCTCAAACACCATGCAAGATCGATGGCTGCACAGAGATCCTAGTTCCCGATTTCGGCGCAGGAGAGGGATATCAAATGTTGGCGCTGGCGTTGGTGTTTCAACTGTTTGCATATCAAAATGCGGTGGTTAATCATTTGAATGTAGGCGCACTTGGAACGGTATCATGGGTGGTGCAATAATGAATGATCGATATGTTATTGGCGTTGATTTTGGCGGCACGCGCACAAAGGTAGGGCTGGTTGACGCGTCCTATAAGGTACGAGCTCTCATGATAATGCCTACGGCGCACCATGAGGCGGAGTTGTTGGATGGTTTGCAGAATTGTATCAATACGATGTTGCAAGAGCAGGGTATTCAAAAACGCATGATAACCGGTATCGGCGTATCCATTGGCAGCTTTGTGTTCGGGCGCAACCGAATCGATACGATGTGCGATTTCATTGATCTGCCGGACAGTTACCCACTAGCAGACGTACTGCAAGAAAAACTTCAGCTTCCATGCCAAGTGGAAAATGATGCGAAACTGATTGCAATCGCGGAAAGCCGGTATGGGGCGGGACGTGGGTCGGAGCGGGTCATTACGCTTACGCTTGGAACAGGCGTTGGGTTTGGCTTTACTGCACACGGACGGGTGGAGAACACGCCTGCGTATCAACATTTGGCTGGGCATATCTGTGTACGTGCTAAAGGGGAGGAGCCTGTATTGGATGCGGTTCCTTGCTATTGTGTAGTGGAAGGTTGTATGGAAAGCACTTGTTCCGGTACGGCTCTTGCGCGTCTTGCTGAGGAGATTACGCCGGGGTTAACGGTTAAGGCGTTGTTTGCCCTAGCAAAAGATGGAGACGGTACGGCGCGAAATGTCGTTGAACGGTACAATCGCTACCTGATGCGCGCACTTAATCAATATACGCTGCTTTTTACGCCGGATTGTATCGTACTTGGCGGCGGCGTAGCGCATGGGTTGGAGCCATATTTGCCGAAGTTGAATGAAATGCTGACGGCTCGCGTATATCGCGGACATCATCCAATCATAAAAGTCGCCGCATTACATGAAAGCGGCGGTGTCATTGGCGCTGCAACACTTTTTGAGAACGGAGAGGACATATGAGGATCATCACACAGCAGAACCTGCACGAGGCTTTGTTTTTACACCCTTATGACAATACGACGTATTGTGCAAAGATGTCTATCGTATCTTTGGCGGCGGATCACCGGCAATTGATAGGGTATTGGGAAGCGCCGGAGGGCGAGGTAGATATAGAATATGGAGAAAATGTCGAATACAATCTTGTTCTAGAAGGGGAATTGGAGCTGGAACGAACAGATGGAACGTGTGAAACAGCGAAGCAGGGCGATATCATCGAATGCGGTGGTAAGTCGGATAGACATATTATTTTTCGCGTTAAAAAAGCGGTAAAAACGCTTTTCATTGTGTATCCACTGACGGAAGCGGATGCGGCGCATGTGCTGAATATGCAGCATGCATAAAGTGATATGGAGTTACTCAGGCAAGCGTGATGTCTTTTGCCTATGTGATTTAATAGGTACGTAACAATGCTATAAATATGCGAATCATGCAGGAGAATGCAAAATCGTTTCATATGATCACGCCGTTCCTGGATATGGGCGTATAAAAGGCCGTGCGCAGATTTGCCTTAACTGCACACGGCGCATCAGTATATGTTGGGCATCGGCATGGATAAGCTGTTTAAATGGTTGACACATTATCCTGCTTCCATCGCTTGTATTATGAAGGACAGTCTATTGTATTCTATACTTTAAGATGGTGGATTGCTCCAGCGTTATGATTTACAATACTGGATTCATAAGAAACGCCCATATTTAGGCACTTTCTCCTGTTGTAATTGAGAGGGTATCAAGTGGCGTCCTATGTTC
>CAYZAW010000066.1:0-8122 GCA_964476505.1 uncultured Oscillospiraceae bacterium | reverse complement strand
GATAAGCATTGGCCGCTTGGAATAGTTGAACGCATCGCCAAACACATCTTTATAGATTGCCGTATTGGCGGCGTCCGGGCATTCCATTTCCGCATGCGCTTCCCCGCCGGTATACTTCATGCTGAATGTAACGCCGGTATTATAATCCATCAGCGAATAAGATTTACCTGCTTCCAGCTCCATCTTCACCGTTTCCCACGCCAGAAGCTCTCCCTTTTCCTTCTGGCTGCCATCCGCCTTTTTGCCGATAGGGATATGCACCTCAATGGGAATGTTGGCGCGTACAGCACGGTTGGAAAACAGGATGTTCAGCGTTTGTTCGCCAATGGTGCCGTCGGAAATGATCTGGTTTCCGGCATCGTCCGTTTGGTTCTTTTGAAACTCTATGGTGGCCAGCCGGGTCATGCTTTGGTAACGCCCGGTGGGCTTGTAAATAAAGTATCCCAGCTCCCGCAAGCGGTTTTGGATGGCGGCAATCAGCTCTCCTTCTTCTTTATAGGAAATGATACCGTTTGCATCGCGGTCGTCCCAAGTCATGGCGGCGGCAGACAGCATAAAAGAAAGCGACAGCACTGCCGCCAGAATGGCGCATATCTTTTGTTTTCTGTTATGAGCTTTCATACACAGCAGTATAACACAGGATAGCCCAAAGGGCAAAAGCGCGCTGATTGTTAACCTTTTGCTCACAATATGGTATAATACAGCTATCAATATTGGAGGTATGCAACATGCGATGCAGCTGTAAAGCCTGCGGCACATATATGGTTCAGCATGAGCAGGGGCTGGAATCCGGTTGTATTTGCCCGGAATGCTTCTCCAAATGCAACGCCTGCATGGGAACGGAGCAGCCGCCGGTCAGCGCCGCATCCCTTACCAATGAGGCGCTGCTGCGGGCTCGCTTGCGGGAGATCGAAGCAGAAATGGAACAGGAGGAAGACTGATGCTGCAACGGCGAAAACTGTCTAAGAACGATAAGCCCCACGGCACCACCCCCATGGAAGCCGCATTGAAGTTTTTAACGCCCAAAGCCCGTACAGTACGCGAGGTGGAGCGGCATTTGGACGATCAGCAGTTTGGCGAGTACGAGATCATGCAGGTAATAGAGCGCTTAACGGAGCTGGGCTATGTAAACGACCTTGCCTATGCCGAGGAATTCGTTCGCACGCGCCTGAATACCAAGCCTGTCAGTAAAACAAAGCTCAGGATGCAGCTGGAGGCACATGAGATTCCGGCGGATATCATCGAAACCGCGCTTTCCTCTATCAGCGCCGAAAGCGAAACGGAACGCGCCATGCTGGCGGCAGAAAAATATTTGCGGCAGCTTACCGCGTTTTCCGGGGACGAGCTAAGAGAACGGCTGCTTCGCCGGCTGATAAGCCGCGGGTTCTCCTACGACGATTCCAACGCCGCCGTAAAAGCCTTGCTGGAACAGCAAAACAGGTAGCTATATGAGTGAAATTCGGGATAAAATACTGCACATGCTACAAGAAGAGCGCGGAGAGTTTTTGTCCGGGCAAGCCATTAGCGAGCGTTTGGGCGTCTCCCGCACCGCCGTATGGAAGCATATGCAGGCGCTGCAAAAAAGCGGCGCGAAGATCGATGCCGTTACCAATTGCGGCTATCGCCTGCTTGCAGAGCCAGCGCCACCCATTGAGGAAGCTTTGCCCGCACTTTGCCGCACAGCCGCTCTTGGAAAGCAGGTACAGTATTTTCGGCAAACGGATTCCACCAATAGGCAGGCAAAGCGCTTCGCAAGAGAGGGCGCTTCGCACGGGCTTGCAGTTATTGCGGAGGAGCAAACGGAGGGTCGCGGCAGGCGCGGGCGCGGCTGGGTTTCCGTTCCCTTTGAAAACCTGTATGTAAGCCTTTTACTGCGTCCCAACCTGGAAACGGCAAAGGCTCCGCGCTTTACAATCGCCACCGCCCTTGGCGTATACCGGCTGCTGCAAGGCTACGGCATTCCGGCTTCTATCAAATGGCCCAATGATATTTTGGTAAACGGGAAAAAGCTCTGCGGTATCCTTTTAGAAATGGAAGGCACGCTGGAGGATTTGGAAGCCGTGATCGTTGGTATAGGTTTAAACGTGAACAGTACCGTTTTTCCGGAGGAGCTGATTTCTACAGCCTCCTCCATGCGATTAGAAAGCGGCAGCGTCTACGACCGCACAAAAGTCCTCTCAAGGCTTCTGGAAGCGCTAGAGCCGTTATATGCAGCCTGTGAGAGCGATATTGCTTACGAAGCGCTGCTGTGCGATTACAGGCGCGTTTGCGGCACCATTGGGCGGCAGGTAAACGTGATTGGCATTACAGACACCCGCACGGGCACCGTGGAGGATGTAGACGAACTGGGGCGGCTGCTGTTACGCACCGCCGACGGAACACTGCATACCGTAAGCGCGGGCGATGTATCCGTTCGATAACGCCAACAGTACAGCATAAATAGCAAGGGCGGATGTGTTCATCCGCCCTTTTCTGTGCCTTAATCACTGATTTATGCTGTTATTCGTGCGCCGAGTAGTTGGGCGCTTCTTTGGTAATATACACGTCGTGGGGATGGCTTTCGATCAAGCCCGCCCCGGTGATACGCACGAACTTGCCCTTTTCCTGCAAATCCTTGATGGTTGGCGTACCGCAGTATCCCATGCCGCTCCGTAAGCCCCCGCAAAGCTGGAACAGCGATTCCGACGCAGGCCCTTTGTAAGGAACGCGCCCTTCCACGCCCTCCGGCACCAGCTTTTTCGCATCCTCTTGGAAATACCTGTCCTTGCTGCCCTTTTCCATAGCTGCAAGAGAACCCATGCCGCGATATACCTTGAACCGTCTGCCCTGAAACAGCTCGGTCTCCCCCGGGCTTTCGTCCGTGCCCGCCAACAGGCTGCCCAGCATGACCGCCGCAGCGCCTGCCGCGATGGCTTTTGTGATATCCCCGGAATATTTGATGCCGCCGTCTGCAACGACGGGGATGTTGTATTTCTTTGCGACCTTAGCGCATTCGATCACCGCGGTGATCTGCGGAACGCCAATGCCCGCTACAACGCGTGTGGTGCAAATGCTGCCGGGGCCAATACCAACCTTTACGGCGGACACGCCCGCGTTGATCAACGCCTCCGCGCCCTCTGCCGTTGCCACGTTGCCCGCCATGATCTCCATATGCGGGAAGGCTTGATGCACCTTCTTTATGGTTTCCAAAACGCCCATGCTGTGCCCGTGGGCGGTGTCGATGGCAATCAAATCCGCCTTGGCTGCCTGCAACGCTTCCACGCGCTCCATCGTATCCTTGGAAACGCCAACCGCCGCGCCTGCTAACAGCCTGCCGTTAGCGTCCTTAGCGGAATTGGGATACTGTATGGCTTTTTCGATATCCTTGATGGTGATAAGACCCTTTAAATAGCCTTGCTTGTCCACAATGGGCAGCTTTTCGATGCGATGTGTGCGTAATATCTCCTTGGCCTCGTCCAAGGTGGTGCCCTCAGGGGCGGTGATCAAATTCTTACTTGTCATCAACTCATGGATGGGGATGGTTTTATCGTCGATAAAGCGAAGGTCGCGATTGGTAAGGATGCCTACCAGCTTGCCATCAACCGTGATGGGAACGCCGGAAATGCGATACCGCTCCATGAGCTGCATGGCATCGCCCACAACATGATCGGGAGAGAGGAAAAACGGGTCTACGATCACGCCATGCTCCGAGCGCTTTACTTTATCTACATGAGAGGCTTGTTCCTCAATGGACATGTTTTTATGGATGATGCCGATACCGCCTGCCCGCGCCATGGCGATCGCCATGCGAAATTCCGTGACCGTATCCATGGCAGCGGAAAGCATCGGGATGTTTAGATGTATCGTTTTGGTTAGGTCGGTTCCTAAGGAAACCATGTTCGGCGTCACGGATGACGCTTGCGGCAGCAAAAGCACATCGTCAAACGTGAGGCCGTCCATCACAATTTTGTCGCTGTTTCTCTCCTCCATAATACAATCCCCCTCATGTTTTTCGTTTAAGTGTATCGGCAGCGGCTTGTGCTGTCAAGAGCGTTATACGGTCAACTCTGGCAGCGGCACTTCTCCCTCGGAATACGCTTCGTAATTTGGAAGCTCCGTAACGGCATGCAACCCAAACTGCCTTAAAAATGCATCTGTTGTTGCGTACAGCACCGGGCGGCCGATCGCCTCCTTGCGCCCAACCACTTCTATCATGTTCAGCTTTACCAATTGGCTTACAGCGTATTCGCAGCGAACGCCGCGCACGTTCTCCACATCCGCTCTGGTTGCAGGCTGCCGGTATGCCACCACCGCAAGCGTTTCTAGTAAGCTTTGCGAAAAGGTGCGGCTTTGCGCCGGCTGAATCAGCTGCTCCACATATTCGGAGTATGCCCTGTTTGAGCAAAGCTGCGCTGTTTCTTCCGTTAATAACAGGCAAATGCCTCTGGGCTTCGCCTGATACGCCTTTTCCATATCGTACAGAACCGGCTTTAGCTCGATATCCGTTAAGCCAAGCACCCGCTGCAGTTCAATAACAGGCACTGCATCCCCCGCTACAAACAGCATGCATTCTATGGCTGCCATGATCTCTTCGTTCTTCATGCTTTCCTCACACTTCGTACTCGTCCATGTAATCCGTATCCTCGTCGTCCTCCAAAAGCGCTTTCATTTGCAGATGGATGGGCGTAAAGGGTTTGCTTTGATGCAGCTCGATCTCCCCATGCGCAATCATTTCCAAAAGCGCCATAAAGGTAGCGATCATTTCCACCTTGCTTGCCTGCCCTGAAAACAGCTCCATAAAGCCGATCTCGCTCTTTTCCCGCAGCTTTTCGCGAATCATCACGATCTGGGAACGCACCGTGTATTCGTCCTGCCGCACGCGGTGCAAAGGGTTTATGGGCGCTTCCTCGCGTTCTGTATGTAATAAGGTAAAAAAGGCTTCGTACAGTTGATCCAGCGTTGCGCCGGAAAGGTTGACCTCCTGCGGGCCCAGCGTGATCTCCTCGGGCAGCCGCGTGAACGCGCCTTTTGCACTCTCGTACAATGCGCGAAGTTCCTCCCCCGCCTGCTTGAAGGCCTTGTATTCCCGGAGTTGTCTGATCAACACCTGCTCCGGGTCTTCCTCCTCCGTTTCGTCCTTGGGCGGACGCGGCAAAAGCTGCCGCGATTTAATGTATAAAAGCGTAGCCGCCATGGTCAAAAACTCACTGGCGGTATCCATATCCAGCGTTTCGATTTCCGACATATAGGCGATATACTGCGCCGTGATCTCCGAAACGAAAATATCTTTAATATCCACCTCCGCACTTTCTATCAAATGCAAAAGCAGATCCAAAGGGCCGTCAAACTGGCTGAGATGTACCTCGTATACAGCCATTAAACGCCTCCCACCATCACGGCAAATAAATAGGCAAAGCCCGGGAATTGGAAGATGGAGTCAAACAACGAGGAAAGCCCGAACATGATCCAGTTCATAGCGGCAGACAAAATCCCCGTTAATACGCCCGTTATCAAAAGAACGATGAGTATGATCCCGCCGTAACGGGACAGCCAGTAAAAGGGCTTGGGGCCAACCTTCCTAATGAGCAGGCTTTCCACCACATGCGAGCCGTCCAGCGGCGGTAAGGGAATTAGGTTAAAGAGCATCAAGCCTAAATTGATGGTCAAAAAGTAATACAGGATGTTGGCGATTGCCGCATTGCTGCCGCCCAACACGCCAAACACGTAAATTACGAGCATAGAAACGATGGCAAGCAAAAAATTCGTTGTAATGCCCGCCAAGGACACGATGATATCGTCCCGCCGGGGCTTTTTAAAATTACGCATGTTTACAGGCACAGGCTTGGCCCAGCCAAAGCGAACCAAAATCAACATCAAAAAGCCCAATGTATCGATATGATGCAGCGGGTTCACGGTCATGCGGCCTAAGTTTCTTGCGGTGGGGTCTCCCAGCTTGTACGCAGCAAAGGCATGTGCCCATTCGTGAAAGGACAAAGCGATCAAAATAGCCGGTAAGCTGTAAAGCAGATTCAACAGGTATCCGCCCGGATCGCTCAACAGACTGTTAATAATACTCAAAGAAAGGCGCCTCCTAAACGTTCTTTGTTCATTATACGGGAAAAGCCGCCGCTAATCAATAAGAACGCGGGAGACCAATGCCTATCAATTCCTAAGATACATCAGTAGTACTTCGCGAATCCTGTCGCGAAACCCCGCGGTTTCCACTTCGTATTGCGGAATAAGCTCCACCACAGCAAGCTGCTTTCCCTCCGCCGTTTCATACATGATTTTTCCTACCGTATCCGTTGCGGATAGCGGCGCTGTTAACGCCTCCGGAAGCTCCCTTTTTTCTACAAGCTCGCCCGCTGTTTGCTCCAGTATCACTGTTACGCCTTCTTTTGCGATCAGGTTCACTTCCCGCCGCATTCCTCCGCTGACCTTGATGTTTTCCACCATCACCTGTCCTTCAGTGGCAAGCACTGTTGCCTTGACGGCGGTAAAGGCATAGTCCAGCAGCTCCGCTGCCATGGAAAACCGCTCTGAGGAATTTTTACAGCTTACAACAGCGCAAAACATCGACGTATCGCCTCTGGTCACATAAAACAGGCCCATATAGCCGTCCTGCTGGGAGGAACCTGTGGCAATACCTGTACAGCCCGCGTAACCCCGCAGCAGTTTATTGGCGTTTACCAGCTCTGTTTCCCGTCCGTCCGCATGCAGTATCGTTTCCAATGTCATGCCCGCATGCGCGCGAAAGGTTTTGCTGGCGTTTAGCGACTGTCCAAGCTGCACCAGATTTTTGGCGCTAAGCGTTAAACCGTTCCCCATGGGGTCGGTAAGCGTTACGCTTTTATCCATCAAGGCCATGCGCGTGTTGATTCGCTCCAAAAAAGCACTGCCGGAGCCCGTTAACGCTTCTCCCAGCGCATACATGGCATCTCCTGCGCAGATCATGCAGGCGGCCTTAATCAATTCCGAGGCGGCAATCGTTTCGTTCGTTTCTATAAATGCTGTGGGGCCGCCAACGGACGCCGCTTCGCGGCTTACGGTCACCTCCTGCTCGGGCGTGATCTGAGAGATGTCCATGGCTTCGCACAGCACCAGCAGCGCAGGGAGCTTGGCAAGCCCCGCTACCGGCAGCTTTGCTTCCGCGTTTTCTGCAGCAATAGGAGTCAGCGTAGTGGCTTCCGCTAGCAGGAAAGCACCCGCGCTGACGCTTGGAGAAAAGGCGGTCAACGCCTCCTGCTCGTCATGCGTGGCGTAGGCCGGCATATAGAATTGAAAAATAGTAAATACAACCGTAATAGCAAGTATGACCGGGCGTTTTTTCATATCAGTTCCCCTCCCGGCTCATTCTATGCGATAATCCGCCGGATAACACAAAGAGCCGTCAAAAGACGGCTCTTTGTAAATCCGGAGGTTCCGGTTTGTTATTTTGCGTCAACCTCGGCCATGTGTGCAATGAGGTCGCAAACCTTGTTGGAATAACCCCACTCGTTGTCGTACCAAGCAACCAGCTTCACGAAGTTGTCGTTCAGGCTGATACCGGCATCGGCGTCGAAGATGGAGGTACGGGAGTCGGTGATGAAGTCGCTGGAAACGACCTTCTCGTCGGTGTAACCGATGATGCCCTTCCACTCTTTGCTCTCGGAAGCGGCCTTCATGACCTTCTTGATCTCGTCGTAGGAAGCACCCTTTGCCAGGCGGCAGGTCAGGTCTACCACGGAAACGTCGGCGGTGGGAACGCGGAAGGACATGCCGGTGAGCTTGCCGTTCAGGTCAGGAATGACCTTGCCAACAGCCTTGGCTGCGCCGGTGGAGCTGGGGATGATGTTGAACGCCGCGCCGCGGCCGCCGCGCCAGTCCTTCTTGGAGGGGCCGTCAACGGTCTTCTGGGTAGCGGTGGTAGCATGCACGGTGGTCATGAGGCCTTCTACGATGCCGAAGTTGTCATGAATGACCTTCGCCAGAGGTGCCAAGCAGTTGGTGGTGCAGCTTGCGTTGGAAACGACCTTCATGTCCTTGGTGTACTTCTCCTGGTTTACGCCCATAACGAACATGGGAGCATCGGAGGAGGGAGCGGAAATAACGACTTTCTTCGCACCGCCAGCAAAGTGCGCGGACGCCTTTTCGGTGGTGGTGT
>CAYZAW010000065.1:0-8129 GCA_964476505.1 uncultured Oscillospiraceae bacterium | reverse complement strand
CGATCAGGTATTCAATCCCACGCTGAGAGACTAGGAGGCCGAATATGGGAAAGACAATGCTTGAGGTTCGGAACCTCTCAACAAAATACATCACCCGGTTTCATGAGGACGTTTACGCCGTTGACGGCGTGTCCCTAAAAATCGAAGAAGGTAAGTCTCTGGGAATCGCCGGTGAAAGCGGCTGCGGTAAATCCACACTGGCGCTGAGCCTGATGGGATATTACTTTGCGCCCCTGCATTACATGAGCGGCGACATCATCATCGACGGGCAGAACATCTCCGGCATGGACCCGGATACCGTTCGTAAAAACGTGCTGGGAAGCGAGATCGCCTACATTCCGCAGGCTGCCATGAACGCGCTGAACCCCACGCAAAAAATCATTCGCTTTGTGGAGGACGTAATCCGGGCGCACGACCCCAAGGCTACCAAGGCGGAAATCTATGAGCAAGCCAAGGAACGCTTCCGTATCTTAGGCTTGCCGGAGGAAGTGCTGCAAAAGCATGCCGTGGAATTATCCGGCGGCATGAAGCAGCGCACCGTTATCGCTATCTCCACCATCCTCTCGCCCAAGGTGTTGATCGCAGACGAACCCTCCAGCGCACTGGATGTTACCAGCCAGAAAATGGTCATAAAAATGCTGCGGGATCTGATGGATAAGGGCTACATCAAGTCCATGATATTCATCACCCATGAGCTGCCGCTGCTGTATAACGTTACGGACGACATCATGGTCATGTACGCCGGGCAAATCGTGGAAAGCGGTTCTGCAAAGCAGATGGTGTTCGACCCCATCCATCCCTACTCCAAGGGCTTGATGGGCTCCATCATCGTGCCGGAATCCGGTACCAGAAACAACAAGCTCACCGCTATTCCCGGCACTCCGCCAAACCTGAAAAAGCCCCCGGCCGGCTGCCGCTTTGCAGCACGCTGCAAATATGCCACCAGTGAGTGCAAGGTAAACGCCATCGGCTTGAAAACCTGTGAGGAGAACCGTACTTATCGCTGCCTGAAGGCGGTAGAAGAGCTGAAGGAGGTATACGCAAGTGAGCAGCAATGAAGAAAAGAACACGAACCAGGCTGTGGACGAACGCCCCTCCTGCATGAGCGGCAAAGGCGTAACCAAGATCTTCGGCACCGGCGATAAAAAATGCGTTGCGGTAGATCATGTGGATTTCGACTTTAAAAAAGGCGAATTGATCTCCATCGTAGGCGAATCCGGCAGCGGCAAAACCACCTTGGCTAAAATGCTGTTGGGGCTTATCAACGTAACCGAGGGCGAAGTATGCTATCAGGGCAAACCGCGGGACATCAGCTCCCAGCATAAAAAGAAGGAGTATTGGAAGGGCATACAGGCCATTTTCCAAGACCCGTTCTCGTCCTTCAACGTATTCAACAAAATCGATACAGTGCTGTTAGACTGCATCAACATGCGTGGCGGAAAATCTCTTTCCAAAGAGAAAAAGATCGAAATGATGACGGAGGCTTGCAGCTTTGTAAACTTAAAGTTTGCGGAGCTGACCAACAAATACCCCTTCGAGCTTTCCGGCGGCCAGATGCAGCGCCTGATGATCGCACGTATCTTCCTGCTGAAGCCGCAGATTTTACTGGCGGACGAACCCACCAGCATGATCGATGCCTGTTCCCGCGCTACCATACTGGATATGCTGTTGAACCTTCGAAACGAAACGGGCATGACCATCATATTCATCACGCACGATATCGGCCTTGCCTATTACATTTCCGATCAGGTTTACATCATGGAGCACGGAAAAATCGTGGAACGCGGCATTCCTGACGACGTGATCTTAAACCCCAAGGCGGAGTATACCAAGCGCCTGATCAGCGACGTTCCTAAAATCTACGAGGAATGGGATCTTTCTACCGTTGAGATGTCTGCCAATTAAGGAGTTAGACTATGGACGTTAAAAAACTCGTATCCCAAATGACATTAGAAGAAAAAGCCGGCTTATGCTCCGGCTTGGACTTCTGGCATACAAAGCCAGTGGAACGCCTCGGCGTTCCCGCCTGCATGGTCAGCGACGGCCCGCACGGGTTACGCAAGCAGTCCCAAGCAGCGGATCACCTTGGCGTAAACGACAGCATCAAGGCCGTTTGCTTCCCCGCAGGCTGCGCTACCGCCGCCTCCTTCGACCGGGATCTGGTAAAGACTCTTGGCGAAGCCATTGGCGATTCCTGCCAAGCCGAGGAATTGAGCGTAGTGCTTGGCCCTGCCATCAACATCAAGCGCTCTCCCTTATGCGGGCGTAACTTTGAGTATCTTTCCGAAGACCCGTATCTGGCGGGCGAGCTTGCCGCTTCCTACATCAACGGCGTACAGAGCCGCAACGTGGGCGTTAGCGTAAAGCATTTTACCGCCAACAATCAGGAGCACAGGCGTATGTCCTCCAGCTCCAATATCGACGAGCGGACCTTGCGGGAGATTTACTTAAAGCCCTTTGAAACAGCCGTTAAAAAGGCGAAGCCGTGGACGGTGATGTGCTCCTACAACCGCATCAACGGCACCTTTGCGGCGGAAAACAAACGCCTGATGACGGACGTTTTGCGCGGCGAATGGGGCTTTGACGGTTATGTGATGACGGACTGGGGCGCGGTGACCGATCGCATCAAGGGCTTGGAAGCGGGCGTGGATCTGGAAATGCCCGGCTCCAACGGCGTGCGCGACAAGCTGATCGTTGACGCCGTAAAAGCAGGCAAGCTGGACGAAAAGGTGCTGAACGCCGCCTGCGAGAACATTTTAAACATCAATTACCGCTATCTGGAAAGCGCCAAGCCCGACACCAAGTGGGACAAGGAAGCACAACATGTGCTTTCCGCCAAGCTGGCTGCCGAATGCATGGTGCTGTTAAAGAACGAGAACGGTATTCTGCCGCTGCATAAGAGCGACAAGGTGGCGTTCATCGGCGAATTTGCACAAAAGCCCCGCTTCCAGGGCGGCGGCAGCTCCCACATCAACTGCTTCAAAACCACCAGCGCGTTGGAAGCGGCGGACGGTATCGATTTTGTGTACGCCCAGGGCTTTGAAATTGCAACCGACTCCACCACTGACGCGATGATTCAAGAAGCGGTAAATGCCGCCAAGGCTGCCAAGGTAGCGGTGGTGTTTGCAGGGCTGCCGGATACCTATGAATCCGAGGGCTACGACCGCACGCATATGCGCCTGCCGGATTGCCAGAACAGGCTGATCGACGCCGTAGCTGCCGCCAACCCCAACACGGTTGTTGTGCTGCATAACGGCTCTCCCGTGGAAATGCCTTGGGTTAACAACGTAAAGGGTATTTTGGAGGCATACTTGGGCGGTCAGGCCGTTGGCATGGCAACCATCGATGTGCTGTTTGGCACGGCGAACCCCTCCGGGCGTTTGGCGGAGACCTTCCCATTACGGTTGGAGGATAACCCCTCTTACCTGTTCTACGGCGGCGAGAAGAACGAAGCGGACTATCGCGAGGGCGTGTTCGTGGGATACCGTTATTACGACAGGAAAAAGATGAACGTGCTGTTCCCCTTTGGCTTTGGCCTCTCCTACACCACGTTCGAGTATTCCAACCTAAAGGTATCGCAAAGCAACATCAAGGATACGGACACCGTAACCGTGACCGTAGACGTTACCAATACCGGCAAGATGTTCGGCAAGGAAGTGGTACAGCTGTACGTTTCCGATAAGGAAAGCTCGTACTTCCGCCCCGACCGTGAGCTGAAGGGCTTTGAGAAGGTTGCGCTGCAGCCCGGCGAAACCAAAACCGTTTCCTTCACGCTCTGCAAGCGTGCCTTTGCCTATTGGTGCACCGAGATCAACGACTGGCACGTGGAAACCGGCGAGTTTGATATTTGCATCGGCAAGTCCTCCCGGGACATCGTGCTGACAAAAACCATAACGGTAGAATCCACCGTAGAACTGCCTGCCCATTACGATGAGAACAGCATCTTTATGGACATCTTGCAGGATAAAAGGGCAATGGCAAGCGCCAAACCGTATATGGATATGATCTCGGCGGCTCTTGGCCCCAATCCGGAGGAAAGCCGTTTAAACAACGAGAAGGAAGCCGTTACGATGGAAATGATGATGGCCATGCTGCAATACATGCCGCTACGCGCCATCCTCGGCCTTGCGGCGGGCGAAATGACCTATGAGCAGCTACAGGAATTCATAGCATTGCTGAACAAGTAATATCTGCTTATCGCAGCCCGCCGGTGATAAGCCGGCGGGCTGTGGTGAATAACAACAATAAGGGGAGTTTCAGTTATGAAATACGGACACTTTGACGACCAAAAGCGCGAATATGTGATCACAACGCCGGAAACGCCGCTGCCTTGGATCAATTACCTTGGAAATGAGGATTTCTTTGGCTTGATCAGCAATACAGGAGGCGGATACTGTTTTTACCGGGACGCAAAATTACAGCGTTTGATCAGGTATCGTTACAACAATGTGTCCGGGGATCAGGGCGGCCGGTTCTATTATATCAAGGAACGCGGTAAAGCGCCTTGGAGCCCTGCCTTTTTGCCTGCAAAAACCCCGTTGGACTCTTATACCTGCCGCCACGGACTGGGGTACACGGTATTTGAGGGCGCAAAGGACGGGTTAAGCGCAGAGCTTACCATGCTGGTGCCCCAAGGGGAAAACTGCGAGCTGCATACCGTTACCGTTACCAACAACAGCAGCGAAAAGAAAGACTTTTGTCTGTACGGCGCTGTGGAATGGTGCCTGTGGAACGCAGTGGACGACTCTACCAACTTCCAGCGTAACCTGAACATCGGCGAGGTAGAGGTGATCGGCAGCGTTGTATATCACAAAACCGAGTACCGGGAACGCCGGGATCATTACGCATACTACGGCGTGAATGCGCCTATTTCCGGGTTTGATACCCAACGTGAAACCTTCCTTGGCCGCTTTGGAGACTGGATCGCCCCCGAGCAGGTCATGCAGGAGAAAAGCAGCGGCAGCGTTGCCCACGGCTGGGCGCCCATTGCCGCACTGCGCATGGACGTAACACTGGCTCCGGGAGAAGCGCGTACATTCGTGTTCACCTTGGGCTACGGTAAGAACCCCAGAGACGATAAATGGGAGCAGCCCGGCGTTATCAAAAAGACCGACGCGAAGCGGGTGCTGCAGGCATATGCCGATCCCTGCGCGGTAACGAAGGCGCTTGAAAAGCTGTCCGCTTATTGGGATGCGCTTTTGTCCCGTTACCATGTAGAAAGCAGCGATACCAAGATGGATCGCATGGTAAATATCTGGAACCAGTATCAGTGCATGGTCACATTTAACATGAGCCGCTCCGCCAGCTATTACGAAAGCGGCACAGGCCGCGGCATGGGCTTTAGAGACAGCTGCCAAGACCTGTTGGGCTTCCTGCATCTCATTCCCGCCCGCGCCCGGGAGCGCATTATAGACATCGCCTCCATCCAGTTTGAGGACGGCAGCACCTATCACCAGTATCAGCCCTTGAACAAGCGCGGCAATGGAGACGTTGGCTCCGGCTTCAACGACGATCCCCTGTGGCTGGTTGCCTGCACCGTAGCGTACATCAAGGAAACCGGCGATCATGCCATCTTGCAAGCACCGGTGCCCTTTAACAACGTGGTCGGTAGCGAGCAGCCCCTGTTTGAGCATTTAAGAAGGAGCGTAAACTACACCATTGACCATCGCGGCCCGCATAAGCTGCCGTTGATCGGCCGTGCGGACTGGAACGACTGCCTCAACCTCAACTGCTTCTCCAACGAGCCCGGCGAGAGCTTTCAAACCTGCGCTAATTTTGAAAGCGGTATTGCGGAAAGCGTATTTATTGCGGGCATGTTCGTAAAATACGGTCTGGAGTATGCAGCGCTTTGCCGTCGCTACGGCAACGCCGCAGAGGCTGTGCCCGTTGAAGCGGCCGTTAAGGAAATGGAAGAAGCGGTGCTCAAGGCCGGTTGGGACGGAAAATGGTTCCTTCGCGCCTACGACGCCTTTGGAAAGAAGATCGGCTCCTCGGAATGCGAGGAAGGACAAATATTCATCGAGCCGCAGGGCTTCTGCGTAATGGCGGGCATCGGCGTTGAAGGCGGGCAGGCAAAGATGGCGCTCGACTCCGTTTCCGAACGGCTGGTAGGCGAATACGGCATTGAGCTTCTTGCTCCCTGCTACACCGTATACCATGAGGAGCTTGGCGAAATTTCCAGCTATCCGCCGGGATATAAAGAAAACGGCTCCGTGTTCTGCCACAACAACACTTGGGTAAGCATTGCCCATACCGTGATCGGAAACGGCGACGCTGCCTTTGACCTGTACCGGCGTATCTGCCCCGCCTACTTGGAGGACAAGAGCGAGGTGCACCGCTGCGAGCCCTATGTATACGCGCAGACCGTTGCCGGGCGCGCATCCTTTAGCGAGGGCGAAGCGAAAAACAGCTGGCTTAGCGGTACCGCGGCATGGACATTCGTAAACATCAGCCAGTCCATATTAGGCATCCAGCCGGATTTTGACGGGCTTTGCGTGAACCCCTGCCTGCCCGCCGAGCTTACCGGTTATAAACTCACCCGCATATACCGGGGCGTACAGTACAACATCACGGTAAAACGCACCGGCACCGCCTCTATGACGGTGGACGGCAAAGCGGTTGCCGGAAACATGATCCCCTACGATAAATCGAAATCAGTTTGCACAGTGGAGGTTACTATATGAGTTCTTTCCCGAAGGGTTTTCTTTGGGGCGTAGCCTGTGCATCCTATCAGTGCGAAGGCGCTTGGGATGCAGACGGCAAAGGCCCGTCTATCTGGGATGAATTTTCCCACACGGAAGGCAATGTATTGGGCGGCGACACGGGCGATGTAGCCTGCGACTGCTACCATCGTTACAAAGAGGATGTTGCCCTCATGAAAAAGCTGGGGGTGCAGGTATATCGCTTTTCCATCAGCTGGCCCCGGGTCATCCCCAACGGAACGGGTGCTGTTAACGAAGCCGGACTCCAGTATTACAGCGATTTGATCGACTGCCTGCTGGAAAACGGCATTGAGCCTTGGGTCACGCTGTATCATTGGGATCTGCCAAGCGCACTGCAAAAGAAGGGCGGCTGGCTCTCCCGGGATACCGTGGACGCTTTTGCGGAATACGCCAAGATCATAGCCAAGCGCTTTGACGGGCGTGTAAAAACCTATATGACCATCAACGAGCCGCAATGCGTGGTTGGCCTTGGTCTTAGTACCGGTATCCATGCACCCGGCTGGAAGCTGCCCAATCCCGACTTAGCGCTGGCCATGCATCATCTGGTGCTGGCACACGGCGTTGGCATGAAAGCGCTGCAGGACAACAGCTCTATTCCCGTGCGCGTGGGTGCGGTTCCCTGCGGACGGATGTGCTACCCCGTAGATACCGACCCTGCCACCATCGACGCAACCTATGAAGAGACCTTCCAACTGCGCGAGGACGAATGGGTATTTACCTTCAACAGCTTTATGGACAGCGTGATGTTCCATAAGTACCCGGACGATGCGCCCGCGTTCTTGAAGGCGTTTGAGAAAACCATTCCCGCAAGCGACTGGGCGCTGGTGCTTAAACCGGATTTTCTGGGAGTCAACATTTACAACGGTTATCCGGTAGACCGCAACGGCAACCGCGTAAAGCGTGCCACGGGCTTCCCGCTCACCGCCTGCAAATGGCCTGTGACTCCCGAGGTGATGCATTACGGCATCGTGAACCTATATGAGCGCTATCAGCTGCCCATCGTGATCACCGAGGACGGACAGTCCTGCAACGACCGCGTGTTCATGGACGGCAAGGTACACGACCCTGACCGTATCGATTTCCTCAACCGCTATCTCTTGGAGCTGAAAAAGGCCATTGACGACGGCGTACCCGTGGAAGGGTACCTGCAATGGAGCTTCTTGGATAACTTTGAATGGAATCAGGGCTACAACGAGCGGTTTGGCATCATCTATGTGGATTATGCCACCCAAGAGCGCATTCCCAAGGACTCCGCCTATTGGTACAGCGAGGTCATCAAGGAAAACGGCGGTAATCTGTAAGAAATCGGCTTCTCCCTTGCCGGTTGTTCTTTCGGACTTATACAAGAAAAGGGCTCTATGTCAATAGTTGGGGTAGAGCGCAAACAAAAGTTACAAGAGAGCCATT
>CAYZAW010000064.1:0-8330 GCA_964476505.1 uncultured Oscillospiraceae bacterium | reverse complement strand
GGCGGGAGTCAACGCCCAAGCGCGCATGCATTTCAACGGTTTCGTCGAACTTGGCTTTGGGCATCTGCATCAAAAGGTCGATAGCGTCCTTCTTGTCGTAAAGCTTGGCGTTATCCACCAACTTTTTAGCATCCTGATAATTCTTACCGTGTTTCATTTGCAGTCCCCTCCCTTACTCGCCTACGAGGACGCCCATGCTGCGCGCGGTACCCTCGATCATGCTCATAGCGGTCTCAACGCTGGCAGCGTTCAGATCCGGCATTTTCAGCTCCGCGATCTCGCGAACCTGCGCCTTGGTGATGGTTGCTACCTTCGTTTTGTTGGGCGTGCCGGAAGCCGTCTCGATGCCGCAGGCCTTTTTGATGAGCACTGCCGCGGGAGGCGTCTTCGTGATGAAGGTGAAGGAACGATCCGCGTAGACGGTGATGACTACGGGGATGATGAGCCCGGCGGACTTGGCGGTGCGCTCATTGAACTCCTTGCAGAAGCCCATGATGTTTACGCCGTGCTGACCAAGCGCGGGGCCTACGGGGGGTGCCGGCGTTGCTTTGCCGGCGGGGATCTGAAGCTTTACATAGCCTTCGATCTTCTTTGCCATTGCTGTTTCTCCTAACTAAAATAGTTTTTGTGGTACGGGGTGCCGCCCCCTCCCACTTGTATTTCAAAGGCCGCTATGCATCACAAGCACAGCACACCCTTAAAAACGGTATAACAGGGATGTGCGTAATCAAGCACAAGCTGCGGCTACAGCTTTTGTACCTGCACGAAGTCCAGCTCCACGGGTGTTTCGCGGCCAAACATGGAAACCGTCAGCTTGATCTTCTGACGCTCGATGTCCAGCGCCTCCACCTTGCCGATGAAGTTTTCCAACGGGCCGGACAGCACCCGAACATGCTCGCCCACTTCGATGTGCAGCACAATGGGGATGCGCTCCACGCCCATGGCGGTCACTTCTTCGTCTGAAAGCGGAATGGGCTTGCTTCCGGGGCCTACGAAGCCGGTAACGCCGCGGGTGTTGCGAACCACGTACCAGGTCTTGTCGTTCATGAACATCTTGACCATCACGTAGCCGGGATACACCTTGCGCTGGGTGACCTTGCGCTTACCGGAATCCGTGATCTCCACGGTTTCCTCCGTGGGATACTTCACTTCCAGGATCTGCTCCTGCAAACCCATGTGATCCACGGATTTTTCAAGGTCTTCCTTTACCTTGTTTTCGTAGCCCGAATAGGTATGTACCACATACCACTTGGCTTCGTCGCTCATATAATTCCGGGTGTTCTCCGCCTCGAGAGCGGAAGCCGGAATGTTTTTCTCATTCTCTGCCATCGCGGCTTAGAGGCTCGCCAACAGCTTGACGGCCTGAGAGAAGATGAGATCCAGCACGCCGATGACGACCGCCGTTACCAGCAGGAACGCCAATACCGCGCCGGTGTTGGATACCAGTTCTTTGCCCGTGGGCCAGGTCAGCTTTTTCAGCTCGCCGATAACTTCCTTGAAGTACCGGATGGGATGAAAGCGACTTTCCTTTTTGGGCTTTGCAACAGCCTTTTTCTCGTTTGCCATGCGTTTATCCTCCTGTTACTTCGCTTCGCGATGAACGGTGTGTTTCCGGCAGAAACGGCAGTACTTGTTGAACTCCAAGCGATCGGGATCGTTCTTCTTGTTCTTGAAGGTATCATAGTTCCGCTGCTTGCATTCCGTGCAGGCCAATGTAATTTTTACGCGCATCTTCTTGTTCCTCCTGTGTTATCGGAAATGCGAAAGCGCTTCGCAAAACCGTATCCATACTAAAACAAGCCCCGTCGGGGCACCTTTACAAATCTACCACACCGCTTCTCGCCTGTCAATGGGTTTTTCGCGGCGATACCGCATAAATTCTGGCCTTGTGGCTTGCACTATCATTTCCCCACAACATTTGGTATACTTATAGTAATCAGAAAGGTAGGAGAATGGGTATGAGTCGTATGCGGTTGGTGGCACAGGCCGCCGGAACAAGCGTGGAGGGTTTTTGCATCGTAAAAAGCGTGCAGAGCAAGGTGAACGTAAAGGGCAGCGAGTATCTGGACATGATTCTGTGCGACTGCGAGGGCGAGGCCGTTGCCAAGCTGTGGGATTATTCTCCTGCCGTGCACGGCGCGTTCCAGCCGGACGATATCATCAAAATTCGCGCAACCATCGTGCTGTGGAAGGATACAGAGCAGCTCAAGATCGATAAAATACGCCAGCGCACCGCCGAGGACGACGTTGACCTGTCTTTGCTGGTGCCCTGCGCGCCCTTTGACCCGGACTGGATGTACGAGCAGCTTTACGAAACCGCCGAGGCGTTTTTGGAGCCGGACATCCGCTCCATCACCCAGTATCTGCTTCGTACCAATAAGCAGGCGCTCTTGTTGGCTCCCGCAGCCGTAAAACTCCATCACGCTACCCGGGGCGGCCTCCTGCACCATACCTATTCTATATTGCAGGCGGCAAAGGCGCTGGTGCCCCTGTACCCGGAGCTGTTTCCGGATCTTTTATACGCAGGCATCATTCTCCACGACATTGCCAAATTAAAGGAAATGGAAACGGGAGACTTGGGCATTGCGGGCAGCTATACCGCAGCCGGACAGCTGATCGGCCACATCAACATGGGTGCGGCGGATATCCAAAGCACGGCGGAGCTTCTTGGCATCACAGGAGATGTTCCCATGCTGCTGGAGCATATGATACTCTCCCACCACGGCGTGCCGGAATTTGGCAGCCCTCGCCCGCCGATGTTCCCAGAGGCAGAGGTGCTGTCCGAGCTTGACATGCTGGACGCGCGAATGTATGAAATGTTCGATGCGCTTTCCACCGTGTCACCGGGCGGTTTTTCCGAGCGCCAGTGGGCGCTGGATAACCGGCAGTTGTACCGGCACGGGCTAAGGTAAGTTATTTTCTGCGGTTTTTGCGGTCGTTTCGCCACATGCGCCACATGCCAAGCACCAAAAGCGCACCGCCCAGCATGATGAGCCGGTTGCCGTCCGGGTCGGTGAATTGACCGTCTACGCGGAGGGCATAGGCTGGCGCGGCAATTACGAGCGGCAGCGCCGCAGTATACAGGGTGTAGCGAAACTTTTTCATGAAATGAGTATAGCACGGGCGGCTTGTGTTTGAAAATAAGCCGTCCGTTTTTATCTCAAGAAAGCAGGGAAAGGTCTTTTGCGCCGGGCGCGGGCGTGGTACAATCATACAAATCATCCAGTTTATTACGGAAGGAAGAAACGCCCTATGGCAGCTTTGCAGGATACCGTATTTGCCCCGGCAACACCCGTGGGCGGAGCCATCGCCGTCATTCGCGTGTCCGGCCCCGGGGCGACCGCCGCCGCTAAAGCCATCACGGGCAAAACCACCTTTGTGCCCCGGCGCATGTGCCACGGGATGCTGTCCTATCAGGGTATGCCCTTGGACGACGCTATGTACTGCTGCTTTGCGGCGCCTCATAGCTATACCGGGGAAGATATGCTGGAGCTGTACTGCCACGGTGGAAGCGCTGTTGTACAAGGCGTACTGTCAGCGCTTTCGGCATTGGGGCTGACCCCTGCCGCACCGGGGGAGTTCACCCGCCGGGCGTTTGTAAACGGCAAGCTGGATTTGGCGCAGGCGGAGGCGGTGATGGATACCATACAAGCCACGGCCTCTGCTGCCAAGAACGCCGCGCTTTTGCAGATGCAGGGCGTGCTGTCCGAACAGGTGGAGCACGCGGAACGGTTGCTCTTAGACGGAGAAAGCGCCATCGGCGCGGCGATAGACTATCCCGACGAAGTGGAGCAGGAGGTAACGGATACCTTACCGGAGGCGCTTAGCGAGGCGGAGACGTTACTGTCTGGGCTGATCGAACAGGGCAGGCGGGGGAGGGTGCTTCGCGAGGGCCTGCGCTGTGTGCTTCTTGGCAGGCCAAACGCGGGAAAGTCCAGCCTGTATAACGCGCTGTTAGGGCAGCGCCGTGCCATCGTGACCGGCGAGGCCGGCACCACGCGGGATACCATTGAGGAGGCCGCCATACTTCTTGGCGTGCCGCTGCGCTTGGTGGATACGGCAGGCCTTAGGGAAGCCGCGGGCGAGGCGGAACGCGAGGGCGTGTTGCGAAGCCGGGAGGCCATGGAAACGGCGGACGTGTGCCTGCTGCTGTTTGATGCGGCAGAGCCGCTTACAAATGAGGATGCAGCGCTTCTTGCCGAAACAAAAGAGAAGCGGCGGCTGGTGCTGCTCAATAAATCCGATCTGCCCCCCGTATTGTCCGATGCGGCGCTAAGAGAATCCATGCTGCCGGGCGAGCCGCTGTATCACCTGTCCGCCAAGACGGGCGAGGGGATAGAAGAGCTCAAGGCGGCGATCGTTGCGGGGATCGACACGGGAGAATCCGTATATGTGACCAACGAGCGGCATATCCGCGCACTGGAGCAAGCGCTTACTTCCTTGCGGCAGGCAAAGGACGCGCTGCCTATCAGCGGGCTGGACTGCGCTTCGATGGATATTCGGGATGCGCTGACGCATCTGGGGGAGATCACCGGGCGGGATGTGGATGCCGCCGTGATCGACCGTATATTTGAACGCTTCTGCGTGGGAAAATAGAACGACCAAAGGAAAGGAACCAAATAGCATGCAACAATCCTTTCACGCCATGACGGCGGAAGAAACCTTATCTGCCTTAAATACCGCAGCCGGCGGACTCTCCCCGGAGGAAGCCGCGGCACGGCTCACCCAATACGGCGAAAACCAGCTGGCGGGCGGCAAGCCCAAAACCAAGCTGCAAATGCTTTTAGAGCAGTTCAAAAGCTTCATGATATATGTGCTGTTAGCAGCAGCGCTGGTATCGGGCTTATTGGGCGAGTGGACGGATGCCGCCATCATTTTCGCCATCGTGATACTGAATGCCGTGATGGGTATGCTGCAGGAGAGCAACGCGCAAAACGCCATGGCGGCTTTGCGGGATATGAGCGCGCCGCACGCCAAGGTGCGGCGCAACGGGCAGGAGCTTTCCATCCCTGCCAAGGAGGTCGTGCCGGGGGATATCGTGCTGCTGGACGCGGGCGATTTGGTGCCTGCCGACCTTCGCATATTGGACTCCGGCTCCCTGCAAATACAGGAAAGCGCACTCACCGGCGAAAGCGCACCGGTAGATAAATCCACTGCTCCCGTGGCGGCAGACGCTGCCTTGGGAGATAGAACCTCGCTGGCATTTTCCGGCAGCTTGGTCAGCTACGGCAGAGGCGTTGGCGTGGTCATTGCCACCGGCATGGAAACCGAGGTGGGGCATATCGCCCACATGGTAGAAACCGCCGAGGAAACAGATACCCCCTTAAAGCGGCGTTTGGAAAGCCTAGGAAAAACGCTGGGCATCGTATGCATCGTGATTTGCGCCGCCATGTTTGGCGTTGGCATGCTCTACGGGCGGGAACCGCTGCATATGTTCCTGCTGGCGGTAAGCTTGGCGGTCGCCGCCATCCCGGAAGGGCTTCCCGCCATCACCACCGTGGTGCAGGCCATGGGGGTCAAGCGCATGGTCAAGCGAAACGCCATCGTGCGAACGCTGCCCTCCGTGGAAACGCTTGGCAGCGCCACAGTCATCTGCTCGGATAAAACCGGGACGCTTACCCAGAACCGTATGACGGTGATGGCAGCCGCCTTTAACGGCAGCACATTGCGTAAGGAAGCCATGGAGCAGGCAAAGGACGACCCGGGCTTACAAGCCATCCTCTCCTGCGCGGTGCTGTGTAACGACGCTACCGTTGCCCCGGACGGCGCGGCACTGGGCGATCCCACGGAAACCGCGCTTGTGGAGTTTGCCATGCGCTGCGGGCTGGACCCTGCGGCATTTCGAAGCAAGCTGCCCCGCATCAACGAGGTGCCCTTTGATTCCGAACGCAAGCGCATGAGCGTATTGGTGAATACCGGCGCGTATATGATGTATACCAAGGGCGGGCTGGACGAGGTGCTTGCCGCTTGCGACAATATCATCGATAACGGTACGGCGCGGCCTATTACCGATAATGACAGAGCATGGCTGCAAACCGTAAACGAAGAGCTTGCCGGGCAGGCGCTTCGGGTGCTGGCTTATGCGTGGAAGGGGTTTGAGGAGCAGCCTGCTAACCTTGCCGCCGAGGAAAAAGGCCTCACCTTCCTTGGCGTGACCGGCATGATAGACCCGCCTCGGGAGGAGGCAAAGCAAGCGGTTGCCACCTGCGCGGCGGCGGGCATCCGCCCTGTGATGATCACAGGCGACCATAAGCTTACCGCCATCGCCATTGCACGGGAGCTTGGCATTTACCGCGAGGGGGATACCGCTATTACCGGTGTGGATTTGGAAAAGATGGACGATGAGGAGCTGTATCGCCGTGTGCGGGATATCAGCGTGTATGCACGCGTTTCCCCCGCCCACAAAATGCGCATCATTCATGCATGGCAGCGTTACGGGGATGTTGTTGCCATGACGGGTGACGGCGTGAACGACGCGCCTGCATTAAAGAAGGCGGACATCGGCTGTGCCATGGGCAATGTGGGCACGGAGGTGGCCAAGGAAGCGGCGGACGTGATATTGACGGACGACAATTTTGCCACCGTGGTTTCCGCCGTGGAGGAAGGCCGCCGCATATACGACAACATCAAAAAGACCATCCAGTTTTTGCTTTCCTCCAACTTGGCAGAAATACTGGTGCTGTTAACGGCAACACTGCTGAATTTGGCAGAGCCGCTATTGGCTGTGCACATCCTCTGGATCAATTTATTGACGGACAGCCTTCCCGCCTTGGCGCTGGGGCTTGACCCTGCCGAGCCGGGCATCATGCAGCGGCAGCCGCAGCGGGGCAATTCGCTTTTCACCCGGCCTATCGTTACCCGCATAGGGCTGATGGGGCTAATGATAGGCGCGCTCACCTTTACGGGCTTTCTCCTTGGTGAGGGAACGGACGTTGCCACAGGCCGCACCATGGCCTTTGCGGTGCTGTCGCTGTCCGAGCTGGTGCATGCCTTTAACCTCAGAAGCGAAATGCGGTCTTTGCTTTCTGTGCACATCATGGGCAACAAGTGGTTGTTTGCAGCGGCGGGCGGCGGTATTTTGTTAACGCTTGCCACCATGGAGATTCCCTTCCTTCGAGAGGTGTTCAGCCTGACCACCCTTTCCGGAACGAACTGGCTGTGGGTAGCCGCGCTATCTATCGCGCCGCTTGTGATCGTGGAGCTGGTAAAGCTGGTAAAGCGACTGATGAAGAAATAGTGCCTCCGGCGGCTTAGGGACTTTTTGTAAAAAGTCCCTAAGAACCCAAAAACCTATAAAATATAAGCAAGAACGTTGCGGATGTATTTTCCACAACGTTCTTTGCTGTATACCTTGTCATTTGTTCAGCCGATTTTTGAAAGCTATTGTTAGCCTTGCTTTGCTCCGCAATTCCCGCAAAATGCCGCGCCGGGCGTGATAACCGCGCCACAGGAGGTGCAGAAGGCCTTGGGCTGCGCTGCCGCTGCGGGCTGTGCCGCAGGCTGAGGTGCAACGGGTGCGGCCTTGGCGGCGGCTTCCGCAGCATTTTCGGCTTTGATCTGCTCAATATCGGCTTTCGCCTGTGCAATGTTTGCACGCGCCGCCTGTATGGCGGCATAAGCGTCCTGCGCACCGGCCGGCACGGGCGTACCGTTATCCAGCTCGCCCAGATAAAACTCGCCAAGCAGCTTGGTCGCAGCCTCAATGTTCTTTTCCTCTTTGGAAATCTTCGCGTTGAGCTTGGTGCTTTCCACCGCATCCCCCGTACGGTCTGCAGCGGTCTTTGCGAATTCGCTTACCTTGTCAAAAAATGCCATACTCTGCCTCCTATTGCACATTGTTTTTTGCAGTTGGGCAAGGCGCTTTTCACACCTTGCCCAACAAAAGACTCTCAAACCCCGGGATTGTCAAGGGCCGCTGCCCTTGACGTTAATCCGGCTTCGGCGGCATGTACGCCGAAACGGATGAAAGCCCATAGGCTTTCGTACTCTGCAGGGTTTACCGCCCGGGAGCCCAAAGGGCGAGAGGTAAACCCTGACATCTCAAAAAAGTGCAATTGCACTTTTTTGAATTGTTACATGGATTCTTCGACGGCTACCGCAACCGCAACAGATGCGCCAACCATGGGGTTGTTGCCCATACCGATGAGGCCCATCATTTCCACGTGCGCCGGAACAGAAGAGCTGCCAGCAAACTGCGCATCGCTGTGCATACGGCCCATGGTATCCGTCATGCCGTAAGAAGCGGGGCCTGCTGCCATGTTGTCCGGATGCAGCGTGCGGCCTGTGCCGCCGCCGGAGGCCACGGAGAAGTACTTTTTGCCGTTTTCCAC
>CAYZAW010000063.1:0-8467 GCA_964476505.1 uncultured Oscillospiraceae bacterium | reverse complement strand
TGCCTGCAAATTCCCCTTAATTTAGGCCTTGACTTTTATTTGCAGGACTCCTGTTGCTTTACTGATATAGATGTTATATCACATGGAAGGTTTTCCATACGCCCTTTTTATACCGGTGCATAAAGAACGCGGCGCGAATGCACCAGTCGCAAGCCATGGCAAGGGTAATACCGATCACGCCCATATTCAGCACGATGCCGAATATCCAAGAAAACAGTACCCGGCATACCACCGTTGCAAAGAGCGAAACGTACATGGTGTATTTAACGTCTCCCGCTGCGCGAAGCCCATTTGGCAGCGGCCCGGAGATCGGGAATATCACCGCATTGAATACGTTGTGCAAAATGACCAATATCATAATGAGCCGCAGCGTACTTTCCGGCAGCGCGTATAATTTCAGCACCAGCGGCGTTATTACTGTGATCAGAGTATTCCATGTGATGGAGGCGACAAACGTAATGCGGATCATTTTTTGCATGTAATAATCCGCTGCCTTGCTGTCCCTTGCCCCCATGCAGCGCCCGATCACCGTGATATACGCAGGCCCCATGGCGATCCCCGTTAGCGCGGATAGCGACCAGAAGCTTTGCGCCACGCCGTTTGCGGCGATCTGGCTGGTGCCAAACAGCGCAACCATGCTGCTCAATACCACCTTAGACACCTGAAACAGGCCGTTCTCGATGCTGTTTGGTATCGCAATGCCTAAAATGCGTTTGATCATCCGCCCGCTCCACGTTAGGATGTTCTTCAGGCGCAGTGTGACCGTATTGCTGTTTCTGACGCATAGCACCGTCATCACCACCGCTGCAAATACGCGGGAGATAAAGGACGGCCACGCAACGCCCGCAACACCCGCCTGCAACACGAATATGCCAATGGTGTTGCCAATGACGTTGATGATGTTCATGCCAAGCGATATCTTCATGGTAACGCCGGTTCTTCCCAAGCTGCGATACAGCGCCGCGCCGGTGTTGTAAATGGCGATGGCGGGATACGAATAAGCAGAGATCCTGATATACGTCATCCCAGCAGACATGACCTCCGCCTCCACGCCGCCAAACAAAAACCGCAGCATGGCTTCCGCAAAGCACAGCACGATCGCCATGAGAGCCAGCGAAGTGATGCCGGAGATCAGCATCAGCTGCCCTGCCGCAAGATCGCCCCGTACTTTGTCCTTTGCGCCTACATACTGACTGACCACAACAGCGCCGCCGGAGGCTAATGCCGTAAACACATACAAAAATATCATGGTGAACTGGTTGGTCAAGGATACGCCGGATACGGCGGCTTCCCCCGCGTAGGAGATCATGAGCGTATCCGCAACGCCCACCATCAAGGCAAGAAGCTGCTCAAAAAAGAGCGGCAAAATCAGCTGCTTTAAATCTGTACCGGAAAACAGCTTTTGCGATTCTGCAAGCTCAATTTTAGGCTCCGTTACCCGTAAAAACCATTTGGTAACGCCTGTGATAATAGGGTTGCCGTTCACATGCATTCGTTTTTCTATGCTCCTTGTGCATCCAACATATCGATCGCGACTGTATCATTGTAATATCCGTATCATAAACCTTGGAGTAAGCTCAAAGTCAAGGGAATTCCCTAAATATACTAATTCGTATGCATATGCTATTCCCGCCCCGGCAGCAGCAGCTCGCTGGGTTTACAGCCAAGCATCCGCTTAAAGGCGCGTAAAAAAGTAGAGTAATCCTCAAACCCGCAGCTTGCGGCGGCCTCTCCGGCAGCAGTGCCGGCCTTGATCAACTCCGCCGCATGCAGCAGCCGTTTTTGCGTTACATAGGCGTGCGGACTGTATCCCGTAGCTGTTTTGAACCGGTGCGCAAAATGGGACGGGCTCAAGTAAAACCGCGCCGCCAGCCCTTCCACGGAAAGATCGCCGTCCAAATGGTTTGCAATGTACTCCAATACATTTGTAACCTTATGATCCCGGTGATACGCACTGGGATCGGATTTCATTTGCCGCGCAACACGGTTTAGCAGAATCAAGAATTGCAGCAGCGATGTTTTTGCAAGCAGCGCATGCGCGTATTCCCTGGAGGCAAGCGCCGCCTCCACATCTTGCAATAAGCGCATCAACTCCGCCAAGCTTGCCCCCTCCGGGCGTACCAACGCATAGTTGTTTTGTTTGGCGCGCCGCATACAGTCGCAAAGGGGCTCTTCCCCGCCCTGTTTTTCCAGCATGCCCGGCGACAGCCACAGTACCACGCGCTCATAGGGCGTTTTGCCGTCTATCTGCGTGCAATGCACCTGCTCCCGCCCCACCAGCAGGATATCCCAAGGGCGCAGGTAATACGCCGTTCCCTCGATGATATACGTTACGTTGCCGGTCAAAAATACCACGATCTTATCAAATTCGTGATAATGATAGGAAAACTCCATGTCCGTTTTGTCCTTCACATGGAACAGGCGGTATTCGTCATGGAGATAGCCTCGTTTGTATCCCGTATAATCCATATAGGCATGATACAGCAGTTTTTGCAATACTTCAAGCTGCTTTCGCACTGTAATAGGCAAATTATCCGGACTATACTGCCAGTAAGAACAAATAAAGGAGTGTCGTTATGGAAGCATTGTTTCAATCCATCAATGAGGTGTTTCGCTTTATCGGCCCGGCTTCCGACTGGCTTTGGGACTTGGCAGGCTGTTTCCGATAACATGCAACAGCGTAACGCCTTCCTCCTTGCGATCAAAGCATATCGTATCCGTATCGAGCTTATCTTTCGCAAGCTCTACGCCATTGCTGTTCATCGTGATACCGTAATCAGCGATTTCAATGAAGGAACGCCGCACAGAAAAGGGCTCACAGATACGCCTGCCCTGTTTCCACACGCTTTCACGTTCGGAGATCGCCTGATCTCGCTGCTTTCGCAGGGAAGCGATATAGGCGGTTTTATGGTAATCCATCAGATCGTTTTCAAGCATGTACTGTTTAAAACCGCTGCAAAACGCGATATACTCTTTCCAATCCGGGAAATCCACAGAAACGATGGCGTACTCTCCCTTTTCATTGAGGCACATGCCTAAATCCACAAGCGTGCTGAAAGCGGAGGTTTTAAAATAACCGATCAACTGATACTCGATCCCCGGTATTTTGGAATCCACCGCGCCGAAGGACTTTACCTCCAATGCTTCAAACCTGCCGATATCCACATCGATGCGGTAGCCCGTTTCCGCCAGATATTGTTTATAGAGTATCCATTGCTGCAAAAGAAGGATATTATCGTTGTAAAGCGTGTTTTGCGGGTCTCTTGCCACCAATCCGCCAATTTCGTCTTTTCTGTTGGCATCCCAATTCCAGTTCGTATTGCCTGTTGCCATCTCGTCAAAATACCGCTGTAGGAATTCCTCCGCCGTTTGTGTGGGGTTTGTGCGGTCATAGGCAGGCTCCGGCGTGGGCATAGGCGGCTCCGGCTCGATGGCAAAGCCTGCATCATGAAACAGCGCGGCAATGGCATTGTAGCTTTCCGGCATAATGTTGCTGTACCAATTCGATCCCGCAGCCTGCGCCGCCGGTTTGCCGTTCATCAGGAACACGTAGTACACCTCTGCAGGCGCCACGATGCTTGTATTGATTTTTTCAATGCAATAGCAATCTTCTAATGTTGAGATATCCTGCGCTTCCCATGCGGCGGAGGTAATGAAAAAAAGATTGATTGCATCATCGCAGGCGGCATTGTCCTCAGCGCTTAAGGGCATTCCCAATGAGGATTCCACGCGCCCGTTCTTCAATTTAGAAACGATATGCGCACCGCGCGGCAGCTCCGGCGGCACAACAGCCAGCAGCTCCTCCACCTGCGCTACAGACTGCCTGTAATACGCCATATTACCCAGTATATAGCCTGCCCAACTGCCCGAATACTGCCATACCGTTGCCCGGTCGCCGTTTGTGACCTCAATTTCCAGCTGTTCCATGTTTTCTATCAGCGCAAACAGCGCCAAGGCATTTTTCTCGATCGCTATTCGGTTGTCTTGCTGCTCAAAGGTGGAATACGCCGCATCCTCCATCATAAACGTAGCCTTTAGGCCGTAAGGCTCGGCAGAGGTAAAAAGCTCGAATGTAAGCTTTGCCTGCTCCATCTCCTGCGGAAACTGTAATACACCAAGCAGGTTGCCTACCGCCGCGTTGTCACCAACGTACTGTGTTCTCCCATCAAACAGGGCTTGCGCATAGCTTTTATCCTTTTGCTCTATACGTTCTGAACAGGCAGCCAGCGCAAACGCCGCCGCGCATATAAGTACTGCAACGGTAGCGAGCAGTAACGTTTTTTGCTTTCTGCCAATACGGGTAATACGCTCCTTAAGCTCCCGCTTACCACCCGTCATGGAGGTTGCGGTGTTCACCAGATGTCCGGGGCGCTTCCCGCCTGTGCGGATAATAGACAACAGCGCCATGCCGTAGCTTACCCTTTCCGGCTGGGTAAAGCCCTGCATCACACGCGCATCGCAGGCAAGCTCACAATCCGCCCGGCTGCGAAAAGCCGCCCACCATACCAGCGGATTGAACCAGTGCACCGCACAGCAGAAATTCCGAAGCAGCGCCCACCATTGATCTTTCGCTTTATCATGGCAAAGCTCATGACGAAGCACCAGCAACAGCGTATCCGCCGATATAAGCGCGGCCTCGTTGACCAGTATCACGGGGCTAAAATATCCGCACAGGCAGGGAGAAGCCAACGCCGGTACCAAATAAACAGGCAGCTTTCCGGCTTGCTCCAAGGGCTTGCGTGTTGTTTGTGTTTGCCGGAAAAAGCGCAGGTTCACATACAGCATGTAGCAAAGGATGAGGATTGCGCCCCCCAGCCATATCCAAAAAAGCACCGTCATCATATCCGGTTGGGCTTGTGGCGTAGGCGCAGCCGCAATCTCCTGTGCGCCTTGAGGTATAGAGGCAGCAGGCAATTCCTGCAAGATAGCAGGCGTAACGGGCATACTCTGCGGGGCGCTGCCGTTTACCACCGGGATAACAGGCAGCGCCGCGGGGGCTTGCGCTTCCATTTGCAATATAGGCATAAGAGAAAGCCTGCTTGCAAAGCGAACGGGTATCAGCAACCGAAGCGCCGGCAGCAGCCATAAGCCGTAGCGCAAACGTGGGGAGATATGCTTTTTTGTTGCCTGCTGCAACAGCAAAAGCAACAGTATCAATATGCCCGCTTGCAGGCTCATGTTGAACAACCGTTCCATAAAGCTATTCATGCGCGTCCCTCCCGGCTTCCAACAACCGTTCCAGCTCCGTTAACTCCTGCGCCGTTAATTGCCGCGCACGGGTGGCAGATTGCACCATCAAAAGAATATTTCCGTTATACACGCGATCCAGCACGTCCTCAGTTTCCAGATGAATGGCTTCGCTTTTATCCAACAGCGGGTAATACAGTTTCACAGGCTTTGCATCTTCCACCCGGATAGCGCCTTTTGCCTCCATGCGCTTTAAAAAGGAGATCACGGCGTGCTTCGTCCAACCATAAGCCGGACAGGCAGCATTGCATATCTCCCGGTACGTACAAGGGGATTTCTCCCATATAATCTGCATCAAACGCCATTCCGAATCCGCCAGTGGGATACGTTCCTTCATATCATCCTCCGTGTTAATCATTTTGTTAACGCAAGGGTAATGTCTTACGTGTGGAATGTCAAGGAGAATCGGTAACCATTTGATTAACAAATTGTAAACGAATGCCGCCCCAAGCTGAGCGGCATAAAGCTTTACGCGGCTATACCTATGGCATTTTGCCACCAGCGGCGTTTGTATAGCAGGCGGTTTAGTAGGTAAAAGAGCAGATACCCCAGCATACCGCCCGCAAGGTTCATGATCACGTCGTCAATATCCGCGCTTCGCCCCATGAAGTATTGCAGCGTTTCGATCAACACGGTAGTTGCCAGCGCAACGGCGGCGGTTTTCCAGAAGCGCCGAAGCTTTTTAAACGTCATTGGCAGCAGCAAACCGTACGGTATAAACATTGCAATGTTCAGCAGGAGTTGCTTTGCCATGCGGGCGGCACCCATGTAATAGGTTTCGTTGAGCCATATAAACGGCTTTAGGTTAAGCGAATAATATCCCGGTAAAAACGTGATGTCCGGCCAGTACCATAAAATCGTTAAATAGATCAGCGAGAGGCAGTAGCCAATAAACACATACAGCGTTACATGACGGATAAAAGGGAGCTTCCTGCGGCGGTAAAACAATAAATAGATTGCAGAATAGAAAATAAAAACGATAACGGCAACTGTTGGCAGCAACCGCCTCAATATGTTTATCTCCATGCGAACGTATCCTCCCGATTATACAAAGGACAATCCATATGGCGGCTTGCCGTTTGCAATCGTTTTCTCAGTTTGTTTTTATACTTTCCAAAAGAAGGGCGGCACATAACCGCCCCCTGACTATACTGTTTTGTGTTTTACTCCGGCAGACGCTTTCCGCACTTGCGGCAAAAGGCATAGCCCGCCTCGGCAGGTGCGCCGCAGTAAGGGCAAAAGCCGGCATCCGACTCCCGCGATGCGGTATCTATCGGCTGCTCCCCTGAAAATCGCGCCTGTAAGGGATCGATTTCCTCGCCGTCCTCCGTAATATCAAATGTGGAATACCTGTTTTTACCGGTGGCGTTTTTGTAATTATACAAGCCGTTAATAATACCTGTTATGATGAACAGAACGCCGAATATCGGGAAAATGGCAGGCGCGCCCATGCTTGCCGCCATGATCGTCCAGAAAATACCCACGATCACACACACAACAGAGCCCCAAACGCCTAACGCGGACGGGCCTCTACCCGGTTTCACGCTTTTCATGTGTATCACCTCCAACAAAATCTGCTTGCCAGTATATCACACGGTTACCCGTTTTTTCATATACTCTGTTGATTTTTACAGATTGTTCACGCTAACAAGACGTGTTCACAGTTTCATAAAATGCCATCTTTAAGGATGTGGCTGCCTTACCAAATAAACCAAATCTATATATTTACGTTTTTTGCTTGCAATATACAAAAAAGGAGAGGGCTTCCTCTCCTTTACGCGATATCCCGCACGTGCATTATTTGTTTTCTTCCGCGGCATCCGGCAATGCTTCCGAAGAAGCCTCTTGTACGGTCTCCGGCTCCGAAGGCTTTGCACAGCGTTTCCAAACGCGGTAAGCCACATACACCATCACTGCGGCAAAGGCCCACACTGCCAGCTCCACCCAAAGCACGTTGGACACATAACTTGCCATCACAACCGCGCCTGCATCTAAAACCATATGGAACAGAATTGCAAGCGGGAACAGCCAGAAACGTTTGCCCGTTCCTTTTGCCGCAAACCAAACGATTACAGAAAGCGCGATTTGCGCGATCACTGCCGCACCGCGCTCCAGCACGCTTACCAAAAACAAGCCGGAGGGCGTTGCCGCAAGCTGCATCATGGCATTTTGCACCTGTGCCCCGGCATCTCCCATAAGTCCTGCCGCAAGCGCTTCACTGCCGCCAGCGCTCATCATCACAACAAGCACAAGGTTGTTGATCATGGAGAAGGTTAAAATATAAAACGCCTCAAAACCACCGTGACCCGCGCCGTACATCAGTGCGTTGCAGTCTTTGGTGTTCTTCTTTTTCAACACGGTTTTGAATGCCAGAAAACGCCCGCCCTCTTCAAACAAGCCCGCCATAAAGCCGCCGTACAGCCCATACAGCCAAATGTTGGACATAATGCCGGTGCCCAGCGGGGATTTTAAAATAATGGTATGCGCGATCTGCTCCAATACAAAGGCGAACAGAAGCATCACCAAGCAGCCGATAAAAAACGGCATATGATCGCAATGGTATTTCTTTCGCAGAATTAGATACATCACGACCGGGAACGCAATGCCCGCAAGCATTGCCACCACCATGAAAATGATCGATAAGGTTGGTACGGTATACGCCGCCAATGGTTCCATGATATCCTCCTTCATTCACGCGCCGTCAGCTTATATCTTACAGTGGGCTGCCGCCTAGCTGCATGCTGCTTCCAATACTATGCGCGTGTAAGTATTGTAGCACGGTTACCTTCGGCATACAAGCAAGCCGGCGCGATGCTCACGTATTCCCCAAAGCAGCAGGCGCTTTGCAATACGCTCTTTCGCAATTCGCTGTTTTACGCCATTCATGCGGGCTTTCCTACGTATCACGCGTGCTCGATGAAATCATTCAAAATTGGGTGAAAAAGAGCCTTGACGTTTTCAATATGCCGTGGTATTCTAATAACTGCCGTTGAAAAGGCGGCATCGTCGCGGGGTAGAGCAGTCTGGTAGCTCATCGGGCTCATAACCCGAAGGTCATGTGGTTCAAATCCCATCCCCGCAACCATTTCATCCGTTGCTGTTTGCAGCAATGGGTGTAACCGATTAGGTCACTCGGGTAAGCACGTTCTTGGTCGGGTGACTTATATGGCGGCGTAGCTCAGTTGGCTAGAGCATTCGGTTCATACCCGGAGTGTCGTAG
>CAYZAW010000062.1:0-8773 GCA_964476505.1 uncultured Oscillospiraceae bacterium | reverse complement strand
GTATCGAAGTGGTCATAACGGGGCTGACTCGAAATCAGTTTGACGGCAACGTCACGTGGGTTCGAATCCCACCCGCTCCGCCAACAAAAAAATACCCTGAAGGGTATTTTTTTGTTGGATTTTCGTAGGGGGGATTCGAAGCCGCGTTAAGAAAAAGACACAGTGTGGCTTTTTTAGCGGCTGGGAAGCGAAAGCCCGCCGCTGCGTAGCGCAAAGCGCAAGCAGCAAGAGGATTGAGCGAAGAATCCCACCCGCTCCGCCAAATGTACCATACCATATATTACCATGGCTGTTACAGAGGACTATACACTGTGTGATCGTAATCAGGCGATTAATTAAACAAATAAACTCTTTAGAACCCAACTGTGAGTTGGTTCTTTAATAAGAAATGAATAGCATATGTTTGAGCCGACATACCGGGATATCCGGTTACGGGATATTCCCTGCAGTCAATAAAAAAGGCGTTGGGCATACATGGCGCTGTCCCCACAAAGGGTGTAGGTCATACCAGCCTCCGGCAGACGAACGAGCATACGGTAGGTGCCGTAATTCCCAGGGTCGACCCTTCCCACATTGAGCGCAACGGGCTTCGTTTCTACGATGCTCGCAGCAAAATCTTCAGGTGAATACAATACTTCCCTGTAATATAGAAATCCGCTATTATCGATACAGGCGAGCCTATCATTAAAATCGAACCCGGCCAGATCGGCATATCCTGGTAACGTATCAGGCGTTTCCTGCCGAACGCTGCCGGTAAGAACCGCCAACGACGTAAGCACAATGAAAACAAGCATCAAAAATGCGGTTCGCTAATGATAGCATGCTTGTTATTCATAAAACCCCCCGCCGTTTTCACAGAATATCTTGGCTTCATGCTATCTTAGACAGTCGCTTGATTTTAACTATTGTTAATTGACATAACGCATAAAGATGCCTTACGCAAGTGAGCAAGACCTCTCTTTTGCTCTTGCACCTTGTTACGGTCGCACAGAATATAGTTCTCCGTGACATCCACCGTAACCCGGAAACTTTAAATAGTAAAAAGGACGTACCAATATTCTGTACGTCCTTGTTTATACGAGCAACAGATTTGAATCCATCGAATGTGGCGACATGTACGTCACATTCGATACATTGCAAGCCGCGAAGCCGACAGAAGGCGTAGCCTTCCGAAGCTGAAACGGATTGAGAAAACTCGCCATAGCGATTTCGCGCAAAACGTTAGTTTTGTGCGACCCTGCTTACTCTTTACAGCGCTTGATGACCGCGCCAAGAGCGGTGAGCTTGTGTTCTAAATACTCATAGCCGCGATCGATGAATTCGATATTGAACACGCGGGTATTCCCCTTCGCCATGAGCCCGGCTATGATAAGCGCCGCGCCCGCGCGAAGGTCGGTGGCATAAATGTCCGCGCCCGTAATGGCGTTCACGCCCTCTACCATGGCAGTGCGTCCGTTTAGCGCGATCTCCGCGCCCATTTTTTGCAGCTCGCTTACGTGATTAAAGCGCTCTTCAAATACGTTTTCTACAATAAAGCTGGTGCCGGAGCCCGCGCACATATACGCCATCATGGGCTGCTGCAAATCGGTGGGAAAGCCGGGGTACGGCAGGGTCTTTAAATTGACCGGGCGTGGTCTGTTGCCGCCTATCACCTGCATATAAAAATCGTGTCCGTCGTCCCCCTCGATGACCGTTGCGCCGCTTTCCATCAGCTTGGCGGAAATGGACTCCAAGTGGGTAGGGATCACGTTTTTGATGATCACATCCCCGCCGGTGGCGGCAGCGGCGATCATATAGGTACCGGCTTCTATTTGATCCGGAATAATGGCATAGCTGCAACCGTGCAGGCGCGTAACGCCCTCTATGCGGATGGTATCCGTGCCTGCGCCCTTGATCTTTGCACCCATCATGTTGAGGAAGTTGGCAACGTCTACCACGTGCGGTTCTTTAGCGGCGTTGATGAGCATGGTTTGCCCCTCTGCCATGACCGCCGCCAGCATTACGTTGATGGTTGCGCCAACGCTGACCAAGTCGAAATAGACCTCTGCGCCAATGAGCTTATCCGCCTTGGCTTTTACGATATTATCCTCGATAACGACCGTTGCGCCCAAGGTCTCAAAGCCCTTGATGTGCTGGTCGATAGGCCGCTGACCGATCACGCAGCCGCCGGGCAGCGCAACCTCGGCATGCCCGTAGCGCCCAAGCATGGCACCCAGCAGGTAGTAAGACGCACGCATGGCGCTTACCTGCTCGCCGGTGACTTGCCGGGTATGGATGGCGGTGGGGTCGATGCGCATGCAGTCGCCGGGGGTAAAGGTTACCTCCGCGCCGATCTCCTGTAATATAGACATCAGGATATTCACATCCTCGATATCCGGCAGGTTTTCCAATATACAGCACTCATCCGCTAGAATTGACGCGGGGATGATGGCTACGGCGGCATTTTTTGCACCGCTGACCGTCACCGTACCCTCAAGCCGGTGGCCGCCTTGTATTTCGTACCATTGTTTCTTCAAGAACGAACTCCTAAAACATTTTTTTACGCCACAGTATCAGCGCGGTCAGACCCGAAAGCCCCGCGGCAATGCCCATAACGATCCAAAAGCCCATGGGATTTCCCTCCCACGGCACACCCGTGTTCATGCCGAAAAAGCTGGACACGATGGTGGGGATCGCCAGCACGATGGTAATGGCGGCAAGTAATTTCATTACGATATTCAGGTTATTGGAGATGACCGAGGCAAACGCGTCCATAGTGCCGCTTAAAATGTCTCGGTAGATGTTACACATTTCAATAGCCTGCTTGTTTTCGATGATAACGTCTTCTAAGATTTCCTGATCCTCGGGGAACTTTTTTACATAGTCCACCTTCATCAGTTTTTCCATGACCATTTCGTTTGCAGTGAGGCTGGTGGAAAAATACACCAGAGATTTTTCCAGCTTGAGCATCTGGATGAGCTCCGCGTTTTTCATGGATTTATGCAGCTCCGCTTCTACTAAGGTAGAGGCTTTGTCTATTTGTTTGAGGTATTGCAGGTAACGGGACGCGTTGCGGTACAGCAGCTGTAGGATGAAGCGCGTTTTTTTGCTGGTGGAAAAGCCGCGCACACGCCCGTCCATAAAGTTCTCTAAAATACTGCTTTCCTTTAAGCATACGGTAACGATGCCCCGCTCAAAGGATACGATACCAAGCGGGATGGTGTTGTACACGAAGGTTCTGCCCTCTGCCTGCACGATGGGCAGGTCAACGATGATGAGCGTTTGCCCCTCGTCTGTTTCAATACGCGGGCTTTCTTCTTCGTCCAGCGCAGCCATGAGATAATCCGGTTCTAGATTCAATTCCTGCGCCACGGCTAAGACCTCGTCTTCATCCGGGTCGGTCAAATGTACCCAGCAATTATCCTGATAGGTTTCCAACTGCTGCACTTTTCCGTCATAGGTTTTGAATATCTGCTTCATTATCTCACCCGCCTTTCCGGTTTGAGTTCGTCAAATTTACGCAAATGGAACAAAGCGGCCTACAAAGCCACTCATAGCATTGTACTCTATTTCCAAACGCTCTGCAACCGTTGGGGGAATATAAAAATGCCTCCGGCGGGTCAAAAGGTCTCAGAAACCCGGAGATCCGGAGGAAGATATTTATTAACACCGCAGGTGTAAAAGGATGCGCTAGTCCAGATATTGCCTTGGGTTATAGGCAACGCCCTCATACAGCACCTCCATGTGCACATGCGGCTTGCCCTCTTCCTCGTTGGTTTCCGCAACGGCAGCAACGGTAAGGCCGCTCTCCACCGTATCTCCCAACGCTACCGTAAGCCCAGTGATACGCGCCAAGCGCACCGTAAAGCCGTTTTCCGTTTCGATTTCCAGCACATACCCGTATTCCCCGCGCTCCGCCGCGTAGATCACCTTGCCCGAAACGGGCGCGGTCACTGCCGTTCCGGCCTTGCAGGCGTAATCCACGCCGTAATGCATGGCACCCAAGCGCGTGCCGAAGTTGGAGGTGATGGATGCCTTGACCGGCCGCGCCAGCTCTAGTGAAATGTCCTCGGGGCCGTCTGCACCCTCGGTTTTCCCTGGCTCCTTTTCCGGCTTGGAGGAGCGGTATTTGCCGGTAAGCCGTTGCTCCGTTACCGGCTCCCACAGAGCTTTTTCCAGCACCGTTTCCGTTTGCGCCATAGCCTCGCCGCTGATCGCCGTGGTTTGATTTACCGTTATTGCCGCTCCCTGCTTTCCCATGGTTTTGAGCATTCGGCTACCGGTGGGCAGGAGCGTGGATTTCTCCGTTTCTGTTTCGTAGGGCGTATACGCTTCCTCCACAGCTGTGGTGGTAACGGCAACGGGAATCAAGCCCGGGTCTGCCGCAAGCAGCGACTGCGCCTCCTCCAAGGGCAATACCGTTTCTCCGGGGGACGGCATCAGCAACGCTACCTCTTGCACAAACGCCGCGCCGGGGTACTGTGTTTTATCCGCATGATCGTATGCCGTTTGCAAAAGTCCGTTTAAAAACGCCGCGGCGGTCTGTTCGCTTTCCAGCGTAAACAGACGCTCCCCACCCACGGTAACGGTTACGGCACCCTCCGGCGCTTTTAAGAGCACCGGCTCCGCGCTGTCCTCCGGCGCATCCGTAAACTCCATTGCCGTTTCCTCCGGCTGGAACGCTCCCGCAGGCAAAAAGGACGGCGCACGAACGACTGCGCCTATCACCGCCACCAGTAATATGCCGCCTAAAAACGCCCATATACGATGTTTTTCCAGCCACTTCAACATGCAATCAGTATAGCATAATTGTTAACGATGAGAAAGAATGAGATTATACATGGGGCGCTGCCCCATACCCCGCTGGGGATGCATCCCCAGACCCCATTTATCGCCGGGAAGTATCCCGGCGAGGGGGGGACACGATAAACCCGGCACAAACAAAAAACGTTACAGGAATGGTCAAACGCATTTCCTGTAACGTATTATTCTGAAGAGTTTTAGGATTGTTAAACCCTTTTACAAAAGGGTTTAACCCGCCGGAGGCAACATATTATCTTCCGTACATTTTCACATAGGAAGCGATCTTTTCTGCAAGCGCGGGGGAAAGCTCTCCCTCGAGTAAGCGCCACTGCCAATTGCCGCCGACAGTACTGGGGATGTTCATGCGTGCAAAGCTGTCCAGCCCCAAATAATCCTGTATTTGTGCCACAAAAAGATCGGCAACCGAGCTCATGCCGCCGCGTATCATCCCCCAATTGAGGCCTTCCTGGGGGTTCAGGCCAAGGTACTTGACCGCATAGCCCACGTCCTCGGGGGCGGCCTCGTGCATCCAACCGGCGGCGGTGGTGTTATCGTGCGTACCGGTATAGCACACACAGCGGCGGGGATAGGTGTGCGGCAGATAATTGCTGGGCTCGCGGGAGTCGAAGGCAAATTGCAGCACCTTCATGCCGGGAAAACCGGAATCGTTTACCAGCTTCAATACGGCGGGGGTCAAATACCCCAAATCCTCCGCAATGATGGCAAGATCCGGATAGCAGGCCTTGATGGCGGATACCAGATCCATCCCCGGCCCCTTGATCCATTCCCCGTGGATAGCGGTGGTTTCTCCGTAGGGCACGCTCCAGTAGCTCTCTAAGCCGCGGAAATGATCGATGCGCACCACGTCGTAAAGCTTGGCGGCAGCGCCGATGCGGCGTATCCACCACGCGTAATGCTCCTGCTTCATCCGCTCCCAGTTGTATAGGGGGTTGCCCCACAACTGCCCGTCGGCGGAGAAATAGTCCGGCGGCACGCCGGATACATGCGTTGGCAGCCCGGTCTCGTCAAGCTGGAAGCTTTCCGGCTCCGCCCAAACATCCGCAGAATCCATGGCCACATAAATGGGCAGGTCGCCTATCATTTTGATTCCTAGATCGGTCACATACCCGCGAAACGCTGTCCACTGGCGGAAGAACAGGAACTGCAAATACGCGTAAAACGCCGCATCCTCCGAAAGCTCTGCCCGGTACCGTTCCACAGCGTCCGGCTGATGGCGGCGAATGGCCTCGTCCGGCCAAGACGTCCAAGGCAGCATGGAAAAATGCTTTTTCAGCGCCATGAACAGCGCATAATTGGCAAGCCACGGGTTCTGTGCGGCAAAGGCGTTTTGCGCGTCGCAGTCACGCTCCCGCCCGCGTAAAAACGCCTTACGAAGCACCGCAAACCGGTTTTCGTAAATGGTGGCATAATCCACCTTGCGCGGGTCGTTTCCCCAAGCGAGGGCATCGATTTCCTCTTGCTGTAACAGCCCTTCCTCACAAAGCAGGTCTAAATCGATAAAATACGGATTGCCCGCATAAGTGGAAAAGCTTTGATAGGGGCTGTCGCCAAAGCTGGTGGGTCCCAAGGGAAGCATCTGCCAGTATTTCTGGCCTGCCGCCTTGAGAAAATCAGCACAGGCATAAGCCGCCTTGCCCAGCGTTCCGATTCCGTAGGGAGAGGGAAGTGAGAAAATAGGCAGCAGCATACCGCTGGAACGTTGCATAATATTACCCCTTTACAGCACCTGCCGCCACACCCTTGATGATGTACTTCTGGCAGCAGAGATAGAATATGATGACGGGTACGATGGACAGCATGATCAGCGCCATGGTAGCGCCCAAGTCCACCGTGCCGTAGCTTCCCTTGAGGTACTGGATGTGGATGGGGATGGTACGGTATAGGTTGATATCCAGCACAAGGTAGGGCAGCAGATAGTCGTTCCAGATCCACATGATCTCAAGCACCCCAACGGAGATCATGGTAGGCCGAAGCATCGGGAACACCACCTTAAAGAAGGTGCGTAACGGCCCGCAGCCGTCGATGGCGGCAGCTTCCTCGATCTCCAGCGGCAGGGACTTTACAAAGCCGGAGAACATGAACACCGCCAAGCCCGCGCCAAAGCCTAGGTATACGATGGGGATCGTCCACGGGGTGTTGAGCTTTAATGTATCCGCGGTTTTTGCCAGCGTAAACATAACCATCTGGAAGGGCACCACCATGGAGAACACGCACAGGTAGTACACGATCTTACTGACAAGGCTGCCCACCCGGGTAATATACCACGCAGACATGGAGGTGCACAACAGCACCAGCGCCGAGGACACCAGCGTGATAAACAGGCTGTATCCGGCAGACTGCATAAACGGGTAGTTGCCAAACGTCATGCCCTTAATATAGTTTTGAATGCCCACAAAGGACTCCGCGCTTGGCAGCGCAAAGGTTTCCATGTTTACAAAGGAATTGGACTTGAGGGAGTTGATCAGAACCAGCACGATCGGCAGCAGGTACACCACCGCAATGATGGCAAAGGTAATGGTCAGCCCCATTTTGCCCCGGCGTTCGCCGGCAAGCGTTTGCATCTTTTTTGCCATTATTGCTGCACCTCCTTAGAGCGGGTGGCTCGCAGTTGGATCAACCCAATGGCCGCTACCAGGATAAAGAATATGACCGCCTTGGCTTGGCCGATGCCGCGGGTGTTCACGTTGGTATAGAAGGAGTTTACGATGTTGAGCGCCAGCATCTCGGTGGTTTTGATGGCGGTGCCGCCTGCCTGCATAATGAACGGCCTGCCCTCCGTTAGCGCCAAGTTCTGGTCGAACAGCTTAAAGGAGTTGGTAAGCGTGAGGAACGTGCAGATGGTAAAGGAGGGCATCATGTTGGGGATGGTAACGCGAAACAGCGTTTGCCACTTGTTTGCGCCGTCGATCTTGGCGGCTTCCAGCATATCCTCCGGCACGGCCTGTAAGCCCGCGATGTAAATGATCATCATATAGCCTATCTGCTGCCAGCACATGAGGATGATGAGCCCCCAGAAGCCGAATTTTGTTTCCAGCAGAATGGAAGTGCCGTACTGGGTGAGGATACCGTCGAATATCATGCTCCAAATATAGCCCAATACGATACCGCCGATGAGGTTGGGCATAAAGAACACGGTTCTAAATAGGTTGCTGCCCTTGATGCCGCGCGTTAAAGCGTAAGCCACCGCGAACGCCAGCACGTTGATGAATATCAAGGATACGATGGCAAACAGCGCCGTATACCAGAAGGCGTGCATAAAGGAGGGGTCGTTCAGCGCCTTTACGTAGTTGGCAATACCCACCCAAGACCATTTGCTGGTGGTTTTAAAGGAGCAGAAGGATAAAAACAACCCCTTTAAAAACGGATACAAAAAGCCGATGCAAAACGCCCCGAAGGTGGGCAGTAAAAACAGCCATACCATGCGCTGAATGGGCCTGCGGATCAGAATGGAATTGAGCGCAGTGGTATCCCGTGGTTTTTTTGCTCTCATAAGCGTTCTCCTCTCCAATACTTCATTTAATCATATTTCGCTGGGCGCACAGGTTTTATTCCGTTACTTTCGGGAAGAAACCGCTGCGTCCGGCGTGTAATCGTTAGAATGGGGCGAGCGTTGCCGCTCGCCCCATCATCGTTAGTATAGGTTATTTGCGCAGATTACGCAACGTTCTCAGCCGCATACTGGGCAGCCCAGCCGTCTACGAAGGCGACCTTCACGTTTTCCCAGTTAGCATCGGAGGGCTTAGCGGTGTACTTGGTCAAAGCATCGACCACGCCTGCACGCCAGTCATCCACGGCGGGGGTGTAGTTGAACGCCCAAGTGACCACGTAGTTGCCGGCGGCAATGTAGTCGTTCGCCTGTGCGAAGAATACGTTCTCGGGAGCCTTAGCGCTCTTGAAGGGGCAGGGCCCGAACTGCTCAGCCATCATGGTGGTGCCTGCATCGGAGGTAACGACCCACTTCATGAAGTCC
>CAYZAW010000061.1:0-9116 GCA_964476505.1 uncultured Oscillospiraceae bacterium | reverse complement strand
AAGGGTTCCAAGGGGCAATGCCCCTTGGTAGGGGTATGGGGACAACGTCCCCATCAATCATCACAGTCCAAACAGTGTTCCCACTTGGAAGATGAACAGTGCGGCGATGTAGGCTACGGCAATTTGATACACCACCATAAACGCCGTCCATTTGCCGCTGTTCAGTTCCCTTCGCATGGTGGCAACCGCTGCCATGCAGGGGGTGTACAGCAAAACGAATACCAAGAAGGAGAAGGCAGAAAGCGGGGTGAATGTTGCGGAAAGGGCGGAGCGCACCGCCATATCCCCTGCAACGGCGGAAAAGCCGTAGAACAGAGACAGAGAGGATACCACAGCCTCCTTTGCCACAACGCCGCACAGCAACGCCACTGCCGCCTGCCACGCGCCAAAGCCCAAGGGCGAAAGGGCGGGGGCTATAAAGCCGCCAAGTGCACCCAGTATACTGCCCTCGGCATTATCCACCATGGCAAGGGAAAGCGAGAAGTTTTGCAGGAACCACAGCACCACGCTCATGACCAGAATGATGGTGCCCGCTTTTTCTAGAAAGTGCAGTACACGTTCGCCCACATGTCGCAAAACGTTGGCGGCGGTGGGGCGGCGGTACGGCGGCAGCTCCATCACAAAGGGTGCATCATCCCCACGAAACAGCGTGCGCTTGAAAAGAAGCCCCGTGCCAATGCCTACCGCGATACCCAGCGCATATAGCGCAAATACGATCAACCCCTGATTCTCCGAGAAGAAAGCACCCGTTATAAGCCCGTATACCGGCAGCTTGGCGCTGCAACTCATAAAGGGTAAAAGCAGTATGGTCATTTTACGGTCTTTATCGTTTTCCATGGTGCGTGCGCCCATGGTTGCGGGCACCGTGCAGCCAAAGCCCATCAACAGGGGGATAAAGGATTTGCCGGAAAGACCGAACCGGCGCATGGCTTTGTCCATTATAAACGCCGTGCGGCTCATGTAACCGCTGTCCTCCAAGATGGAGAGGCAAAGGAACAGCAGCGCGATTTGCGGCAGAAAGGTCAGCACCCCGCCGACTCCCGCAATGATACCGTCGCAAAGCAGGCTGATGAGCCAAGGCGAAGCGTTCCAACCGGTCAACAGCGCCCGGCAGGCGGGAGAAACCGTGGTTTCAATGAGCAGCCCCACCTGATCGGACAGCCACGCGCCCACCGTGCCAAAGGTGAGGGTAAATATCAACAGCATGATGGCGAAAAACAGCGGCAAAGCAAAATACTTGTTTGTAAGAATCGCATCGATGCGGTCGGAAAGGGTTAACTGCCCCGCTTCCAGCTTTCGCTTGAGAGAAACGCCGACCACCTGCGTGATATAACGGTACCGGCTGTCGGCCACCCGTGTTTCATTATCGTTTAAGGCATTCTTGCCAACATAATCCGCAATAACCGCATCCAGCGCCTGCTGCTGCTCCGGGCTAAGAGCGAGTGCGTCCCGCACCAGGCGGTCGCCCTCCAACAGCTTGATTTCCGCCCAGTGTGCGGGCAGCCCCGCCTGCTCTGCGCTGCTTCCGATGATCATGCCGATGCGGTGATGGGCGGCGTGGGTGCTGTCGTCGTACAAATCATCCGGCTCAATACAAAAGCCGCGATGCATTTGGGCGTGTACTAGGCTGATGAGCTTTTCGCACTGCTGTAAAAGATCGGCAACGCCCTCGCCCGTGCGGGCGCTGATGGGTACCACGGGAATGCCCAGTTCCAAAGAGAGCCTGCGGCAGTCCAGCTTGTCGCCGCTTTTTTCTACCTCGTCCATCATGTTGAGCGCCAGTATCATGGGGCGCTCCAGCTCCATCAACTGCACGGTGAGATACAGGTTCCGTTCCAGATTGGTAGCGTCAACGATGTTGATGATAGCGTCCGGCTGCTCCTGAATCACAAAATTACGGGCTACCACCTCCTCCATGGAATAGGGGGAGAGGGAATAAATGCCCGGCAGGTCTACCAGCGTCATATCATGGCCGTGGGCTTTTAGCTTGCCTTCCTTTTTTTCAACGGTAACACCCGGCCAGTTGCCAACGTATTCGTGGGAGCCGGTCATGGCGTTGAACAGGGTCGTTTTGCCGCTATTGGGATTGCCCACCAACGCCAGCTTCACGGGCTGATCGTCCGGCACGGCGGCTTTAACGCATGGCGCTTCTGGCACGGTTTGCGCTTTTTTGCAATGCCGGCAGTCGCCGCTGCAAAACGGCGTTGGAGGATTACTGTTGCTATCCGGCGTGGTGATGATCCAGTCCGTCAAGCGCGCCGCGCCTTCATGGGCGGGTCGGTCGCTGTTGGCAGGGTCGTCGCTTAACAGCTTTCCTGCCCGGGCGCTTCTGGCAGCAGCCTCTTTTTTAGCGATCTCGCGAAAACGGGGTACATCCTGTTCGTCCAACAACTGGATGTGCGCCGCGTCCGATTGGCGGATGGTGAGGGTATAGCCCCGCAGGTGGATCTCCATAGGGTCGCCCATGGGCGCTACCTTTTGTACCAAAACCTCCGTCATGGGCGTAATGCCCATATCCACGATGCGTCGCTTCACATGCGGATCGCTTGCGCCCACCGCACTTACAACGCCGGACTCGCCGGGCTTTAACGCGCCCAGAGTTCTTGCCATAGCAGATACCTCCCGTGTCATGCTCCATGAGTTAGATGCATCTAACACGTTGTTATTATACATCCTTGTAAATAGAAGTCAAGGCGTTATTGTGTATATTTTGGCATGAAAACCAACTTGGCACGGTTGGAATTGATCAGATCCGTTACGACCACATGCTCCGCACCCAAATAAAACAGCATGGCAGTGGCTTTATAGGCGCGCTGGGTGCCCCAGAACCCGTCTGCCTGATTGAGCAGGAATATCCGCCGCATGCCTTCAGGAATGTTCTTTTGCCCGCCCTTTTCGCTGAACATCAGGTTTGCAACGTCGTGGGTATGCAGCACATGGCGCTCATGGGTCTCTAAAAGCTCTGCCACCAGCTCGGGGCGATAGCTTGCCTCCGAAATTTCTTTTCCAACGGCGGACAGCCCGGCAACGATGCAAACCAAATCGGTTTTTGGCGGTATCACCGGTTCATGCTCGCCGGGCGCTTTTATGGGGTAGCCCTTGGAGCCATCCGCTTCTATTAAAACAACGTCAAAGTGCTCATAAAGCGCTTGCATAGCGTCCGCACCGGGCGCGGCCAAACGAATTTTATCCACCGGTTCCCCGCAGGCCACGGGAAGCCCGCGTTTGGCGGCCTCGGTGATATCGTCAAGGGTGGGGAGTATTTGCTGCACGGAAAACTGCTCCGGTACATGAAAATGGGTGGAGGTTGTGATCACCACTTTTTTGCCCTGCTCATAGAGCGCCTGCGCCAGCGTGAACAGCAAGGTGGTTTTTCCTCCGGCGCCAACGGCGGCGATGGTTTTTAACCCGTCTAATGGAATGGCCTCCAATATGGGAAGCTGTTCAAAGCAGTTGATTTCAATTCCGTTAAAATTCATAGCGCCCCCTCCCCGGAGCCAAAGGTGCTAGTTGAACAACAGCGGTGCGCGGTTTTCATACCGCGCGAAGGAAAAGGAAACGCCGTTCTCCTCTAAGGCATCTCCCAGATCGGCAAGGCTCCAGCTTTCCATGCGGGCAATGTTGGGAAGGAACCTGTCCGCCTGTGCATCGGCTGCCACGTGCGTAATGTAAGCATCGCTGCAATAGGGAATCAGCTGCGCATACACGTTTGCGCCGCCTATCACAAAGCATTCTTTTGTTGCGTTTTTACTGTCGCTCAACAGATAAAACAGATCGGGAATGGAATGGCAAACGATAGCGCCGGGAACGGATAGCGTGAGATCCCGGCTCAATACAATGTTTTCGCGCCTGGACAGCGGCTTGCCCCCGGGGAAGGTGGAAAGGGTGCTATGCCCCAGTATAACGATATGCCCCATCGTTAGCGTGCGAAAGCGGGACAGATCACCGGAAAGACGGAACAACAGCCTTCCGTCCTTTCCGATCCCCCAATTCTTATCCACGGCAGCAATCAAATGCATCGGTTTCTCCTTATATGGCAACGGGAATTTTATGAGAAAAGGGATGATACTGATAATCGGTCAGCGTAAAGCTTTCCGGGGTGAACGCGTAAAAATCCTCTGTTGGCGAAACGGTAAGCGTGGGCGCGTCAAAGCCCTTTAACTGTAACAGCTCCTCCACGATAGGCACATGGCGGTCGTAAATATGCGCATCTGCTATTACGTGCACCAGCTCTCCCGCCTGCAGGCCGGACACCGTTGCCAGCATGATCAGCAGTATGGCGTACTGGCATACGTTCCAGTTGTTGGCGGTCAGCATATCCTGCGAGCGCTGGTTCAATATGCCGTTTAACACATTGCCGCTTACGTTGAAGGTCATGCTGTATGCACAGGGGTACAGCGCCATTTCGGACAGATCCGCGTGGTTGTACAGATTGGTCATGATTCGCCTGCTTTGGGGATTGTGCTTTAAATCGAACAGCACGCGGTCAACCTGATCGAACATGCCCTCTTTATATACATGCTTTACCCCAAGCTGATAGCCGTACGCCTTGCCGATGCTGCCGTTTTCGTCTGCCCAACTGTCCCAAACGTGGCTTTTTAAGTCGTGGATGTTGTTGGACTTTTTTTTCCAGATCCAAAGCAGCTCGTCCACCGCGCTTTTTAAATAGGTACGGCGAAGCGTTAGGATGGGAAACTCACGGGAAAGGTCGTAGCGGTTGACCAGCCCAAATTTCTTTACGGTATGGGCAGGCGTGCCGTCCTCCCAGCGCGGACGCACGGGAACGTTGGTATCCCAAACACCGTTTGTTAAAATGTCTCTGCAATTTTCCTGAAACAGCGTATCGGCGTAGCTCATGTGCACTCCCCGAATGCGGCATTACGATACCGCAGGGCGGCAACCGCATAGATGACCATTATTTTACAACAATTATTATACATCGTCACCGGTAAATATACAATCATAACTGCAAGCGGATTTCCTATTTTATATTTCACACGGTCACATCACGCACAGCAATGCGATAAGCGCCGCGGTAGCAATCACGCAGCACAGCCATTGGGGAACGCAGCACAAAAGAAGTATCAGCACGATCACAGTCAACGCGCATAAACAAGGCCCGCTAAGCGGCGCATGGAGCCCGCTTTTTCGCGGGCGGGGTCTGCGGCGGGTGCAGGGATAGCTTCGCACATCTTTGCCGCATAAAAATCCGAAACGCACAGGTGTCCCTCCTTTCTTTACGGGGCTTTTACCCGCTATTGCATACTATGCCGCAATGCGTTTGGCGGGTGCGGGCGATATTGCGGCACGGCACGTTCTGCCCGGCGGGAGAATACCATATAGCAGGGTCGGAAGGGCCCGGCGTGCTTGCGATTTTGCAAAAAGGAGTAGCTATATTATATGGAACAATCACCTCTTGTAGAACTGGATGCGGTAAAAATGATCTACCATGAGCCGCATGCGGAAACCCTTGCGATAGATTCTCTTTCCTTTCAGGTGGCGGAGGGTGAGTTTGTGGGGGTCGTGGGGCCCTCCGGCTGCGGCAAAAGCACCATGCTCAGCCTGCTGTGCGGGCTGATTCGCCCCTCGGAGGGGCGTGTAATGATCGGCGGCAAGCCGGTGACCGGGGTTTCCAGCGGTGTGGGCTATATGCTGCAGCGGGATTATTTATTGGATTGGCGCACCATAGAAGAAAACTGTTTGCTGGGCTTGGAGGTCAAGGGGCTTTTAACGGATGAGACCCGCGCTAGGGTGCAGGCGCTGTTATCTACCTACGGGCTCACGGAGTTTCGGCAGCATTACCCCCGTCAGCTTTCGGGCGGTATGCGGCAAAAGGTGGCGCTAATCAGAACCCTTGCCTTTGATCCCGTACTGCTGCTGCTGGACGAACCGTTTTCGGCGCTGGACTATCAAACGCGCCTTCGTGCGGCGGATGAGATCCACGGCATAATCAAGCGGGAGGGAAAAACCGCCATACTGGTGACCCATGATATCGCGGAGGCCATTTCCATGTGCGACCGTATTTTAGTGTTTACCGAGCGCCCGGCTACGTTAAAACGCGAGCTGTTCGTTCGCTTGGGGGAACAGGAGTCGCCCTTGATGCGGCGAAACGCACCCGGCTTTCGACAATTATTCGATACGATCTGGAAGGAGCTGGATACCTATGACAAAGCCTGATGCACAGTATTCCTTGGAGCACAGGCGTTACTTACGAGAATTGAACCAACGCACCCGGTTCGTTTCCGCAATGCGCTGGGTGCTGTTAACGGTGCTGTTGTTGGCGTGGGAGCTTGCTGCAAACTATGGTATGATCGATCCCTTTATTGCCAGCAGCCCAACTAGGATTGCAAAAAGCATTGCGTCCCTGTATGAAGGAGAAGAGCTGTTTTTGCATATTGGGATCACCCTGTACGAAACGGTCACGGGCTTTGTGCTGGGTACTTTATTGGGCACGGCAGTCGCGGCGCTGTTATGGTGGAGCCCAACGCTGTGCCGCATTTTAGACCCATATTTGGTGGTGCTAAACGCATTGCCTAAAATCGCTTTGGGGCCGGTGCTCATCGTATGGATCGGCGCGGGCACGGGGGCGATCATCGCCATGGCGTTGTTGGTTTCGCTGGTGGTAACGGTGATGACGGTGCTTACCGGCTTTATGGAGATCACGGGCGAAAAGCAGCTGTTAATGAAAACCCTTGGCGCAACAAAAACGCAGATATTCTCTAAGGTGGTGCTGCCAGCCTCCGCGCCTACGCTGGTGTCTGCCATGAAGATCAGCGTTGGCATGAGCTGGGTTGGCGTGATCGTTGGGGAATACTTGGTGTCCAAGGCGGGGCTCGGGTATTTGATCGTTTATGGCGGGCAGGTGTTCAAGCTGGATCTTGTGATGGCTTCCATCTTGATTCTTTGCCTGTTAGCGGCTATGATGTATTACGGTGTTGCAGCGGTGGAAAAACGACTGCTCAACCGTCAGCCGGTTTAAAATAAATACGGCGAATTGGGTAAAAACGGCGAAAAATGGTGCGTTTTCCCTTGACAATGCCAGCAGGCTTTGTTAAAATACACTTTGTCTGATTTCCATTAGATTGGTGCAGTGCGGCCACAGCCCCGGAAGTACGGCGTTCACTAATGGATAGGAATACATTATTAAAACCAACAAGTATCGGAGGAACGCGCCATGAAAACCTATATGGCAAAAGGCGAGAATCTCCAGCGGAAATGGTATGTTGTGGATGCGGAAGGTATGGTTTTAGGCCGTCTTTCCTCTCAGGTAGCAGCAATCCTCCGCGGGAAGCATAAGCCGATTTTTACGCCGCACGTTGATACCGGTGATCATGTGATCATCGTCAATGCCGATAAAGTTATCCTTACCGGCAAAAAGCTGGATCAGAAAAAGTATTACCATCATACCGGTTATCCCGGCGGCCTCAAGGAGACGAGCTATCGCCACCTGATGGAAACCAAGCCGGAATTCGTTGTGTATGAGTCCATTCGCCGTATGATGCCCAAAGGCCCTCTCGGCCGTCAGATGCTCACCAAGCTGCGCGTATACGCAGGTGCCGAGCATAAGAACGCCGCGCAGAAGCCCGAAGCATTGGTGCTGAAATAATAGGGAGGGAGAAACGCAAAATGGCAAATCAAGCTCAGTATCTTGCCACCGGTAGGCGCAAAAAGTCCGTCGCTCGCGTTCGCATGCTTCCCGGCACCGGCAAAATCACCGTGAACAAGAGAGACGTTGAAGAGTACTTCGGTCTCGAAACCTTAAAAATGATCGTACGCGCACCCCTCGTACTGACGGACACCCTGTCCAAGTACGACGTGAAGGTCAATGTGTACGGCGGCGGCACCACCGGTCAGGCTGGCGCCATCCGTCACGGCATTGCCCGTGCGCTGCTCAAGGTCGATCCCGAGATGCGCCCCGCCCTGAAAAAGGCCGGCTATCTCACGCGTGATCCTCGTATGAAGGAGCGCAAAAAGTACGGCCTCAAGGCTGCACGCAGAGCGCCTCAATTCAGCAAGCGTTAATCCATCAAAAATCGGCGGCATTTGCCTTTATGGCATTTGCCGCTTTTTTTATGGCTCTATGTCAATAGTTGGGGTAGAGCGCAGACAAGAGTTACAAGAGAGCCATTCGCTAAGCGGCGGGTGGCTCTTTCACATTGAAAGTAATGAGAATACGGCGACGAAAATTGCTAAAGCTGCGGTAACCATAGGCAACGCGTTTAAGAACCTTTATCGTATTGTTGCACCCCTCGGTGAAACCGTTGGAATAAGGGCAATCGAAAGCATTGAGGATGTACTTCTCCCAATTCTGAAGAATAGAAAGCAATGTATTGAATTCTGGAATGTTAGCAACAAAGGCGAATGCACGGAACGCACGCAGGCGCTCCTTGGCCTGTATCGAATCCTTAGACGCCATGAATTCATAGAACTTCTCTTTTAGTAAGTATGCTTCACGCAAATCTCTGTTAAAAGAAAGCATACGGTTGACGGCATCCATATTGTTGGGAGACAGCCTCTCCATATGGCACAGGAGCAGTTTACGGCTGCGCTTAAAGTAACGACGCTGCTCCGGCAACAGCTTCTTTTGCATTCGCTTTCTCACATTCTCCACGGCCCAAGAGCAGTAACGAACAACATGAAAGCGATCGATCACGATGGTTGCGTTGGGAAACAGGGATTCAGCAATCGAAACATACTCTTTTTTCATGTCCGTAACGAAGTATTGTACACTCTTTCGATTTGGAAACGCAGATAAATACTGATAGATTTCGCTTTCACGAAAGGTAGGCAGAATGTCCAGAACGCGCCGCTCTTTCGGCGCGGTCAGAATGCACTGAAACTTCCCGTACTCCGTATTGCCTTTGAATTCGTCAATAGAGAGTACACTGGGAAGCTTAGACGGCTTACCGAACTCCAGAAGTGCAAGCCAGCGACCAACAGTAGAAGGCGAAACACCCATCATACCGGCAAGCTCTTTTCTGGACATTTTGACCTCCATGTGGTGCATTGTTAACAACGCAAGACGATTGGTCATGTGATGCCATTTGGGAAGCAGATAATTGTTTTCGTAGAAACGTTTCCCACAACAGGGACATCGATAACGGCGCTTGCGGTAG
>CAYZAW010000060.1:0-10853 GCA_964476505.1 uncultured Oscillospiraceae bacterium | reverse complement strand
CGCCCGCGGCGGCCAGGTCCTCTTCGTCGGCACGAAGAAGCAGGCCCAGGAGGCCATCGCCGAGCAGGCCACCCGTGTCGGCATGCCTTACGTGAACCAGCGCTGGCTGGGCGGCATGCTCACCAACTTCAAAACCATCCAGAGCCGTATCAACAAGCTGCGCAAGATCGAGCAAATGGAAGCCAACGGCCAGTTCGAGCTGCTCCCCAAGAAGGAAGTTATCAAGCTCAACGCCGAGCGCGAAAAGCTGGAAAAGAACCTTGGCGGTATCAAAGATATGAAGAAGCTCCCCGGCGCCATGTTCGTGGTTGACCCCCGCAAGGAGCATATCGCCGTTCTGGAAGCCCGCACCCTCAAGATCCCCATCGTTGCCATCGTGGATACCAACTGCGATCCCGACGAAGTAGATTACGTGATCCCCGGCAATGACGACGCCATCCGTGCAGTCAAGCTCATCGCCGCCAAGATGGCAGACGCCGTTCTGGAAGGCCATCAGGGTGAGCAGATGAACGACGCTGACGATGCTGCCGACGCCGAAGAACCGGAAGCTTAATTTCAATGTGCGGGGGAGGCGAATGGCTTCCCCCTTTTCAAAGAGATAATAGAAAACACGGTAAAAACGATTTTGAAATAGATAGGGAGGAACATAGAATGGCAAACTTTACCGCAAAAGACATTATGGATCTTCGTGAGATGACCCAGGCGGGCATGATGGACTGCAAAAAGGCCCTCGTGGAGTGCGATGGCGATATGGAAAAAGCGAAGGACTTTCTGCGCGAGAAGGGTCTTGCGGCGGCGGCGAAAAAGGCCGGCCGTATCGCGGCTGAGGGCGTAGTAGGTTCTTACATTGGCGAAGGCGTTGGCGTGATCGTTGAGGTCAACTGCGAAACGGACTTCGTTGCCAAGACCGATGCGTTCATGGCATTCGTACAGATGGTAGCCGAGCAGATCGCCAAAAAGAACCCCGCCGATGTGGACGCGCTTCTGGCGCAGGACTCCGTGAAGGCCCCCGGCAGCACCATCAACGCCCTTTTGAACGAGGCCGTTGCCAAGATCGGTGAAAAGATCAGCATCCGCCGCTTTGCCCGCGTTGAGGGCGTAGCGGACAGCTACATCCACATGGGCGGTAAGATCGGCGTTCTGGTGGATATGGAAGCCTCCGAAGCGGCTGCCAAGAACGATGAGTTCAAGCAGATCGTACACGACATCGCCATGCATATCGCAGCGGCGAAGCCCCTGTACCTCAAGCGCGAGGAAGTGCCCGAATCCGAGGTGGAGCATGAGCGCGAGATCATCCGCGCCCAGGCCAAGAACGAGGAGAAGCCCAAGCCCGACGCCATCATCGAGAAGATGCTGGTTGGCCGCATCGAGAAGTACTACAAAGAGGTTTGCCTCTTGGATCAGCTGTTTGTAAAGGACACCGACCGCAGCATCACCCGCGTGGTGAACGACGCTGCCGCCAAGCTTGGCGAAAAGATCGCCATCAAGAGCTTTGTGCGTTACGAGATGGGCGAAGGCCTCCAGAAGCGCGAAGACAACTTCGCCGAGGAGATCGCCGCGCAAACCCAGATGAAGAAATAACTGCATTTCCTACAAAGGCTGTCCGGTTCGGGCAGCCTTTGTGCTATCCTGCGGTAAAAAAGTATGGTATAATGAACCAAAATGTAACGTAATAACGGAGGGCAGCATGTACAAACGGGTTTTACTCAAGCTTTCCGGGGAGGCCCTTTCCAGCCCCGGCAACACGCTGGATTTTACCACCATCGAACAAACCGCACTGCAAATTAAAGAAGCCGCCGCAATGGGTGTTGAAATCGGCATCGTGGTAGGCGGGGGAAACATCTGGCGCGGGCGCAGCTCCGGCAGTATGGACAGAAACCGGGCGGATCACATGGGCATGCTTTCTACCGCCATCAATGCTATCGCTATGCAGGATATGCTTCTTTCCTTGGATGTACCCTGCACCGTGCTTTCCGCCGTGGAGATGCAGCGCTTTTGCGATACGTTTTCCGCTCGGGCGGCGGATGCGGCGCTCACTTCCGGCAAGGTAGTGATTTTTGCCTGCGGCAGCGGCTCGCCGTTTTTTAGTACGGATACGGCGGCGGCGCTTCGTGCGGCGGAGATCGGCGCAGATGTGTTGCTGTTGGCAAAGAACATCGATGCCATTTATTCCGCAGACCCCAAAATCGATCCCAACGCCGTTCGGTACTCGCATGTAAGCTACCGGGAGGTCATCGAGCAAAACTTAAAGGCCACGGATATCACGGCGATCACGCTTTGCCGGGAGCAGCATATTCCCATCGTTGCCTTTGGCTTGAAGGAGCCGGGCAGCATCGTTTCGGCGGTATCCGGCAAAACTGCGGGCACCCTCATCGACGGAGAATAAGGCTTGTAACCCCGCTGCTTTTCTATTACAATAATAGGCAGCACAAAACGTTACCGGTATCTATTAAAACAGCAGGAGGAAGAACCATGCCAGAGGTCATTGATATTGCAAGAGACAAAATGGGGAAAACGATGTCCGTATTCAAGCAGGATCTTTCCGGCCTTCGGGCAGGCCGCGCCAATCCGCAGCTTTTAGACCGCATCATGGTAGATTATTACGGCACGCCCACGCCCTTAAACCAGTTGGGTAATATCTCCTCGCCGGAGCCGCGGCTGCTGGTGATCTCGCTTTGGGATACCAAAGCCTTGGGCGACGTGGAAAAAGCCATCCAGAAGTCCGACCTTGGAATCAACCCCAGTAACGACGGGAAAATGATTCGCTTGGTATTCCCGGAGCTGACCGAGGAACGCCGCAAGGAGTTGGTAAAGGTAGTGCGCAAAAAGGGCGAGGAAAGCAAGGTCGCCATCCGCTCCATCCGCCGGGACGCTATCGAGCAGATCAAAAAGCTCAAGAAGGATTCCGAGATCACCGAGGACGATCAAAAGCTCATGGAGGATCAGTGCCAGAAGCTGACCGACGAGTTCATCAAAAATGTGGACAGCGTGATGGCGGATAAGGAAAAGGAGATACTGGCAGTTTGATTTCGGTTTTAGGCTGGGAATTGGGTACTGCGGTGCAGCGCCTCACCGCCGACGGCTATGAGCTGCTGCTGGAGGAAGTGAAAAGCCGCAAAGGGCTTGCGGGTAACGAAAAGCGCGTTGTGCGGCAGCAGGCGTTGGCAGAATTGCCAAATACCCTGCGACTGACTTACGCCGTATTTCAAACACAGCCGCAAATATAATCATATAGTGGGGTCGGCAGCAACGCCGACCCCTCCTTCATAGGAGGTTGCCTCTTGAAAACGATCACAGGCGAAGCCTTAAAAAAACTGGGCTTGGACGAAAATCTGCCCAAGCACGTTGGCATCATTATGGACGGCAACGGCCGCTGGGCGCAGTCTCGCGGGCTGCCCCGCTCCATGGGGCATAAAGCAGGTGTGGAGCGGTTGCGGGGCATCATTCGCCTCTCCTCCGATCTGGGGATAGAGGCCTTAACGCTGTACGCCTTTTCTACGGAGAATTGGAAACGCCCGGAAAGTGAAAAAAGCGTGCTGTTTTCGCTTCTGGTAGAGTATTTCAATAAAGAGATCGCGGAGCTGCACGCAAACGATGTGTGCATCCGCGCTTTAGGCGAGCTTGACGCGTTTCCAGACGCGGTGCGAACGGCGGTACGGGCAGCGGAGTCAAAAACCGCAAATAACAGCGGACTAAAGCTCAACATCTGCCTCAATTACGGCAGCCGCGCGGAGCTTTTACGCGCAGCAAGGCTGCTGATGGAGGAGGCCGCCGCAGGCACGCTTTCTCCTGCTGACATTACTGAGCGGGAGATAGAAAACCGCCTGTACACGAAAGACCTCCCCATGCTGGATCTGGTGATCAGAACCAGCGGGGAACAGCGGCTCTCCAACTTTTTGATGTATCAGGCGGCGTATGCGGAGCTGCTGTTTGTGGAGGATTACTGGCCGGACTATTCCGACGAACGATATTTGGAGGGGCTTCGCACCTATCAAAAGCGTTCCAGACGGTTTGGAGGGGTATAATGAAAACGCGTATTTTTGTGGGCGTACTGCTGTGTGCGCTGTTCTTGGGCGCTGTGGCGCTGGGAAAAACGGCGCAGCTGATACTCATAACCCTTGCGGCACTGATCGCCGTTTACGAAATGCGCTGGCTGTTTCACGATAAAGAAATCAAACCCATGGCAGCCCCGGCGTTTGTGTTTGCGGCATTCTTTGCGGTGCTGTACAGCCTGTGGGGAATTGGCGCGGTGCTGCTGCTGGCGATGCTGTGCGTTTGCGTAACGGTGATCGACCGCATATTGACCAAGGTGCGCACCACGCCGGATTGCATGGCGGCGCTGTTCCTGTACGTGTACCCGTTGTCCTTTTTTGTATGCTTAGGGACGCTGCCCGTTATGTTTCCGCAAAAAACGGCGGTCTCCGCGTTGCTCTTGGCTTTTGCCGGCCCGCTTGTGGGGGATACGCTGGCGTACTTTATCGGCTCCTTTTTCGGCAAGCACAAGCTCTGCCCTAACATCAGCCCTAAAAAGACCGTGGAGGGCAGCATTGCGTCCATACTGGGCGGCGTGATAGGCGGGCTGCTGGTGTTTATTGCAGAGCCCATTTGGAGCGGCGATACCTCTTTGGCTGCACTTTTGATATTAGGCGGCTTATGCGGCATCTTCGGGCAGTTTGGAGACCTGTTTGCGTCCACGCTGAAGCGCTGGGCGGGCAGGAAGGACTTTGGCACGCTGTTTCCGGGGCACGGCGGCGTGCTGGATCGGTTAGACAGCGTGCTGTTTTGCGCGCCGTTGATCGCCGGGTATTACTATATTGTTTCTCTGGTGGCATAACGCAGGAGCAAGTGAGGATACTTCATGGATAGAAAACGAATTGCCGTATTAGGCAGCACCGGTTCCATAGGCCGCCAAGCCTTGGAGGTGGCGGCGGCCATGCCGGATGCCTTTGAGGTTACGGCGATATGCGCCTCCCATAACGCGGCGCTCACAGTGGAACAGGCGCGCGCATGCCATGCCCGCTATATCGGGATCGCAGACGAGGGCGCGGCGCTTTCCCAAACCGCATATTTGCCGCAGGGCGCAATGCTGGTCACGGGAGAGGATGCGGCGGCGCAGTTGGCGGCGCTTGCCGAGGTTGACATCGTGGTACTGGGCATTTCCGGCATCGCGGCGCTTCCGGCGCTGTTAGCCGCCCTAAAAGCGGGCAAAACCGTGGCGCTGGCCAATAAGGAAAGCATCGTTTGCGGCAACGTGCTGGTCAACCGCGCGCTCAAGCAGTATCAAGGGCGGCTGCTGCCGGTGGACAGCGAGCAGTCAGCCATCTTCCAATGCCTGCATAACGGCAACAAGCAGGACGTGCGCCAGCTGATATTGACCGCCTCCGGCGGCCCGTTCTGGCAGCTCCCGCAGGAGCAGTGGGAAACGGTTACGCCCGAACAGGCGCTTTGCCATCCAACTTGGCGTATGGGAAAAAAGATCACCATCGACTCCGCTACGCTGTTCAACAAGGGCTTGGAGGTCATGGAGGCCAGCTTTCTGTTTGATGTTCCGAAAGAACACATTTTGGTACTGATTCACCCACAATCCATCGTACATTCTATGGTAGAATACATGGACGGCGCTATTATGGCGCAAATGAGCCTGCCGGATATGCGGCTTGCCATTCAGTACGCCATGACTTACCCCGACAGGCTGCCGGGGCCGGTAAAGCAGCTGTCTCTGACCGAGGCCGGGGCGCTCACGTTTTTTCCGGCGATGGACTACCCGGCAATTAGCCTAGCCTACGCGGCGCTTGGCGAGGGCAAAACACTGCCTATCGTGTATAACGGTGCGAACGAGGCGGCGGTGGAGCTGTTTATTGCCGGCAGCATCGGGTTCTTGGATATTTACCGCTCCGTGGAGTACGCTATGGGTAAGGCGGCAATGACCGAGGTCAACGCCTTGGAAGATATTATGGAAGTAGACGCTCACGCCCGGGCAATGGTGCGGGAATGGGCAAAGGGAAAGGGTCTTGGCATTGGATAATCTGTTTAGCAATGTATTATCGATCATTGGCGCGCTTCTGCTCTTGGGCGTGTTTGTGGTAGCCCATGAATTCGGGCACTATTTTGTGTCGAGGCGGCTTGGCTTCAAGGTGGAGGAATTCGCGGTGGGCATGGGCCCCAAGGTGTGGGGAAAAGAGCATAAGGGCACCCTGTTTTCCCTCAGGGCGTTTCCCATCGGCGGCATGTGCCGTTTCCATGGGGATGAGGAGGGGCAAAACGATTCCGAAAGCTTCAACGCGCAAAAGGTTTGGAAGCGCGTATTGGTGGTGCTGGCAGGGCCTGTCATGAACCTGCTGTTTGCGCTTCTCATCGCCACGGTTTCGCTCATGACCTATGGCGACATCGTGGGGCAGGAGATCACGGTATCGGATATCAGCGGCGCGTCCGAGGAAAGCGGCTTGCAGGTTGGCGACCGTATCCTTCGTGCCGATGGACAGGACATTGTGTTTTTCACGGAGCTTTCCGCTAAGATCGCCGACCCCGCCGTAACGGAAATGATGTTGACCGTGCTTCGCGATAATAGCGAGGTGGACGTACCCGTTACCATCCTGCACGATGAAGCAAGCGGGGCGCAGCAGGTGGGAATCAGCGTTATGCTAGCGCCTATCCGCCAGCGGTACGGTCTGTTTCAGGCCATCGGCGGCTCCTTCTCCTATGTGTGGGAGCTCATTCGCGCCATGTTCCAGTTCTTCGGCAGCATATTCACCCAAGGCGTGCAGCAGGGGGATGTGGTAGGCATCGTGGGCACCGTGAACGTAATGGGTGCGGCGGTGCGGCTGGGGCTGGAGGTCGTTTTGAATTTGGCGGTGCTCATCAGCGTTAATCTTGCCATCATCAATTTACTGCCGCTGCCCGCGCTGGACGGCGGACGGCTGGTGTTTCTGCTGGTGGAGGCCGTTCGCGGCAAGCCCGTGCCGCCGGAAAAGGAAGGCATGGTGCATTTTGCGGGGCTGGTGCTGTTGATGGGCTTGGCGCTGATATTGACCGTTAGCGACATTCGAATGCTCATAGGAGGCTAACATGCAGCGACGAAGTGCAAACCCGGTCAGTGCGGCAGGGGTAACGATTGGCGGCGGCGCGCCTGTTTCTATACAGTCCATGACCAATACCGACACCCGAAACGCGGAGGAAACCGCAGCGCAGATCATCAAGCTGGAGGCGGCAGGCTGCGAGATCGTACGCGCTTCCGTGTACGATATGGCGTGTGCCGAGGCTATTCCTGCCATCAAGGAGAAAATACATATTCCGCTTGTGGCGGATATCCATTTCGATTATAAGCTGGCCATTGCTGCCATGGAGCACGGGGTAGACAAGCTTCGCTTCAACCCGGGCAACATCGGCGGAGAAGAGCAGGTAAAGCGCTTAACAGCCTGTGCCAAAGCCCATCATGTGCCCATCCGCATCGGGGTGAACAGCGGCTCCGTAGAACCGGCACTTCTTGCGCGGTACGGCGGGCCAACGCCGGAAGCCATGGTACAAAGCGCTCTGTCTCATGCTTCATTATTGGAGCGGGAAGGGTTTTATGATATTGTTCTGTCCCTAAAGGCCAGCAACGTGCCGGATACGGTAGAAGCATACCGGCAGGCAGCGCAGCAAACCAGATATCCGCTGCATATAGGCGTTACCGAGGCGGGCAGCGGCGTAGACGCGCAAATAAAGTCTGCCGTGGGCTTGGGTACGCTTTTAATGGAAGGCATTGGCGACACCATGCGGGTGTCCATCACGGGCGACCCGGTGCAGGAGGTGTATGCGGCGCAGTCCATCTTGCAGGCGGCGGGGCTTCGAAGGTTCGGCGTTGAGGTCATCAGCTGCCCCACCTGCGGGCGCACAGGGGTGGATCTTCCCGTGATCGTGGAGAGCGTAAAGCAAAGGCTCTCCCACATCAAAACGCCGCTGACCGTAGCCGTGATGGGCTGTGCGGTAAACGGCCCCGGGGAGGCGCGAGAGGCAGACGTCGGAATCGCCTTTGGCAAGGACAACGGAATATTGTTCGAAAAAGGGGAACAAAAAGCGTCCGGCACGGTGCAAAATATGATAGAATTATTAATAGCCACCGCCGAGCGGCTGGCTGAACAGAAATAGCTTAATAACAGAATCGGTTGGGGGAACAGGTTTGCAGGAAGCTTTTTTGGATTTATTGCGCGAGGCGGGCCCATGGACAAGCTGCCTTACGCTTCGGGATACCACGCTCAAACGCAGCACAAATACATTGGTCGTTTCGTTAACGGCGCAAGCGCCCGTATCGCAGGAAAACCGCAGCGGGCTTTTAGCCATACTCAAAAATCGCTTCTCGGGCTACGAGATAGAGCTGGAAATCACAGCGGAGCAAGCGCCCACGCCGTCGCAAATAAGAGCCGCCGCGCCTGCGGCTGTTAAGGCGGCAGAAAAACCGGCGGCAAGGCCTAAGGACAGGCCCGCAGGGCGCGAAAACGCCTCTATGCCCGTTCAGGCACAGCCAAGCGCGGGCAAATGGACGCTTATCTACGGCAAGCCCGTGCAAAAATACGTTTTCACCGCTATGGACGCGCTTCGGGAGGATTCCGGACGGGTAACGGTGCAGGGGGAGATCATCACCACGGAGCTTAAGACGCTGCGGGGCGACAAGGGCAACGCACTTCTCATGTTCTCCGTGTCGGATCACACAAATACCGTTAGCTGCAAGCTGTTCATCGAGCAGAAAAAGGGCGAACGGCTGTTGGAAAAGCTGGAAGGAATTAAAAAAGAGGGCGGTATCCTCATGGTGCGGGGCGATTGCCGGCCGGACAGCTTTGCGCACTACGAGCTGGTCATCACTGCTTACGATATCATGACAGGCCCCAAGGAACAGCGCATGGATACTGCCGCAGAGAAGCGGGTAGAGCTGCACCTGCATACGCAGATGTCCTCTATGGACGGCCTAACGCGGGTCAAGGCGGCGGTAAAAACGGCTGCCCGCTGGGGGCATGCCGCCATTGCCATCACGGATCACGGCGTGGTGCAGGCGTTCCCGGAGGCTACAAAGGCCTGCAAGGACGCGGGCATCAAGCCCCTGTACGGCGTGGAGGGGTATCTCATTCGCGATACGGAGTTGTATCCGCTGGATAACCGCTATGTGGTGTTCGATGTAGAGACCACTGGCTTACGGGCGGATGTGGGGCACCTGTTGGAGATCGGCGCGGTAAAGCTGGAGCACGGCAAGGTGACCGGCCGCTTTAGCTCGCTGATCGACCCCGGCGTACCCATTTCCCCAAAGATCACGGAGCTTACCGGCATCACAAACGAAATGGTGTCCGGGCAGCCCGCCACGGCAGAGGTATTGCAGCAATTTCGGGACTTTTGCGAGGACTGCGTGCTGGTAGGCCACAACGCCTCGTTCGACGTTGGCTTTGTTCGGGTGCACGGGGCACGCTACGGGCTGGAATTCAAGCATGCCTATGCGGATACGCTGATGCTTTCCCGGTATCTGTTAAAAGACATGAAGAACCATAAGCTGGATACCGTTTGCGAGCGGCTGGGCATCTCCTTGGAGAACCATCACCGGGCGGTGGACGACGCGGGCGCAACGGCGGAGGCGTTTATACAGTTTATGTCCATGCTCAAGGAACGCGGCGTAGAGCATATGCCCGTTACCGTTTGGAGCGCGGAACAGGAGCAGCAAACGGGCAAGCGCGGCAAGGCGCGGCCTAAAACGTACCATATCATCATACTGGCAAAAACCCAGCAGGGCATGTACAACCTGTACAAAATCGTTAGCCATGCCCATTTGGACTTTTTGCATACCAAGCCCCAAATTCCATGGAGTTTACTTTCCATGTTCCGGGAAGGGCTGATATTGGGTTCCGCCTGCGTGGAGGGGGAGCTGTTTCAAGCTATGCTGCGGGGCGAAAGCGAGGAAGCGCTGCAAACCATCGCCCGCCGGTACGATTATTTAGAGATTCAGCCCATCGGCAACAATGCCTTTTTACTGCGGGAGGGCAAGGCGGCGGACGAAGAAGCCCTTAGGGAATACAACCGGCGTATTTTACAGATGGGCCGCTCCTTGGATATCCCTGTGGCGGCAACAGGCGACGTGCACTTTTTAGAGCCGGAGGACGCGCAGTACCGGGCGATACTGATGAGCGAAATGGGCTTTGAGGACGCGGACGAGCAAGCGCCGCTGTATTTTAAAACCACGGACGAAATGCTGGAGGAGTTTTCCTACTTGGGCGAGGAGGACGCGCTGGACGTTGTGGTAACGACCCCCAATGCCATTGCGGCAAAGATCGAGCAGCTAAAGCCCTATCCGGACGGCACGCATGCCCCTGTGATTCCCGATGCGGAAAACATTTTAAAGAACATGGCGCTTGATACCGCCCACGCAAAGTACGGCGATCCTCTGCCGGAAACGGTGCAAAAGCGGCTGGATAAGGAGCTCAATTCCATCATCACCAACGGGTTTGCCTCCCTGTATCTGATGGCGCAGCGGTTGGTGCAAAAATCATTAAGCGACGGGTACTTGGTAGGCTCCCGTGGTTCTGTTGGCTCCTCCTTGGTGGCAACCATGGCGGGCATTACAGAGGTGAACGCACTGCCGCCCCACTATGTTTGCCCCAACTGCAAGCATAGCGATTTTGATACCGATAGAGAGAAGTATTCCTGCGGCGTGGATATGCCGGATAAAACCTGTCCCAACTGCGGCACGCCTTACCGCAAGGAGGGCTTTGAGATACCCTTTGAGGTGTTCTTGGGCTTCAAGGGGGACAAAACCCCCGATATCGACCTGAACTTCTCCGGCGAGTACCAGCCGGTGGCTCATAAATATGTTGAAGAAATGTTCGGCGTAGGACACG
>CAYZAW010000059.1:0-11027 GCA_964476505.1 uncultured Oscillospiraceae bacterium | reverse complement strand
TGACTCTTTTCGGCATCAACATGGTTATTTGCCTCCTTCCCTGCGATGGCTGCCAAGGACTTCTCCCTTGTACACCCACACCTTTACGCCGATGCGACCGTAGGTGGTGGATGCTTCTGCAAAGCCGTACTCGATATCCGCGCGCATGGTCTGCAGCGGGATGGAACCGTCGTGATAGCCTTCCGTACGGGCGATCTCGGCGCCGCCTAAACGGCCGCCGCACTTGATCTTGATGCCCTTTGCGCCTGCCTTGATGGTGCGGCCCATGGCCTGCTTCATGGCACGGCGGAAGGATACGCGCTTTTCGATCTGCGCGGCGATGTTCTCTGCCACCAGTTGCGCGTCGGTATCAACGTTGCGCACTTCCATGATGTTCACGTTGACGCTCTTGTTGACCAGCTCGGACACGTCCTGCTTGATCAGCTCCACGCCTGCGCCGCCTTTGCCGATGAGCATGCCGGGACGGCCGGTATAGATGTTCACCGTGATCTTGTTGGCAGCACGCTCGATATCGATCTTGGAGATGCTGGCTGCGAAATACTTCTTTTTCACGTAGTCGCGGATCTTCTTATCCTCAACGAGGAAATCGGCGAAGTCCTTTTTCTGCGCATACCAACGGGTGTTCCAATCGCGGATGACGCCGACGCGGAAGCCGTTTGGATTAACTTTCTGACCCATTACTCTTCCTCCTTACTTCGCCTGGTCCAGTACGATGGTGATGTGGCTCGTACGCTTGCGGATGCGGGTGGCGCGGCCTTGCGCGCGGGGACGGAACCGCTTGAGGGTGGGGCCTTGATTGGCGAACACCTCTGCAACGTACAGATTGTCACGGGAAAGCTCCAAGTTGTTTTCCGCATTGGCGACCGCGGAGTCTAAGAGCTTTTCTACCACGGCGGAAGCCGCCTTGGGGGTGTACATCAGGATCGCCTTTGCCTCGGCGACGGACTTGCCGCGGATCAGGTCGATCACGACCTTGACCTTGCGGGCGGAAATCCGCACATAGCGCACGATGGCATGGGGACGACGATCGGCATTCTCGCGGCGGGCTGCCGCTTTTTCTCTGGATCTAGTTGCCATTCTTCTTCTCCTCCTTACCTGGCGCCCGAGGACTTCTCGGAACCCCTGTGACCGCGGAACGTGCGGGTGGGCGCAAACTCGCCCAGCTTATGACCCACCATTTCCTCGGTAACGTATACGGGCACATGCTTGCGGCCATCATGGACAGCAATGGTATGTCCCACAAACTCGGGGAATATCGTGGAAGCGCGAGACCAGGTTTTGACCACGGTCTTTTTGCCGGATGCGTTCATATCGGTGACGCGCTTTAAGAGGCGCTCACACACAAACGGGCCTTTTTTAACGGACCTACTCATGAACCTTTACTCCTTCCTTCTCACTTGCCGTCTCTGCGGCGTACGATGAACTTATCGTTGCGGTTCTTCGTCTTACGCGTCTTGTAACCCAGTGCAGGCTTGCCCCAAGGGGTAACCGGGCCGGGACGGCCGATGGGGCTCTTGCCCTCGCCGCCGCCGTGCGGATGGTCGCAGGGGTTCATGACGGAGCCGCGAACAGTGGGACGGAAGCCCTTATGACGGGTACGGCCGGCTTTGCCGAGCTTGATGTTCTCATGATCCACATTGCCCACCTGGCCGATTGTGGCCTTGGCGTTCATGGGGATGAGGCGAACCTCGCCGCTGGGCAGACGCACCTGTGCGTACTTGCCTTCCTTAGCCATCAGCTGCGCCGCGTTGCCGGCGGATCTGACCATCTGCGCGCCCTTGCCGGGCTTGATCTCGATGCAGTGGATCATGGTGCCCACGGGGATGTTTGCGATGGGCAGCGCGTTACCGACTTTGATATCGGCTTCGGGGCCGGACACGATGGTGTCGCCAACGGTGAGGCCCAGAGGTGCGATGATGTAGCGCTTTTCGCCGTCTGCATAGGTCAGCAGTGCGATGTTGGCGGAGCGGTTGGGGTCGTACTCGATGGTGGCAACCTTTGCCGGTACGCCGTCTTTGTTGCGCTTGAAGTCGATGATGCGGTACTTGCGCCGTGCGCCGCCGCCGCGGTGGCGCACGGTGATCCTGCCGTGATTGTTACGGCCGCCCGAATGACGCAGATCCGTCATCAGGGATTTTTCCGGGGTGGTGCTGGTGATCTCTTCAAAGGCGGAGACCGTCATAAACCGCTGACCCGGCGTGGTGGGGTTGATTTTCCTAATCGCCATGGTGAGCCTCCTTACTGGGACATGCTGTCGAAGAACTCAATACCCTTGCTGTCCTTCTTCAGCTTTACGTACGCTTTTTTGGTGGAAGCGCGACGGCCTTCGTGAGCGCCCTGGCGCTTCATCTTGCCCAAACGGTTTACGGTGTGCACGTCGTCAACCTTAACGTCGAACACAGCCTCTACCGCCTGACGGATCTCCGTTTTGTTGGCCCGTTTGTCCACGATGAACGTGTACACTTTGCTGGGGAGATAGTCGTAACTTTTCTCGGTCAGCACGGGCTTGAGGATAATGTCATGCGGGTTTTTCATTATACATATACCTCCTCAATCGCTGCGAGGCTCTCCTTGGTGAGGATGAGCTTGTCATACTTGAGAATATCATACACATTGAGGGTGCCAACGAACGTGGTTTTCACGTTGGGGATGTTGGACGCGGCGCGCTCTACGATCTCATCCTTGCCGGAAAGAACGATCAGCGCCTTCTCAATGTTCATGCCATCCAGCACCTTTACCATTTCCTTGGTTTTGGGAGCTGCCAGATTGAGCTCGTCGAATACGATCAGTTCGTTGTCGTTGACCTTAGAGGACAGCGCGGACTTCATTGCCAGGCGCTTGACCTTTTTGTTGAGGTCGATTCGATAGCTGCGGGGCTTTACCGCGAACACGATACCGCCGTGACGCCACTGGGGCGAGCGGGTGGAACCCTGACGGGCGCGGCCGGTGCCCTTTTGTCTCCAGGGCTTGATGCCGCCGCCGGAAACTTCGCTTCTGGTCAACGCACTTTGTGTGCCCTGGCGCTGGTTGGCAAGGTACGCCTTTACGACGTCGTGCATGACGGAGGTGTTGACCTCTTGACCAAACACGTTGTCGGAAAGCTCTACATCGCCGACCTGCTTGCCGGTTATATTGAACAATGCAACTTTAGGCATGGTGTTTCCTCCTCTCAATCCTTACTTTACCGTGCTCTTGACCACGACCATGCCGCCTTTTGCGCCGGGAACGGCACCCTTGATGAGCAGCAGGTTGCGGTCTGCATCCACGCGAGCGATCTCCAGGTTCTGGATGGTGACCTGTTCAGAACCCATATGACCGGGCAGGTTCTTGTGCTTGAACACCTTGGAAGGATCGGAGCACGCGCTCATGGAGCCGGGAGTCCGGTAGGAATGGGAACCGTGGGTCTTGCGGCCGCGGGACTGGTTGTGGCGCTTGATGGAGCCCGCAAAGCCCTTGCCCTTGGAAGTACCGGTCACGTCAATGTGGTCGCCTTCTTGGAACATGTCTGCCTTGATAACGCTGCCAACCTCATAAGAAGCGGCGTCGTCCAGCTTGAGTTCCTTCAGGAAGCGGGTGACCTTTGCGCCCGCCTTGGCGAAATGCCCTTGCTCGGGCTTGGTGACGCGGTTTTCCTTTTTCTCTGCAAAGCCAACCTGGATTGCGCTGTAACCGTCATGCTCCACAGTCTTTTTCTGGACGACGGGGCAGGGGCCAGCCTCCACGACAGTGACAGGGATCATGGTACCGTCACTGAGGAACAGCTGCGTCATACCAACTTTCTTGCCTACTATGGCTTTCTTCATTATTTACACCTCCGAAGCTTAAAGCTTGATCTCGATGTCGACACCGGCGGGGAGATCGAGCTTCATCAGTGCGTCCACGGTTTTGGCCGAGGGCTGGAGAATATCGATCAGACGCTTGTGCGTACGCATCTCAAACTGTTCACGGGAATCCTTGTACTTATGCGGGGAGCGGAGGATCGTAACGATCTCCTTTTCCGTGGGCAGGGGGATAGGTCCCGAAACGCGGGCGCCGGTTCTCTTGGCGGTTTCAACGATCTTTTCGGCGCTTTGGTCGATCAGATTGCATTCGTACGCCTTGAGCTTGATACGGATCTTCTGGTTTGCCATATTATTTGGTTTCCTCCTTCTTAGATTGGGCTGTACACTCTTCCGTGTGTTTCCTTATCTTATTTTTTACCGGAACCTGCGTTCCGGCGTTTGGTAAGGACTGCACGGTGGGAGGCCATCACCCGTAGGTGGGTGGTCTGCGGAAATTACCCGGTGGCTCCCGGCAACCTCCCGCTTCATCCCGATTGCGCCATAAAATCTACGTTTTTTGCGCAACGCGTTTATTTTACAGGATGTATGCTAGAAATGCAAGGGGTTTTCGAAAAAATTTTTCACCCGATTTTCCCCGGTGTTTTGGGCATTTTCGGGGAATTGGAAGGAAGATACAATATAGAGTGTAAACAGGCGGGTCAAGCCCAGATGTTGTGGGGTGCCGCTCCGTTTTTTACACTTGCACTGTTGCCGTATGCGCAGGTGCTTTAACGTTTCTCGCATAAGAAACGAAAACTTACCTTATATAATAGCGATCCCGCTCAGTATACCCCAATTTCGCTCCAAAAGCACTTTACAAAAGAAGATTCTGCGGTTATACTTTTCTCCATAACGAAAAAGTGTCGATCGGGACACGCAAACGCCACAACGTCTTACCAAGCGAGCCGCGGGCAGGGTGCAAGCGCGGCGTAGGGCAGGCGGCTGCATCCCCCGTGAGCGGCAGGGTGAAAAATCGAGTAGCCTTGCACGGGCGCGCCCGTTACAGCGCCGTCTATAAGGCCGCCCGCCTCGGGCGGTAAAGTAGGGTGGTACCGCGGAAAACCTCCGTCCCTTCGCAGGGGCGTTTTTTATTGCCGCCGGTATCCAACAGAGTACATTTCCCGGGAAATCCCGGGCGACGAGGATAAAGGAGCAGATAAGCATGTACAAAAAAGTTCCCACAAGTTTAGACTTTACGGCGCGCGAAAAGGAGACGCTGGCGTTCTGGAAGGAGAACGACATCATCAAAAAATGCGCCAAGTCCCATGAAGACGGCCCCGCCTTCACCTTTTACGACGGCCCTCCCACCGCCAACGGCAAGCCGCATATCGGGCATATTTTGACCCGCTGCATCAAAGACATCATTCCCCGCTACCGCACCATGAAGGGCTACAACGTGTTCCGCAAGGCCGGCTGGGATACGCATGGCCTCCCCGTGGAGCTGGAGGTGGAAAAGCTCTTGGGCTTAGACGGCAAGGAGCAGATCGAGGAATACGGCGTTGCGCCCTTCATCCAGAAGTGCAAGGAGTCCGTTTGGAAGTATAAGCACGAATGGGAAGACATGAGCGAGCGCGTAGCCTTCTGGGCGGACATGGACGACCCGTATATCACCTACGACAACAACTACATCGAGTCCGAATGGTGGGCGTTAAAAACCATCTATGACAAGGGCTTGCTGTATAAGGGGCACAAGGTAGTGCCTTACTGCCCCCGCTGTGGCACGGCGCTGTCCTCCCACGAGGTGGCACAGGGCTATAAGGATTTAAAGGAATACTCCGCTACCGTGCGCTTCCGCTGCACGGACGAGGACGCATCGTATCTTGCTTGGACGACCACGCCTTGGACGCTGTGCTCCAACGTGTGTATCGCCGTCAACGGCAACACCAGTTATTCCCGCGCCAAGAAGGACGGCGAGGTGTTCATTCTTGCCACCAACTTGGTTGAAACGGTACTGGGCGAGGGTGCCGAGATCATTGACCGCTTCCCCGGCAGTGAGCTGGTTGGCCGAAGCTACGAGCCTTTATACGAATGCACGCGCAAGGCCGCGGGCAATAAAAAAGCGTTTGTGGTCATTGCGGACGATTACGTTACCACGACCGACGGTACGGGCATCGTGCATAATGCTGCCGCCTTCGGTGAAGACGACTACCGTGTTTGCCGCGAAAACGGCATTGCCTTTGTGCAGATGGTAGACACCAAGGGCGATATGTGCGGTGGCACCCCCTTTGACGGTTTATTCGTAAAGGATGCCGACCCCAAGGTGATCGCAGACTTAAAGGAGCGCGGGCTGCTGTTCGACTCGCCTCTGTTTGAGCATAGCTACCCGCACTGCTGGCGCTGCGACACGCCGCTGATCTATTACGCCCGCGAAACATGGTTCATCGCCATGACCAAAGTGCGGGATAAGCTGATGGCCTTTAACCGCCGCGTCAACTGGCTGCCGGATACCATCAAGGAAGGCCGCATGGGCAACTTCCTCGAAAACGTGATCGACTGGGGTCTGTCCCGCGAGCGCTATTGGGGCACGCCGCTGCCTGTATGGACTTGCCCGGATTGCGGCGAGATTCACGTTATGGGCTCTATTGCGGAGCTAAAGGAAATGGGCGAGAACGTGCCCGAGGATATCGAGCTGCACAAGCCGTTTATCGACGAGATCAAGGTGCACTGCCCCAAGTGCGGCGGTCACATGAAGCGGGAGCCGGTCGTCATCGACTGCTGGTTCGACAGCGGCGCTATGCCCTTTGCGCAATTCCACTATCCGTTTGAAAATAAGGAGCTGTTCGAGAAGAACTACCCTGCGGACTTCATCAGCGAAGCCATCGACCAGACCCGCGGTTGGTTCTACACGCTCTTGGCAGTTTCCACCTGCCTGTTTGACGACCCCTCCTTCCTGAACTGCGTGGTATTGGGCCATGTACAGGATAAGGAAGGGCATAAGATGAGCAAGCACTTAGGTAACGTGGTTGATCCGTGGACGGTGTTAGATAAGCAGGGTGCGGATGCCGTGCGCTGGTATTTCTACACCGCCTCCATGCCGTGGCTGCCCAACCGCTTCTATGACGAGGCCGTCAACGAGAGCCAGCGCAAGTTCATGGGCACCTTCTGGAACACCTATGCGTTCTATGTGCTCTATGCCGAGATCGACAAGTTCGATCCCACAAAGCACAAGCTGGTACGGGAGAACCTCTCCGAGATGGATCGTTGGGTGCTCTCCCGCTTGAACACGCTGGTGGGCTTTGTGGATACGCAGCTGGAGCAAATGCACATCACCGAAGCGGGCCGCGAGCTGCAGCGCTTTGTGGATGAGCTTTCCAACTGGTACGTGCGCCGCTGCCGCGAGCGCTACTGGGGCAAGGACATGACTGCCGATAAGGAAGCCGCGTTTATGACCCTCTTTACCGTGCTGGATACCCTCAATAAGATCTCCGCGCCCTTCGTGCCCTTCATGACGGAGGCTGTGTATCAGAACATCGTGCGCGCAGTAGACGCATCCGCGCCGGAAAGCGTACATATGTGCGCCTTCCCCAAGATGGACGAAAGCTTTGTAGATGCGGACTTGGAAGCCAATATGGAAAAGGTGCTGGAGATCGTAGTAGGCGGACGCGCGGCGCGTAACCTCGCCTCCATGAAGAACCGTCAGCCTCTTGCCGCCATGTATGTACAGGGCGATCCTATGCCCGCTGGCTATGCCGCCATCGTTGCCGAAGAGCTCAACGTGAACGAGGTGAAGTTTGTTGAGGACGCGTCCTCGCTTATCAGCTACCGCGTAAAGCCGCAGTTAAAGACCCTTGGGCCCCGCTACGGCAAGGTGCTGCCCGCCATCAATGCCTACTTGGCGCAGGACGGCGTGGGCGACAAGGTCGTAGAGACCCTCAACAGCGGCAAAGCGTTTGAGGCGGAGATCGGCGGTATTCCCGTGATCTTAGAGCGCGAGGATGTGCTGATCGAAACCGTGCAGAAGGAAGGCTTTGTGTCCAACAGCGACAGCGGCGTGACCGTTGTGCTGGATACCCGCCTGACCCCGGCGCTCATTGAGGAAGGCTTTGTACGCGAGATCGTGTCTAAGGTGCAGACCATGCGTAAGGAAGCGGACTTTGAGGTGACCGATCACATCTTCATCACCTATGCCGCAGACGCTAAGGTGACCGGCATCTTTACCGCCCATGGCAGTGAGATCGCATCCGACACCCTTGCAGACGGCATTACCGCTGCCGCTCCCGCAGGCTATGTGAAGGAATGGGACATCAACGGCGAAAAGGTAACGCTGGGCGTGCAAAAGGCATAAACGAGGGCTTTTCCAAGGAACCTTTTTGTAAAAAGGTTCCTTGACCTCCAAAAACTTTAAAAATATAAACCGCAGGAGAGAGAGTATGCTTTCCTGCGGTTTGTTGTTTGTATGGGAAATACACGCAATGGATTGCGGAGAGTAGATTTTGGATCGGTATGGAATGTGCCTGAAGAAAACATTTTCTATTAATTTCTTAAATAGCTATTGACTTAGAGCCAACTCTAAGGTCTATGCTGATTACAGAACAGGCAAGGAGGGCAAAAACATGGAATACACAACGTTAGGGAATTCGGGCATACGGATATCGCGGTTTTGCGTTGGCTGCATGAGCTTTGGCGATCCTGCCAGCAAGATGCATGCATGGACGCTGAACCCGGAGGAGAGCGAAGCCATCATCAAGCAGGCGTTGGACTTAGGCGTAAACTTTTTTGACACCGCTAATATCTATTCGGCGGGTACCAGCGAGGAATACTTGGGGCGTGCCATCAAAAAGCATGTGCCGCGAAGCGAAGTAGTGCTGGCCTCCAAGGTATACTTTAACGACGGGCATTTATCAAAAGCCGCCATCGATCGCGAGATAGACGGCACGTTACAGCGGCTCGGTACGGACTATTTAGATTTATACATCATCCACCGTTTCGATCACGACACGCCCATGGAGGAAACCATGGAGGCGCTGCACGGGCTGGTAACATCCGGCAAGGTGCGGGCGCTTGGAGCCTCCGCCATGTATGGGTATCAGTTTTACAACCTGCAAATGACGGCGGAGCGCAACGGCTGGACAAAATTCGTATCCATGCAGAACCATTACAACCTGCTCTACCGGGAGGATGAGCGGGAGCTGATTCCTATCTGCAATCAAATGAACGTGGCGCGTACCCCGTACAGCCCGCTTGCTGCCGGCAGGCTTTCGCGCTTGGAATGGAAAACCGACACCTTACGCAGCCAAACGGATAAAACCGCGATATCGAAGTACGACAGCACGCAGGAAACTGATTATCAGATCGTCATGCGGGTACATGAACTGGCACAGCGCAAGGAAGCCACCATGACGCAGATCGCGCTTGCTTGGCAGCTTTCCCGTGGCGTTGCTGCGCCCATCATTGGCGCTACCAAGCCCAAGTATTTCATTGATGCCGTGGGCGCACTCAACGTATCGCTTACCCCGGAGGACGTAGCATACTTGGAAGAACCCTACATCCCGCATAAAATCGTTGGCGCAATATAGTATCATCAACAAAGGCTTCGCCTTTGCCGATGAAACCTGCGGAGTTTTGCACAGCCGCCTAAAATCGCTGCGACGATTTCCGTGCGGCGGCTGCGAAGTGTAAGAAAGCCGTTGGCTTTCTGCCTTTTCGGCGCACATGTCGCCGAAAAGGAATGAGCTTTATCTCACACATAAGATTTCAATCGTGGGCAAGGGCGGCTTATTCCGCAGGCGACACCATATAGGCTTTCAATCGTGGGCAAGGGCGGCTTATTCCGGCTTCGGCGGCATGCACGCCGAAACGGATGAAAACTGGAGGTTTTCATTCCCTGCGGGCTTGCCGCCCGGGAGCCCGGAGGGCGAGAGGCAAGCCCGAAAAGAATCAAAAATGCGGATGGCTGAAAGCCACCCGCGTTTTTGAAAGCGAAGCTTATTATTTGTGCTCGATCTTTGCGCCGACTTCCGCGAAAGCGGCAACGATCTTGTCGAACTCGTCCTTCTGGATGCCTTCCTTGATGGCCTTGGGTGCGCCGTCAACCAGCTCCTTGGCTTCTTTCAGGCCAAGACCGGTCAGCTCTTTTACAACCTTGATGACCTTGATCTTCTCGGGGCCAACTTCGGTCAGAACGGCGTTGTAATCGGTCTGCTCGGCATCGTCGCCGGCAGCAGCGCCACCGGCTGCGGGAGCCGCAACCACGGCCGCCGCTGCGGATACGCCAAACTCTTCCTCCAGTGCCTTTACCAGCTCGCTGAGCTCAAGCACGGACATCTCTTTGATATCGGCAATCAGTTGCTCTTTATTCATTGTAGTAATCTCCTTTATAAATTTTGGTGTTCGTTACGCCGCGTTTACTCGGCAGCTTCCTTTTTCTTGGCGATGGCGTCCAGCACCATTGCGAGGCCGGATACCGGGGACATCATGCTGCCCAGCAAGCGGGCCAGCAGGACTTCGCGAGAGGGCAGATCGGCGATAGCGGTCATTGCAGCCGCGTTCTCCACCTTACCGTCCATTACGCCGCCCTTGATAGCGCACTTCTTGGCTTTCTCGATGCACTCCTTCAACAGCTTTGCGGGCGCGATCGCATCTTCGTAACCGAACGCGAAAGCGGACGGGCCTTTGAGCATGTCGTGGAAGGACTCGTCGATACCGCAAGCCTGTGCCGCGCGGGCAACGATCCCGTTCTTTAAAACGAGATATTCTACACCGGCGTTGCGCATTTGTGCACGCAGATTGGTCACTTCCTCAACGGTCAGGCCGCGGTAATCAAATACTACTACGGACTTTGCCTTTTGGAACTTTTCCTGAATCTCGGCAACCTTGGCAGCTTTCATTTCAATGATTTTTGTGTTTGCCATGGTTTCACCTCCTTTTCAAATAAAAATGTGATCCTTTGCCATGCCATAGCGAAGGATCACATTACATAACAGGTTATGCAGTGTTCCACCTCGGCGGGATATTAAGCGGCATTGCCGCACCTGCTGTCTATGGCGAAAACGGTTCTTGGCGTAGTATAACGCACAAGCAAGGATACTGTCAAGCCGCAATATGCGGCGTTGGCATTAAAACTGGGTGGGCGCCAGCTTGATGCTGGGGCTCATGGTGGAGGAAATGACCACGCTCTTAAGGTACGTGCCCTTAGCGGCGGCAGGCTTGGCCTTTACAATGGCGTCCATCAGGGCGTCCAGGTTCTCCTGCAGCTTTTCTGCACCA
>CAYZAW010000058.1:10002-11364 GCA_964476505.1 uncultured Oscillospiraceae bacterium | reverse complement strand
CTACGAGCAACCAATGCCAAGCAAGGAGTTTGAAGCAAAATTCCTCGAAAACCAGATCCGGCAGGGCGAAGTGCAGAATTCCTCGGAGCAGGAGACGGACATGCATGAATTCTGGAATCCCGCCTCCTTTGACTCGTTGATTTTCAACCGGTTTATCGGCCCGGCGGCGATCTTGGAGTATCATAACGGCGCATATGAGCTTGTACGAATGAACAAAAGGCTGATCAATGCCTTGCAGATCAGCGCAGACGCCATGCCTCCTGCGATTGCCGAGGAGGACAAGCCGCGTATGATAAGCGCGGTACAGGAAGCGATCGCCTCCGGAGATGACGTGAAGGTGCATATCGGTTGCGTTTTGGGAGACGGAAGCAGGCAGCAGTATTTGGTAACGCTGCGGGTGGTTGTAAAAAGCGAAGATCGCGTGCTGCTGTTTGCAGCGGTTGACGTGTAATGCCAACATAAAAAACAGGCCGCAATGCTGCGGCCTGTTTTTGGTTGTACGGTTATTTCCCGCTTCTGTCTACATAGGTGGTATGCAGCAGCTCATGGGATTTATGCCCGCAGGGCTCGCCCAAGAACTCCTTGTACAGCTTCTGGATGGAGGGGTTCTTGTGAGACTTACGCAGAACCTTGGCTTCGTCTTCATCGTAGGTGGCCTTGGCACGGGCAGCCTTGGGGTCTACAAAGTAGCGGGTACGCGCATCCACCTGCGGCTGACCGCCACCGGTCACGCAGCCGCCGGGGCAGCCCATGATCTCGATGAAGTGATAGGTTTTCTCGCCCGCCTTGATGGCATCCAACAGCTTTGCCGCGTTTGCGGTGCCGTGTACGATGGCAACCTTGATATCCATACCGGCAACGGAAACGGTGGCTTCCTTAATGCCTTCCAAGCCGCGAACATCCTGATACTCGATGGATTTGAGATCTTCTCCGGTAAGGATATCCGCCACGGTACGAAGCGCAGCTTCCATAACACCGCCGGTTACGCCGAAGATCACGGCTGCGCCGGTGGATTCGCCCAGCATGTCGTCAAACTCGCCGTCGGGCAGGTTGATATAGTCGATACCGGCCTGCTTGATCATGCGGGCAAGCTCGCGGGTGGTCAGGTTGGCGTCTACATCGCGATAACCGTCGCGACCCATTTCGGGGCGGATGATTTCAAACTTCTTTGCGGTGCAGGGCATCACGGAAACAACGAACATCTTTTTGGGGTCTAAGCCGTTCTTTTCCGCAAAGTAGGTCTTGGTAACAGCACCCTGCATCTGGTTCGGGCTCTTGCAGGTGGACAGGTTCGGGATAAAGTCCGGGTAGAAGTGTTCGCAGAACTTGATCCAGCCGGGGCTGCAGGAGGTGATCATGGGC
>CAYZAW010000058.1:0-9992 GCA_964476505.1 uncultured Oscillospiraceae bacterium | reverse complement strand
TCTTGATGCGGCCTAAGAGCTCCGTCCCTTCCTCCATGATGGTAAGGTCGGCAGCAAAGTCTACATCGAACACCTTGTCTGCACCCAAGAGGCGCATGGCGGAAACCAGCTTGCCGGTGGAGCGGGTGCCGATGGGCATGCCAAATTCCTCGCCGATGGCAACACGCACGGCGGGAGCGGGCTGGAACACCACGTATTTTTCGGGATCTGCAAGGGCAGCCCAAACAGCGGCGGTGGAGTCTTTTTCGGTGAGCGCGCCGGTGGGGCAGGCCGCGATGCACTGGCCGCAGTTGATGCAGGCCACTTCGCTGAGGCTCTTGCCAAAGGGAGAACCAATGGTGGTTTTGAAGCCGCGGTTCTGCATGCCGATGGCGTTAACGCCCTGCGTCTTTTCGCAGGCGGCTACGCAGCGGCGGCAAAGAATGCACTTATTGTTATCCCGCACGATGCTGGGAGAAAGCTCGTCGATGGTACGAACGCTGCGCTGGCCTTCGAACTCGATGTCCGTAATGCCAAGCTCATTGGAAAGCGCCTGCAGCTCACAGGTTTGATTGCGCTTGCAGGTGAGGCAGCTGCGGTCGTGATCGGAAAGGATCAGCTCCAGCACAGCCTTGCGTGCTTCCAACACTTTGGGGGAGCGGGTAAGTACCTCCAGCCCTTCTGATACGGGCAGTACGCAGGAGGCCTGCAGCTTGCCGCTGCGTTTGTCTTCCACTAAGCACATGCGGCATGCGCCGATACGGTTGATGTCCTTCAGGTTACAGAGCGTGGGGATTTTGATACCGGCTAAAAGCGCAGCCTCCAAAACGGTTGCGTTTTCGTCAGCCTGTACGGCACGGCCGTCGATCACCATATTAACCATAACGAGATCCTTCCTTTCTATTGCTTCGTAAACATATAAATACTTAGATATCGAAAATATTTTATATCAATATTGCCTGATACGCAATAGGTGTTTGAAAATATAGAATCAAAAAGAGCCGAAACATGTCGGCTCTTTATAGCAGTAACGGAAAACGAGACTTCTATTTCATGATACGCAGCCGGCCGATCAGCGGCAGGCGCTTCATCTGCCCGCGGCAGGCATGCACAACGCCCATAATGGCCAGTACACTGCAAAGCAGCCCAAACAGCATGGGCAAAACAGAGCCCAGCAGCACGCCGATGATTCCGCCGCCCAACAGCGCGGCAAGCAGTACGCTGATCAACCATACCAAAAGTGACCCTACCACCTCCAGCAAAAACAGGTTAAAGCCCTGTACGGCATGGAACCGCGCATAACGGGAGTCCTTGGCGGTCAGCAGCGGAACAAGGAACAGAATGCTGCCGTAAGCCAGCGCAGAGCGTGCGCCAACGCTTAGGTCGTGCACGTTTCCGTCGGGCTCGGGGTCGATATCCTCAAATAGATCGGTTTCATCCTCGTCGTCATCGTATGCATCGTCGTAATCGTCATCGGTAAACGACTTCTTTTTTAATAAAGATGCGCCGCGCTTGGCGGGTTTTGCCTGCTTTACGGGCACGGCTTCAGGAGCAGCCTCGGGCACAGCCACGGGCACTGCTACGGGAGCGGCCTCAAAAACAGCTTGGGGCGCGTCTGCCTCCACCGGCTGTTGCATAACAGGGGCAGCGGTCTTACGCTTGCTCTTGGGGGCGGGCGCTATGGGTTGTTCTGCCTGTGCGGGCGGTATTACAGCTGCTTGCCTTGGCATTTCGGCAGGAACCACCGGCTGGATAACGGGTGCAGCCTGTACGGGTTCCAAAACCGGTGCGTCGGGCATGGCAGCCGGAGCAACAGGTGCGGTATCCGGTGCTGCCTGCACGGGTGCGGCAGACGGAATAACCGGTGTGGCGGCAGATCCCGACATCGTTACGGACGATTTTTTCACGCGTTTTTTTTCGGGCGGCGTAACAGCCTCCGCTTGCGCGTCGTTTAAAGGTGTGACAGCGGGCTTTGGGGGTGTTGGCGCTGCTCCCGCAAGAGGCGTACGCGTGCCGCAGATCGGGCAGAACTTTGCCCCATCCATGAGTTTTAATCCGCAATTTGAACAAAATGCCATTATGAACCTCCTGTTTGGCGAGAGGAATGCCACTGTTGAAATAGAAACACCTTTCAGTGTTGTTACAGTATATCCAATCATGCGCGTTTATTCAAGCGTTGGGCGGTATTTCGAGCGGAGTATGCAAGAAAACCGCAGTTATTTTGCCTATAATATCCTACTATATAGGAATAAGCAAAGGCCGTCCATTTATACACCGCCTTTACTTGACATGTATAGAGAATTTCGCTATGATTTCATGTGGCGGAACGCTAACCTATTTATACGCCAATTATTTTTTTCGCAATGATTATATAAAAATCCATATATTTCGAATGGAGGTGCCAATCTTGCAAAAACGTACCTTTCAGGGGGGCGTTCATCCCATGCACGGGGCGCATGAGGGGAAACGGCCAACAAAGGACATCCCGATACGGGAATTCGTATCGGACACCGTATGCATTCTGATGGGAATGCATCTGGGCGCACCAAGCACACCGTGCGTTGCCGTTGGAGACCATGTAAAAGTGGGTCAGGTGATCGGTGAACCGGTGGGCTTTTTAGGTTTGCCCGTGCACGCAAGCGTATCGGGCGAGGTGGTGGAGGTAGCGCCCAAGCTGCAGCTTGGCGCGGCGCCTGCCATGTGCGTTACCATCAAAAACGACTTTTTAGACGAATGGGTGGAGGGCATTACGCCGCTTGGCAATGTGGAAACCGTTGACCCGGCGCTGATCGTTCCTGCCATTAAAAACGCGGGCATTTGCGGTATGGGCGGCGCATCCTTTCCAACGCATGTAAAGTTTGCCGTAAAGGAAGGGCAGTACTGCGATACCATCATCATCAACGGCGCGGAATGCGAAACCTTCCTGACGGCGGATTACCGTGTAATGCTGGAAACGCCCTTGCGGGTGATCGACGGCCTTCGCGCCGCTATGCGCGCGCTTTCTGTTCCCCGCGGCGTTATCGCCATTGAGGACAACAAGCCGGAAGCCATTGAGGCCATTTCTAAGCTGGCGTACGGCAGAGACGGCGTGGAGGTACAGGTATTAAAAACCAAGTACCCGCAGGGCGGTGAAAAACAGCTTATCAAGGCCATTACCGGACGTGAGGTACCGCAAAAGAAGCTGCCGCTGGATGTGCATACCATCGTGCTGAATGCAGAAACGGCTGCCGCCATAGCGGACGCTATTGTGGAGGGCAAGCCGCTCATCTCCCGCATCACCACCGTAACGGGCGAGGTAAAGGAGCCTGCAAACCTGCGGCTTCGCATAGGCACTATCCTGGAGGACATCATTGGCGAGTGCGGCGGCTACGCAACAGAACCGGGCAAAATCGTTTGCGGCGGAGGCATGACGGGCATGTGCGCGCCAAACGACGGCGTTTCCATTGCCAAGGCCACAGGCGGCATCGTTGTGTATAACGAAAAGAACGCCAAGTCCGTTGAGGAAGGCCCCTGCATCCGCTGCGGGCGCTGCGTGGAGGCTTGCCCTGTTGGGCTTAATCCGTATCGCATCAAGCATTTTTGCGACGCGGGGGATCTCAAGGGCGCGGAGGCAAACAGTGTCATGGACTGCATCGTATGCGGCAGCTGCTCGTATATCTGCCCGGCGCGGCGGTGGCTTACGGCATCCTTTAAAAACACCAAGGATATGATCGCCTTGGCCGCGAAAAGGGGGTAAGGCAATATGAATTTAAGACTATCCACCGCTCCGCATATCAGGAGCAAGGATTCTACCCAAGCACTGATGCTGGATGTTGTGATCGCCTTAACGCCAACTGCGCTTAGCGGCGTATATCTGTTTGGCTACCAGGCGGCGCTGGTGCTGGCGATCTCCATGGCGGCGGCTGTGCTGGCGGAATTCCTCTGGCAGAAGCTCGCCCGGCAAACCGTTCGTATCAACGATCTTTCCGCGCTGGTCACGGGGCTGATACTTGGGCTTAACCTGCCGTCTACCGCGCCGTGGTGGCTGGCGGTGATCGGCAGCGTGTTTGCAGTCATCATCGTAAAGCAGCTGTTCGGCGGCTTGGGTGATAACTTTATGAACCCCGCCATGGCTGCCCGCGCCGTGCTCTTGGCCTCTTGGCCTGCCCGCATGACGGCGTTTGTGCTGCCTACATTCTTCACCAGTATGGATGGCATTTCCTCGGCCACACTGCTGTCCGGCGAATATACGGCAACGCTGCCGCAAATGTTCTTTGGAACCATTCCCGGTACCATCGGCGAGGTTTCTAAGGCGGCGATCCTGCTGGGCTTAGCTTATTTACTGCTTAGAAAAACCATTTCTTGGCGCATCCCCGTTATTATGCTGGCGGCAACGGCGCTGTTTTCGTGGCTGTTCGGCAGCGATCCGGTAATGGCGCTGCTGTCCGGCGGTGTGATGTTTGGCGCAGTGTTTATGGCAACGGACTACACCACCAGCCCCATGACGGCAAAGGGGCAGATGATATACGCCTTTGGCGCGGGCTTGATCGTAGCGGTGATACGGGCGTTTGGCGCATATCCGGAGGGCGTAACATATGCCATCCTGTTAATGAACATCGCCACGCCGCTGATCGACCGTTCCATCAAGATTCGCGTGTACGGTTCTGTGAAGCCGGAAAAGCCTGCGAAGAAAGAGGTGAAGGCAGATGCGTGATATTTGGAAGCTTGCATGGAAGCTTTTGCTGATAGCCGCTATCGCCGGTCTTGCGCTTGGCGCGACCAATGAGCTGACCAAGGGCCCCATTGCGGAGCAGGTTAAGCTTGCGGCGGATGAAGCCAGAAAAACAGTGCTGCCGGCGGCGGACAACTTTGCGTTGGTCAGCGAGGGGCAAAATGGCTGTGATTCGATTTATCAGGGCACAAAAGGCGGCACGCCCGTTGGCTATACCGCGCAGGTAACGGTGCGTGGGTACGGCGGCTTGATAGAAGTAACGGTAGGCCGGGACACGGAAGGTGTGATCACCGGCGTGTCTGTTGGCGGCGCAAGCTTTGCGGAAACTGCCGGGCTTGGCGCAAAAACCAAGGACGCGGCATTCAGAGAGCAGTACATTGGGCAGTCCGGCCCGGGGCTTACGGTAGATAAAGCAGGGAAGGGTGCGGATATCGACGCGGTGTCCGGCGCTACCATCAGCTCCACTGCCGTGACCGGCGCGGTCAATACAGCCTGCACTGCGCTGGAGCAGGAGTCTGCTGCGGGAGGTGTACAATAATGGAAAAGAAAAAAATGAGCAGCGTATTTTTAAACGGCATCATAACGGAAAACCCAACGTTCCGTTTGGTGCTTGGCACCTGCCCAACGCTTGCCGTATCCACCTCGGCTGTCAACGGCTTTGGCATGGGCATTGCGGCAACGTTTGTGCTCATAGGCTCCAACGTGGTTATATCGCTTTTAAGAAATTTCATTCCGGATAAGGTGCGTATCCCGGCGTTCATCGTAGTGATCTGCACCTTCGTGACCATGGTGCAGATGCTGATGCAGGCGTTTGTACCGGAGCTGTACCAAAGCTTGGGCATGTTTATCCCGCTGATCGTGGTAAACTGCATCATTCTGGCCCGGGCTGAGGCGTTCGCAAGCAAAAACGGCGTGCTGGCCTCGGCGGTGGACGGCGTTGGCATGGGGCTGGGCTTTACCATCGCCATCACGCTGATGGGCTGTATCCGCGAGTTGATCGGTGCCGGCACCATATTCGGCTTTACCGTGTTCGGTGCGGCTTACGAGCCTATGCTTCTGATGATACTGGCTCCCGGCGGATTTTTGACCTTTGGCTTGATGCTTGGGTTGATGAACCTCTTAACGGCGCATACGGCAAATAAGAAATCCAAGAAAGCGGCGAAGGGAGGGATCGCGGCATGATGAGCGAAGCAACCGGTATTGCAAAAGTATTGCTGTTCATGGTGAGCTGCGTGCTTAGCAACAACTTCATCTTTTCCCGCTTCCTTGGCTGCTGCCCCTTCTTGGGCGTATCCAACAAGGTAGAAACGGCGGCGGGCATGGGCATGGCGGTCACGTTCGTTATGGGCTTGGCATCGCTTATCACATGGATGGTGTATCATTGGCTGCTGGTACCCTTGGGGCTGGCCTACCTTGATACCATCAGCTTTATCCTGGTGATCGCCGCACTGGTGCAGTTTGTGGAAATGTTCCTGAAAAAGAGCAGCCCCAGCCTGTACAAGGCGCTTGGCATTTACCTGCCGCTGATCACCACCAACTGCGCGGTGCTGGGTGTAACGGTTCTGAACGTTAGCAACCAGTACGACCTGCTGTTTAGCGTATTGAACGGCGTGTTTGGCGCGCTGGGCTTCCTGTTGGCTATCGTGCTGATGGCAGGCGTGCGCGAACGCCTGCAAACCTCTAAGATATCCAACTGTTTAAAGGGCTTTTCGTCCAGTCTGATCATTGCCGGGTTGATGTCTGTTGCGTTTATGGGCTTCTCCGGCATGATCAAATAAGGAGGGCTGTATATGAATATTACTGCAATCGTTTACGCACTCCTCATTTTAGGCGCGCTTGGGTTGGTCTTTGGCGCGGTGCTGGGTGTGGCGGATAAGAAATTCCATGTGGAAACCGATGCGCGCGTGGATCAAGTGCGCGCGGCGCTTGGCGGCGCGAATTGCGGCGCCTGTGGCTTTGCGGGCTGCGATGCCTTTGCAGAGGCTGTTGTGGCGGGCACAGCCAAGCCAAACGGCTGCCCGGCAGGAGGCCCTGCTGCTGCCAAGGCTATCGGCGAGGCGCTTGGGATCACCGTGGAGGCGACTGCGCCCATGGTGGCGAAGGTATTGTGCCAGGGCACAAGCGGCGTTGCCAAGGACAGGTACCTGTACGATGGGTATAAAAGCTGCCGGGTGGCGGCATCTGTAGCGGGAGGGCCCAAGGAATGCCGCTTTGCCTGCATCGGCTTGGGAGACTGCGCGGATGTTTGCGCCTTTAACGGCATTACCATGGAAGACGGCGTTGCCCGTATCAACGAGGCGCTTTGCCACGGCTGCGGAGCATGCGTGGAGCGCTGCCCGCGCTCTGCCATTCAGTTGTTCCCGGTAGACGCGCAGATAAACGTGCGCTGCCGCAACAGCGATGTAGCCCGCGTGGCGCGTGCGGTCTGCATGAAGGCCTGCATCGGCTGCGGACGCTGCGTAAAGGAATGCCAATACGGCGCTATTCAGGTGGAGGGCGGCTTTGCCCATATCGATACGCAAAAATGTACCCGCTGCGGCGCTTGCGCCGCGGTGTGCCCCTGCAAGTGCATTACGGTACAGGGCATGTAACTGCGAACTTCTGTTGCAGCCGGGGCTATAAGCCCCGGCTCTTTTCGTATTAATTCATCTTTATTCGTTCACAATTAGCGCGATTTACAGATTTCAACATCTGTACTACAATAGAATGGAATGACTGTAACGGAGACGAACTGCTGTAATGAAGCGATCAACCAAACGGACTTACCGGCCTAAACGCCGCAGAACCAGCCTAAATGCCTCAAACGCCGGGCCTATCTTAAAGCTGCTCGGGGTCGTTTTGGCTGTTTTGGGTGCAATTGCGTTGGTCGTATTTGTGGCGCTGCCAAAAGTGCTTCCGTTATTTGGCGTAACCTATCAAATGCCATGGACGCCTACGCCCACACCCCGTCCAACCCCAAGGCCTACGCCTACGCCGCACCCCGTATCGCTTCTTGACCCTATTGAAAACCAAACGGAAGTGGTGCTTTCCGGTAACGATTCATACAGCTGGTTTGCAGACCCTTATGCCTGCGGGGACGAGCTGGTATTCGTAACAGGCCGGGCGGTAGACGGCAATGTAAAGATGGATCGCCTGATGCTGATGAATATGGTCACACAGGACATGTCCGTACTGGACGCCAAGCTGGAAAACGACGGCTACGCCTCCTTGGTGATGAATGAAAAATGGCTGGCATATATCGACTATAAAACCGCGGGCGGCGGCGTTATTCGCGCCATGCACCGCGAAACGGGCGCATTTTCCGTAGTGAAGGAAGTATATGTTGGGCTGCCGTATCTTTGCTTAACAGAGGATTATTTGGTATTCATGGATCAAACCGGAAGCCGGATGGACAAGCTGTTTGCCTGCGACCTTAACACCATGGAAACCGTAACGGTGCAAACCTTTCCCGGCTCGCAATATGGGCAGTCGCAGCCCTGTGCGGCGGGCGGAGAGATCGTATATGCGGATGAAGACCCCAACGCAACAGAAGCTTCCTCCGGCGGCACCAGCGCGATTTATCGCCTGAACATCAAAACAGGCAAGCTGGACAATTATACCCCCAACACCTATGTGCACGATCCTAAAACCAACGGCCGTCAGTGGCTTTGGCGAAACGGCCTTCACGGCGACGGGAACGACCTGTACTGGACGGAAAACAGCAAGCCTGCCACGTTGCTGGCGGAGGATATCGTAGATTACGCGCTGACGGATACCTTTGCCGTATACAGCCAGAATGAGGGCATTTACGTTTACTTTTTTGATGACGGCAGCAGATACCGCATCACACCGGAGAACGAGCGGGAGCGTGCACAGCTAATGGGCGCTTACGAAGACACGGTGGTTTGGATGGATATTACCTCCCGGGAACGGGATATCATGAAGTTTGCGCGGGTGCAGTGAGGGAGTATGGCGAAGGATAAAATCATGTTCGTCTGCGGAGAGTGCGGATTTGAAAGCGCAAAATGGATGGGCAAGTGCCCTGCCTGCGGCAACTGGAACACCATGGTGGAGATGGAGGCCGTTAAGGTAAAGCCCGGCGGCAGCGCTGCAGTGACACAGCGCCTGTCCGACGTTGGCGCTACGGCACACCGGCGAACCGGTACCGGCATGGAGGAATTGGATCGTGTACTTGGTGGCGGGCTGGTGCCGGGCATGGTGGTGCTTTTAGGCGGCGACCCGGGCATCGGAAAGTCCACACTGTTATTACAAGCCGCAAACGAACTGCAAAAGTCCGCGCGGGTGCTGTATGTTACGGGCGAAGAATCTCCCGCGCAGATCAAAATGCGCGCGGAGCGGCTGGGCGTAGAGGGGAACCTGCTGCTCTTGGCGGAGACTGATCTTTCCGTGATCGAAACAGAGGCGCGGCGAGAGCGAGTGGAGTTCATGATCGTGGATTCCATCCAAACCATGTATTCCGGGGATCTTCCGGGTGCAGCCGGCAGCGTAAGCCAGGTGCGGGAGGCAACGGGTATATTGACCCGCTTTGCCAAGCAAACAGGCGCGGCGGTGATTATCGTTGGGCATGTAACGAAGGACGGCGCTATTGCGGGGCCCCGCATGCTGGAGCATATGGTGGACACGGTGCTGTACTTTGAGGGAGAGCGCCATGCGGATCTGCGGTTGCTTCGAGCGGTAAAAAACCGCTATGGCTCTACCAATGAGATAGGCGTATTTGAAATGTGCGATGCCGGTATGCGGCAAATGCAGGACCCGTCCCGGATATTCCTTTCGGGGCAACACGCGTCCGGCTGTGCGGTCATTTGCGCCATGGAGGGAACGCGCCCCGTGCTGGCGGAGGTACAGGCGCTTGCCATGCATACGGCTTTCGGCTCCCCCAAACGAACGGCAGCCGGCATAGATGCGGGGCGTTTGAGCCTGCTTCTGGCTGTGTTGGAAAAGAAGGCGCGGCTGCGCCTTGCGGATGAGGATGTATATTTAAACGTAGTGGGCGGCTTGCGTATTACCGAGCGTGCGGCAGACTTGGGCGTTGCGCTTTGTGTTGCCTCCTGCGTAAAGGATACGGCGCTTTCGCCCTCCACGGCGGCGATCGGTGAGATAGGCTTAACCGGCGAGGTGCGAAGCGTATCCCGCATGGAAAAGCGTATCAGCGAGTGCGTACGGCTGGGATTCACGAATATCATCGTGCCCAGAACCGATGGATTGCCGGAAATAACTGGGGCAAAGCTGATTCCTGTGCGGAATATTGCTGAAGCGGTAGCACTTTTGTAAGGAACTGTTTGATTTTTGCAGGGATTGTGGT
>CAYZAW010000057.1:0-11682 GCA_964476505.1 uncultured Oscillospiraceae bacterium | reverse complement strand
AGCGTCATGCTTCCTTTTTTCTTTCTACCCCAATGTTTAGTGTAGAACCAAAAAAACACAGGTATGCTTGATAGCGTACCTGTGTTTTTTGAGTGAGTTATTAATTATTCTTTTGGAACCGCAACCGCCACTACGCGGCTTCGCGAGGTGCCAAGCGCCTGATCCCAATCTCCCAAGCAGGTGATCATGGTGACCCGCGGCGCACCGCCGATATCCAGATCCAGATACTCAGGCGGGAACTCGTCGATCAAATACGTTTCCACTGTGGTCACGGTAAAATATCGGGTACTGCCATCCAGGTAGGTAAAGGCGATCTCGTCGCCCGCCTTGAGCTTATCCCGCAGTATGGAGAAGGTGCCGGCCTTTTTCTTCCATGTAACGTGCCCGTTCAACAGCGCGTTGCCCGGTTCGCCGGGGCCAACGCCGGAGCCCAACCATGCCACATCCTCCGCGCTGTCCAGCGTTTCCATAGCGCCGTCGGTCACACCAACAGGCACTACCTCGGCGGATATCTCATAATCCGTAAAGTAGATCTTTGTTGGCACCGGTTTCACATACGGCGTGGGCGAAGGCGTTACCACCGCCTCCACCGTGGGCGCGGGGGTAGGCGCAACCGTGGGCGCGGGGGTAGGCGGCGCTTCATAATCGGTTTGGAACAGTACGTTTTGGCGTACGGTGATCAACAGCCCGCCTAAAAACAGAGCCGCGATGATCATATACAGGGCGACGCGCACCCAGCGTTTGTTCAGCATATCAGGCATCCTTTCGGGAAAATTGCATTCACATTATACACCACGCCCGGTGGAATAGGTAGGGCTAGATTGTAAACCTTTTGTATCCTGTGTGGCAAGGGGCCAGCAATCCCCGCAATCCGTATCTATAAAAATAGTTATAAGGTGCACAGAAAATTGCAGGAAGCTCACAGTACAGCTAATATAACTATATTTTAAGTTTTGGGTTCTTAGGGACTTTTTCAAAAGTCCCTAAGCCGCCGGAGGCAATACTCACAACCCAATCGCCTGTTTCTTATACGGGCGCAGCACACCGGCTTGGATAGCGCCGGCCATGACGGACTGTAAAATCTCCTCGCGCCAGCGATAGAGGGTCGGCTCGGAAATGCTCATTTCCTCCATCAGCTTCAGGCGCTTGCCGGATTCCGTGCTGCTGCGGGATTTGCCGTCTAGGCAGTAAAAGCACTGCATCACGCGGGCTTTATTGGGGTCGGTCTGCAAATACATGCAAAAGGTTTCCTCAATGGCCCAAACCCAGCCGCGCATGCGCTGGATAGCGCCTGTTGGCTCCACCACCTGTATGGCCTCGGCCGCGGTTGGGTCTGTGTGCCAGCCACGGTTGATGCGCATCCCAGGCTCGGTCTGCGGCTTGTGATCCAGCTCGTACTCATGGAGCATTTCCTTGGTTCGGCGATAGCACTTTAGCTCCTCTTCCGTTCTGCGTTTCATTTCCGATAACAGCATCATTGCCCGCGGGCTGTGCCCGCTCTCCCCTCTCTTTGTGTGTAATACGAACGTTTGTTCGCTTTATGGCTACACAATAGCATGCGGTCAAACCATTTGCAAGCAAAGGCAAATACTGGGAAAACTGGCTTTTTATAAGAAAAGAGCGACATTTGTCGCTCGATTGTCGAATTATGGTATGTAAATTGTTTATGAATACAGTTATTACCTGTTAAATACTGTAACAACGGCGCGGGCGGTGATGGCCTCCCGTCTGCCCTCGGGGCCGAGGCCTTCTGTAGTGCTGGCCTTTACGGAAACGGCGGTTTCCGGGAGGGCGAGCGCCCGGGCCAGATTGCCCTGCATGGCGGGGATAAACGCGGCAAGCCTTGGGGCTTGTGCGATCACGGTAGCGTCCACATTGCCGGGAACGAAGCCCGCCTCCTCCAGCAGCGTTCGCACCCGAGAAAGCAGCGCCAAACTGTCTGCGTCTTTATAAGCGGGGTCGGTATCGGGAAAGTGCCTGCCGATGTCCCCCAGTGCAGCTGCGCCCAATAGCGCGTCCATCACCGCATGGCACAGCACGTCTGCGTCGGAATGCCCCAAAAGCCCTGTATCGTGGGGAACGGTAACGCCGCCTAAAACCAGCTTGCGTTCCGGTACCAGCCGGTGCGTATCCTCGCCGTAGCCGATGCGCGGCTGTGTGCTGCCCGTAAGCCAAGGGATGTCGAATTTTGTGGTCAACTTACGATTCTCCTCTTGTCCCATAATAAAATTGGGCTTGCCAAATCCAAAAAGGGCATATGCCGAGGCATCGTCGGTCACTTGTGCCCCTGTTTCCAGCACCTTTTGATACGCCTGCTTGATATCCGCCGTTCGGAAGGTCTGCGGAGTCTGCATGGCCATGAGGGTTTCTCTTGGCAGCAGCTGCAGCCCGTTTTGTGTGATTTGATGCACCGTATCGGTCACAGGCAGCGCTACCACGCCGCTGCCATGCTCTAATGCGCTGTTGATGCTTTCCCGCACGGTCTCCGGGCGTACCCTGCACCGGGCGGCATCGTGTATCACGCTGACCTCTCCCGTTGCCGCCTGTAACCCCAGCCAAACGGATTCCTGCCGGGTGCTTCCGCCGGGTACGCAAGCGCAGGGAACGGGCGAGGCGGCGCGTAAGGCGGCTGCCGCTTGCTCCGTATCCGGGCAGGTCACGATCACTACGGACGTTACACCACCCGCGATAAGCGCGCGAAAGGACAGCGAAAGCGGTGTATCGCCGTTTGGCAGCTTGTACAGCAGCTTGGGGAATCCCATGCGCGAGGCGCTTCCCGCCGCCAGTAATATGCCGGTTGCAGCGTCAGTCAATGGGCTCTCCCTCCAGTATTTCGTATAACCCAACCGCGTCTGCCTTGGGCGCGAACTCCGGTGTGGACAGTACCTTGACTCGCACGGTTTTTGCACCCAGCCTGACGGCAAGCTCGTCCCCTGCCTTGACCTCGGCGGCAGGCTTTGCTACCTTGCCGTTGATGGATACACGCCCCAGGCTGCACGCCTCGTTTGCTACGGTGCGCCGCTTGATGAGCCGGGAGATCTTTAGGTATTTATCCAGTCGCATAGTGTTTGTCCTCCTTGTTTTGCCTGTGGGGTTGCCTCCGGCGGGTTAAACCCTTTTGCGAATTCCCTTGGGAATTCTGCATTTTTACAAGGAGCTATGTCAAACCTACGGTTTGACTACCTTATGAAAAAGGGTTTAACGATCCTAAAACTTTTAAATAGAATTATTGAATGGTTATCCCATCCGCCCATATTTGGGCGGATAAATGGGATTTTCAAGGGATGAAATCCCTTGAACGGGGTATGGGGCGGAGCCCCATGTTACTGTATCGGGGCTAGGGCTTTCTGGAACCAGTCGGTAAGGTCGCGGCCTGCGGCTTCGGAGAAGGCGGCGATCAACGTGTCTTTGCTGGCCAGCCGGAAGGCGTTGGCGTTGTAATACCGGTGCAAGCCGTCTTCAAACACATCGTGGCCCAACTCGCTTTCCAAGTCAAAAAACAGCCAACCGCCACGGCGATACACGGCATCGCTGTATGCTGTATCGTCCGGATAGTCGTACACGCTGCCGTCCACGGGATAGGCAGGCGCGGCATCATCAGCAACCATGCTGAACTGCCAAGGCTCTTCAACGCTCATAAACTTCATCAGGTATTTGACGCACAGGTATTGGGAAAGCGCCTCGTCCAGCCATGGCGCGGCGTATGGATCATTGCCAACAGCGGCGTAAAACCACTGGTGGGCGGCCTCATGCGCTTGCAGGGAGATCAACTGCATGCCCCGGTTTTCCAAATAATTCTCTCTGTCCAGCATGGTTAAGCCCGTAAACTCCATGCCTGCACTGGGCAGCTCTGCCTGCACCACGGTATAGGTGGTATAGGGATACGGCGGCAGCCATTCCTCCAACTGATTCAACACGTCTCGGGAGGCGCGGGCGATGCGGAAGGCGGATTCCTCGGTCATGGCATAGCTAAGCACGCTGACACCGCTTCGTGTGGTTTCCGTATACAGCGTATAATCCGGGCTGGTGCAGAGGCAAAAATCCCGTGCGCGGCTAAGTGCGTAATAGCTGGTCACAGTGCCGTCGGATTCGGTTTCATCCTTGATGAATTCACCCGAGGCGGCAACCACATAATCCGCGGGACGGGTAAAGGCCACCCGGTAATCGGCGGCGCTTGCATAATGTGCATCGCCTACAAACGGACGGGTATGCGTGCTCCATGCGCCGTTCTCGTATACGGCGGCGGTGGGGATGCAATATGCCAGCTGAAAGCCCAACTCCGTTTTGCCAAACAGCCCGTTCTTTTCCGGCACGGTCACCCGGTAGCGAAAATACAGCTCTGCCGTTTCACCGGGAAGCAAGGGAGCTGGCAAGGTCAACCGCAGTACCTCATCGTTGTCAGATAACACATAAGATGCCTTGGCGCCGTTGACGGTGGATTCCTCAATGGATAACCCTGCGGCGGAAAAGCCGTTGGGGTATTCCTGCACCAAAGCTTCGGTAAGCTGCTCCTTCTTGGAATAGGCGTTGGGATATAACTGTAAGCAGAGCTCCTGCAACGTATCCGAAGAGGTGTTTACATAGGCAAGCTGCATGGCGCAAACCAGCAGCCGCTCCTCCGGAAGCAGGTGCATGGCAACATCGTAACAAGCGCGCGGCTCCTCCGGCAAGCCCTCCGCCGGTGTCTGCGAGGGTGCGGCGTCGGGAGAAACGCTTGGATATGCAATGGCTGCCGTGGGCGCAGGCGTTGGAAGCTCCCGAACGGGCGTAGGTGCCGACGTGGGTATGGCGGTGGGGCTTGGCGTTGCCGCAGGCTGCGGTACCGCGCAGGCACAGCAAAGGCACAGCGCCAGCAGGAGCGGCACGGCAGGCTTTAGCAACGCGCGGAAACGAAAGAAAATCTTCATAATACCTCAATTCTAAACAGTAACGAGGAACCGGCTATTGCCCGCAAGCAAGGGCGTTACTCGTCCAGCGGCTCCATAGGCGCGAGGGCGGGTTCGTCAGCACTTTCGATGGCTGCATCCGGGGCGGGCGCGGGCGCTTTTAGAGCGGCGGTAAGCCATGGCGTAATATCCTGCCCGGCGGCTTCTAAAAATGCAGCAGTCAGCGCGTCTGCATCGGCAGGCAGGAACCGGCAGCTCTGCGCGTATGTTTGCAACGCGGTAAAGAACGCCGTGTCCCCCACCTTTTCCCGGAGGGTGTGCAGCAGCCATATGCCGCCGTCCGTTAGGGAGGCGGTATACGCAGCGGAATCTGGGAAGTCTAAAATACTGCCGTTGATATCGCTGACGGGTGTGGCAGGCTCCGGCTCCGATGCTGCGCCGATGGACTGCAAATAGGTATACCCGGCGTAAGCGGAGAGGGAATGCGCCAGCCACGGGGCGGCGGTATCGTTCGTTCCCACACCCGCGTGGAACCATTGGGCGGCGGCGGCGCGGGAAAGGCTCTCGCGCAGCAGCGGCATGCGGCTGGAGGACACAAGCGCGTCCGATACCAGAACAAGCCCGGGAAGGGACACGGTTCCCCGGTCGCCCAGGGTAACGCAGACGAGGGTGATGCTGTCATAGGGATATGCGCCGAAGCGCTCCGTATAGAACGATAGCATGGCGCGTGCTTCCGCCGCCAACGCATCTGCGGCGGCGTGGGTATTTGCATAGGCGGTAACAGCGGGCGTGCCCGTTGTATCCTCGGCGGTCACATAACCGCTGCCGATCACTGCGGCAAAGCCCCGGGCTTGCCGGAGCGTATAGCTTTGAATCAGGGTTCCGTCCGGGGTTTCCCGCCGGGCGTTCGGCGCAACAGGGGCGATCACCGTATACCGGGAGGCCGTTTCCACTGTGACCCGGTACTCCGCAAAGGCAGACAGGCGCGGTTCGCCAAAGCCCGGGTATGCGGGGGTCTCCCATGTACCGTTTTGATAGCCGCAAACCGTTGGGATCACGCCGGTCAGGTGATAGGCGGTCTCCGTCCAGCCGAAGGAGGCTTCCCGGAAGGGGATCTGCATCGTGTAAGACAAATACAGCTGTGTATACTCGCCCGGCAGCAGCTCCCGTACAAACGGCACGCGCAGGTATTCCCCGTTTGCCTCCGTTGTAAAATAGGCGATCTGCCCGTCCAGCGCGGCGGTATCCACGGTAAGGCTGCCGTAGGCGGCCTCCTCCCCGCTCCGCGCGGTGTTGGGGAACAGCCGCAGGCACAGGTCGTACAGGGTATCCCCGGTGTCGTTCACATAATACAGCTTAAAATAGCAGCGCAGGCTGCGGCTTTCGGAATCGTGCGTAATGGAAACATCATAGCGGGTGCCGTGGGCGGGTTCGCGAAGCGGCAGCGGTGCGGGCGTTTCTAAAGGCGTTTGCGTAGATGTCTGCAACGGCGCAGGCGCGGGGGTCGCAGCGGGTGAAGGCGATTGTGGGAGTACGCCCGTTATAAACAGTCCGGCGATCACCGCAAATATTGCCGTGAACACCGCCAGAAGGATGTTTCGCAGCACATGGCCTTCCTCATAATTGCGCTTGCGTCTGGGCTTTGTTAAAAACCGTTTCATACTGTGGGCCTCTTATGGCTGTGCGGACGTGTCCGCCTGTAAGCCGTTGTTTAAAAGCAGCGTCTGCATGTCTCCGGTTTCCCGATACTCGGATACCATATGGTCAAACAGCTCGATGAGCGCGGGAGAGTCCGAGCTGCAAACCGCCACGTACGGCAGGCTGCCCACCGGCTCCTGATGGAACACATACCCCGCCGAATACCGCACGGTAATGGTCTGCGGCATGGCGGCAAAGCTCACATCCTGCCTTTCTAAGGCTTCCAGCATATCCGGATAGGAGGCGTAGGTGATCAGCTCCGGCGGCAGCGAGTCCTCGGAAAAACGCGCGGAAAGTACAGCGATCACCGGGCTTCCCTGCAATACGGCGATCTTTGCGCCGGAAAGCGCCATGTGGCTGTGCTCCGACAGGCAAAGCAATCGAATGGGGTCTTGATAATAGGGGGCAGAGCAGGCATAACTTTCGCTGGTGGTAACAGGCCGCTGGCATAACAGCAGGTCAACATCGCTGTCGTTCAGCTTGGGCATGGCAGTGTTTTTTGTGACCGGCACCAGAAGCAGCGCGGATTCCGCGTCCTCCTTTGAAAAGATCATAGAAGTCAGCGCCCGGGCAAGGTCGATCTCCAAGCCTGCGCCCTCGTTGCCCAGCCCCGGCACATTTTCGGTAACGCCAATGCGTATCACGCCCCGGCGGCGAAGCATATTGATCTCCGGGCTGCTCAACAGCTGCGACTGCGGGCGAAGCAGCAACACCAAAAGCACCAGTATCACCAGCCCCGCGGCGATCAATATAACCGTTCGCAGGCGCTCGGGTATGGCGCTCTTTTTATGCAGCTCCTGATTGTGTAGGATGCGGCGCTTTTTTCGCCTGCCGCTTTCCTTATTCCAAGGCATCGCTTTCATTACCCTTCATTGTAACCCACATTGTAAAAAGGAACAACCGGGGAAAATGGGCGTTTCTATGAATTTCGCGTCAGCGGCATAGCCGCTAACGCGAGATTTCACACGGTTCGCTTGCGCCGTTGGCGCGGTCAGCGAACCGCGAGAAGCATGAAAACCTGTGGTTTTCTCCGTTTCGGCGTACATGCCGCCGAAACCGGAACAAGCTGGCAGGACTGCGGCCCCGCACCCCTGGGATACCGCCGAGGGCGAAGCGGGTTTGCCGGTTTTGCATGCATCAAAAAAAGTGACCGCAGTCACTTCTTTTGTTATACCGCGCACCCTTTTCTTGACGTCAGCCTCCAAAAGGCACCCCGGCAGGTAGCTCGGGTCAGGCATCCCCGCGGCACATCGGCTCTGCCGCTTAATGCTGCTGCCTTCCGGCCCTGACATGGTTCACAGCCGCCGATTGCGCGGGACCCGGCCTTCAACACTCCTTACCGGTACCGTACTTCACAGGCTGCCGCCGCAAAAAGGGAGTTCAGCCCTGCTGTAGCGGATTGCAGGTACAGGGCACCGCTATCTCCCCGCTTAGCGCGGTATGCCGCTATTGTAGCATAAAGGCGATCCGGGTTTCAAGAGCGCACCGTTAGGTCGTTGATCCAGCGCCCGCCAAGCACCCGGCGCATGCCCAGTATCACGCGCACGATGTCCGCCGCGAAGGTGCAGGTGTAGGCGATATACAGCGGATACCCCAGCTTTACGCCCACCAGCCACACCAGCGGGATACCGATGAGCCACATGGGCATGGTGTCCAGCATAAGCGCCACCTTGGTGTCGCCCCCCGCCCTGAGAATTCCTACGATGAGGCAGTGATTCAGCGCAAATAGCGTAATGCCGAAGGCCAGCATGCGAATCATGTTCCGCGCCAGCTCCGCCACCCCCGGGGATACCCGGTACAGGCTTACCAGGGACGGGCCAAAGAAGAATACCAGAAGCCCGGCGGTCACGCCGAATGTGCCGATGATGAATAAGTACCGCTTGGCGTAGGGCTGGGCAAGCGCCCGCTTTCCCTCGCCGATGGTATTGCCCATCACCACGCCGCTTGCTAAGCCCAGCGCCATCATGGACACGAAGGCCAGCTTATCCACCGTGGAATAAATGGCAACGGCGGCAAAGGCGTCCGTACCCATTTTACCGTACAGGAAATTATAGGCATTGATGCCAAGCGCCCACACCAAGTCCGACGCGAATATGGGAAGCGATACCTTCAGGTACGCCGCGATATCCTTCGCCTTGGCGGACAGCAGCTCATGCAGCTTGGAGGCGGCGGGCAGCTTTTTCGCGTAGGTAACGGTCAAAAGCAGCGCTACGCCTAAGAGATTGGAAACCAGCGTTGCAATGGCCGCGCCGTTTGCGCCAAGCGCCGGGAAGCCCAGCTTGCCGAAGATCAGGCACCAGTTCAAAAAGATATTGATCACCAGCGAGAACAGCGAGGTCGCCATGGGCAGCGCTGCGTTGTTGGTGGCCTTGAGCGTTGCGCCGTAGGCGTTGCCGATGCTGCGGGGCACAAAGCCCAGCGCAACAAGTGCAAGGTACCCTGCGCCAACGGCGATCACCTGCGGATCGTCGGAAAAGATATCCACCAGCATGGCGGGGCATAAGCCCGCCACCAGCGTAAACAGCAGCCCCATGGAAATGCCGAACAGCAGGGAAATGCCCTGCGTGCGGCGCACGCCCGGGATATCCCGCTTGCCCCAGTATTGGGAGCCGAACACCGTACCGCCGTTCATTACCCCAAACAGGCAAATGTCCAAAAGGAACGTCAGCTGGTTGGCGGCGGCAACGCCTGCAATGCTGATGTCGCCTAACGAGCCGATCATCACGTTGTCTGCCATGTACAGCGCCGTATAGGTCAGCTCCTGTAAAAACATGGGCAAAAACAACCGGAAGGTTTTTTGATAGAATGGTTTATCGTCCAGTCCGTAGGCACGGACGAGGGCATTGTTTTTTGTAAACATAACAGTCTCCAGTAAAATCATTGGATGTTGCAGGGTGCGTTAAGCGACACGCGAACCGATAAAAAAGGGAAGACGGAAAACCGTCTCCCCTTTATATCCGTAGAATGAGGATTACGATTTACGCGTGATCACATTGGCACCCATGTAGGGAACCAGCACCTTCGGTATTTTGATGGAGCCGTCTGCCTGCTGGCAGTTCTCCAGAATGGCGGCAACGGTGCGGCCGATGGCAACGCCGGAGCCGTTTAACGTATGCACCAGCTCGGGCTTTGCGCCCTTTTCGCGGCGGAAGCGGATGCCTGCGCGGCGGGCTTGGAAATCCTCGAAGTTGGAGCAGGAGGAAATTTCCACATAGCGGTTATAGCTGGGCATCCAAACCTCGATATCGTAGGTTTTTGCCGAAGAAAAGCCCAAGTCTCCCGTGGAAAGGCAAACTACACGGTAGGGAAGCCCCAGCTTTTGCAGCACCTTTTCCGCATCGTTGGTCAAGCTTTCCAGCTCCTCATAGCTGTTGTCGGGATTCGCAAACTTTACCAGCTCCACCTTGTTGAACTGATGCTGGCGGATGAGCCCGCGGGTATCGCGCCCCGCGCTTCCCGCTTCTGCACGGAAGCAGGCGGAATAGGCGCAGAATTTATAGGGCAGGTTCTCCCCTTCGAGGATCTGATCCCGGAACATGTTGGTAACGGGCACCTCTGCCGTGGGGATCAAAAAGTAATCCGTATCGGCAACCCGGAAAGCATCCTCCTCGAACTTGGGCAGCTGGCCGGTACCGGTCATGCTGGCGCGGTTTACCATGTAGGGCGGGAATATCTCGGTATACCCGCTCTCGCAGGTATGCGTATCCAAATAAAAATTGACGATGCTGCGCTCTAACCGTGCGCCCAAGCCCCGGTAGAAGGTAAAGCGCGCGCCGGTGACCTTTGCGGCGGTGGCGGCATCTAGGATATCCAAGTCCGCACCCAAGTCCCAATGGGCTTTGGGCTCAAAATCGAACTTGGTAGGCTCGCCCCAGCGGCGGATCTCCTCGTTCTCTGTATCGTCCGCGCCGATAGGCACGCTACTATGCGGGATGTTGGGGATCTTCATCAAAAACTCGTCCAGCTTCGCGTCCAGCTCGGCAACCGCAGCGTCCAGCTCCTTGATCTTCGCTCCGGCCTCTTTCATTTCCGCCATCAGTGCAGAAGGGTCTTCCCCGCGTTTTTTCATGTTGGGGATCTCGGCGGAAACGGTGTTGCGGCGTGCCTTCAATGCCTCCGCTTCTACCAAAAGCGCACGGCGCTTTGCGTCATCCTCTAAGAATGCAGTCACGTCCGCGCCCTTGTTGCGGCGGTTTTTCATAGCCTCTACCAGCTCTTCCGGGTTCTGCCGGATGCGTTTTACGTCTAACATCGTTTCCTCCTATGTGCTTGGATTGCATTTGGGGCGCTGCCCCAAACCCCGTTCAAGGGATTTCATCCCTTGAAAATCCCGTTTATCGCCGGGAAATATCCCGGCGGGGAGATTGAATACACTAAAATACCTTAATCTTAAAGTTTTAGGATTGTTAAACCCTTTTACAAAAGGGTTTAACCCGCCGGAGGCAATATATTTATTGCCGCATCATTATATTACATTCTGTTTGGCGCTTCAAGCCCCACAAGGTACAGGCCGGTCTTGATGACCTGTGCGGCGGCGGCGGTAAGGGAGAGGCGTGCTTTCATGAGCGCCTCGTCCACGCCGGTGATGCGCTGGCCGTAATAGAACTTGTTGTAGCTCTGGCAAATTGCCGATACCGCGCGGGATACCAAGTACGGCTCATTGTTTTCCATGGCGGCATGCACAGCGCCGGGGAACGCGGCAATGGCGCGCACAACGCCCATGGAGTCGTCATCTGAGAGTAGGCTGTAATCGGCGGAAGCGTCCATAGCGGTAAAGTTGGCCTTTGCCATCACGGAGCAGCAGCGGGCGTGGGTGTACTGCACATAGGGGCCGGTTTCGCCCTCAAAGTTGAGCGCCTTGTCCCAACTGAACACCACGTCCTTGATGCGGCTGTTGTACAGCGCGTTCCAAACCACCGCGCCAACGCCAACCTGCCGGGATACCGTATCCTTGTCTGCAAGGTCGGGGCTTTTTTCTTCCATGACCGCCCGGGTCTTTTCCACGGCGGCCTTCAACACTTCCTCTAAAAAGATCACCTTGCCCTTGCGGGTGGAAAGCGTGCCGTCTTCCATGCTGACCATGCCGAAGGAAACATGC
>CAYZAW010000056.1:1177-12075 GCA_964476505.1 uncultured Oscillospiraceae bacterium | reverse complement strand
AAGCGTCATGCTTCCTTTTTTCTTTCTACCCCAATGTTTAGTGTAGAACCTTTTTGATTCTTCACAGGTTTTTCTGCGCCTTCGGCGCGGCCGAAAAACCTGCAAGGAGTGGGCTGCGGCCGTGCATGCCGCCCTTGCCCACGGATTGTAGGGACAGCCCCGTGGGCTGTCCACAGAAACGCCAAGCATATCGCCGCCTGCAAAACATGCCGCCCTTGCCAATGCGCCTTTTTTGTAGGGGCCGATGACCACATCGGCCCGTAAAACGGCAGCGCATATCGCCGCCTGCGAAACGTGCCGCCCTTGTTCCTGCGATAGGGGTTGATGACCGCATCGGCTTGTTAACGATTTTGGCACAAAAAACGTAGAAAAGGACTGGAAAACCATACCTATGCATGATATACTGACTTGATGTAAATATAAGAAGAGAATAATAAGGAGAAAACAATGGAACGAATTTTCAAGATGGATCTTGGTGGCCGTGAGTTGGTTGTGGAAACCGGCAAATATGCGGAGCAGGCCGGCGGCTCTTGCTTGGTTCGTTGCGGCGACACGGCGGTACTCGCCTGCGCAACCGTAGCCAAGGCACCCCGTGACGGTGTGGACTTTTTACCTCTAAGCGTAGAATTCGAAGAAAAAATGTATTCCGTGGGCAAGATCCCCGGCGGGTTCATCAAGCGCGAGGGTCGTCCCTCTGAAAAAGCGATCTTGACCTCCCGCTTGATCGACCGTCCTCTTCGCCCGCTGTTCCCCAAGGGCTTTTATAACGACGTACAGGTCATCATTACCGTTCTCTCCGTTGAGCAGGACGTATCTCCCGACGTGATCGGTATGATCGCCTCCTCTATTGCGCTGTCCATCAGCGACGCGCCCTTTGCAGGCCCCACCGGCTCCGTGTCCGTTGGGCTGGTAGACGGCGAGTATGTTTTGAACCCCGGCTGTGAGCAGCGGGAAAAGAGCCGCATGCAGCTAACTGTTGCCGGCACCAAGGATGCGGTCATGATGGTGGAAGCCGGTGCAAACGAGGTCTCCGAGAAGGAAATGCTGGATGCTATCCTGTTTGCGCACGGTTATATCAAGCAGATCGTTGCCTTCATCGAGGGCATTGCCGCTGAAGTTGGCAAGCCCAAGATGGAAGTGAACATCCCCAAGCCGGACGCCGAGCTGGAATCAAAGGTACGCGCTTTTGCAACGGATAAAACCGAGTGGGCGCTGGACACCTTCGACCGCAAAGAGCGTGAAGCACGCAGCGCGCAGGTAAAGGAAGAAACCAAGGCGCAGTTTGCCGAGGAATATCCGGACAGCGCCAAGGATATCGACGCCATCCTGTACAACGTAACCAAGGAGATCGTGCGGGATAAAATCATCAACCGCGGCATCCGTCCGGATGGCCGTAAGCATACAGAGATCCGCCCCATTTGGTCCGAGGTGGGTATTCTGCCGCGCACCCATGGCAGCGGCGTATTTACCCGCGGTCAAACGCAGGTGCTGACCATCGCCACCTTAGGCACCATTGGCGAAGGGCAGATCATTGACGGCATCGGCTTAGAAGAAGGCAAGCGCTACATGCACCAGTACAACATGCCGCCGTACAGCACCGGCGAAACCCGTCCCGTGCGCAGCCCCGGCCGCCGCGAGATCGGCCACGGTGCTTTGGCGGAGCGCGCGCTTCTGCCCATGCTGCCCTCCGAGGAGGAGTTCCCATACTGCATGCGTTTGGTGTCTGAGGTCATCAGTTCCAACGGCAGCACCAGCCAAGCCTCCATCTGCGCCAGCACGCTGGCTCTGATGGACGCGGGCGTACCGCTCAAAAAGCCCGTTGCGGGCGTTGCTATGGGCCTCATCAAGGACGATGCCAACGGCAACATCGCCATCTTAACGGATATTCAAGGCCTTGAGGACTTCCTTGGGGATATGGACTTTAAAGTAGCCGGTACCCGGGACGGCATCACCGCCATCCAAATGGATATCAAGATCAAGGGCATCAACGAGGAGATTTTGACCCGCGCATTGGCGCAGGCGCATGACGGCCGCCTGTTCATACTGGGCAAGATGGCGGAAACCATCAGTGAGCCCCGCGAGGAAATGTCACCCTACGCACCCCGGATCATTTCCTTCAACATCCATCCGGATAAAATCCGCGAGGTCATTGGCTCCGGCGGCAAAACCATCAACAAGATCATTGCGGATACCGGCGTGAAGATCGACATCGAAGACGACGGCCGCGTGTTCATCGCTTCTCCCGATGCTGCTGCCGCTGCGGAAGCCAAGCGCATCATCGACGGTATCGTGAAGGATATCGAGGTGGGCGATGTATTCCTTGGCAAGGTGGTTGGCATCAAGGACTTCGGCGCATTCGTGAACCTTACGCCCGGCAAGGACGGCCTGCTGCATATCAGCCGTATGGCAAACCACCGGGTAGAGAAGGTGGAAGACGTGTTCAAGCTGGGAGACGACGTGCTGGTACGCGTAATGGAAATCGACGCAAAAACCGGCAAGATCAGCCTTACCCGCAAGGGCCTGCTGCCGGACGATGAGGAAAAATAAGCAGATGATCAGCTGCACGTAACAACAAGCAGGGCGAACGCAAGCGTTCGCCCTGTTACATAATGAAACACCCGTCATGCAGGGCACTTCGTTGCATACATATATAGGAGTATGCAAAGGAGGCACGCTTATGCGCCGATGGACACAGAAAAACGCCGCCGTCACCAATTTGATGATCGCCGTGCTGATGCTGCTGCTGTATGTGAGTACAGCAACGCCGCTGGCGCGTCAGGCGCTCAGCTACCTGTATCAAAGCCCGGTCTACCGGGGGCACAGTAAAGATCAAATAGCGCTGTCCTGTGCGGTCAGCTGGAACGCCAAGGCGCTTCCAACGCTGTTGGAGCAGCTCAAGGAACGGGGCATTACCGCCACGTTTTATGTAAGCGGTACATGGGCGGAGGAAAACCCGGCGCTGCTGCAACAAATGGCAGCGACAGGGCACGAAATAGGCACGCTGGGCTACACCCCGCTGACGGACGGGGACGAGGCGTATATCCGGCGGGACATTGACGCGTCGCTTAGCGCCATTGAGCAGGCGGCGGGCGTACGCCCAAAGCTGTATCACTCCGGCTTGCGGGATAAACGAGCCTCTGCGGATGCCGCTCGGGAATTGGGGCTGACCCATGTGCTGTGCACGGTGGATGTGTTGTCCGGCAGAGGCGATGCGGCGGATATCGTTTTTCGTGCATTGGAGAATCCCTTTGATGGCAGTATAATACTGATGCAGCCCACGCCTGCGGCAGTGGAAGCGCTGCCGGTTTGGGCAGACGAGCTTCTGCGGCAGGGCATGCAAATCACAACCGTGTCCCGGGTGCTGGGCGAACGGTATGAAAAGGATGTATAACGATGGTAACAGCAAAAACTCTGCAAAACGGCATTGAACTGGTAATGGAACCCATGGAGCAGGTGCGCTCGGTCTCCGTGGGCGTATGGGTAGGCACGGGCTCCGTGCGTGAAACAGCCGTGGAAAGCGGCGCATCTCATTTTATTGAGCATATGCTCTTCAAAGGTACAAAAACGCGCTCTGCTAAGCAGATTGCGGCGGAAATGGACGGTATCGGCGGCAACCTGAACGCGTTTACCAGCAAGGAATGCACCTGTTTTTATGCCAAGGTGTTGGACGAGCATTTGGATCGCGCGGTGGACATCCTCTCGGATATCGTGCTGCATTCCGCCTTTGACCCCAAGGAGCTGGAGAAGGAAAAGGGCGTGGTCTGCGAGGAGATATTGATGGTGGAGGACAGCCCGGAGGATTTGGCTAGCGACAGCCTGTGCGAGCTGTATTACGAAAACGATCCCTTGGCGAAGCCCATTTTAGGCACGAAGCAAAGCGTTACCGCCTTTACGCGGGATGTTTTGATCGAATACCTGCGCAAACACTATTTCTCCGGCAACATCGTGGTAGCGGCGGCAGGCCGGTTCGATGAGCAAACGCTGATACAGCTGGTGGAAGAGAAATTTGCGGATGCATGCCCCGGCAATAAGGAAACCATGGTGCAGGACGCTGCGCCCGGCGGCAGGCGTGTGCGCCTTATGGAAAAGGATATTGAGCAGGTAAACATCTGCATGGGCTTGCCCGGTGTAAAAATGGACGGGGAGGATCAGTATCCGCTGTACATTTTATCCAACGCCATCGGCGGCAGCATGAGCTCCCGCCTGTTCCAAAAGGTCAGGGAAGAGCGCGGGCTTGCGTATTCCATTTATTCTTACCCTGCCTGCTACCGCAGCACGGGATACTTGGCGCTGTTTGCGGGTACCGGGGAAAAGCAGGCGCCGGAGGTCATTCGGCTGATACTGGAGGAGCTGCAAGACGTGCGGCAAAACGGCATTACGGAGGAGGAATTCATCCGCAGCCGGGAACAGCTAAAGGGCAGCTATTTGCTCTCGCAGGAATCCTCCGGCAGCCACATGAACGCCATCGGCAAAACCAAGCTGCTGTTAGACCGCCTGTACAGCGTGGAGGATACCTACGGCAAGATCGAGCGCGTCACCATGGAGGACATTGCAAGAATCATTCCGGCAACGCTGGATACCAACAATCTTTCCACTGTTTGCGTGGGCCGGGTCAACAAGCAGAAGAAGCAGCTGTTGCAGCTGACGGAGCGCTAAGGAGGAAATTGGATGGACAAGCTGGATACCATATTTTCCATGCAAAAATCACTGGACGATGATATCACCGCCCGCAGGCACTTGGAGGGCATTCCCCCCGAGGAGTGGATACAAAAGGATATCCTTGCCCTTTTGGTGGAGCTTGGCGAGGTGCTAGACGAGGTCAATTACAAATGGTGGAAAAACAAGAAGCCCTTGGAGCCGGATAAGCTCCATGAGGAGTTGATAGACGTTCTGCACTTTTATGTGAGCATGTGCATCCGCGCGGGGCTGGACGCAGACAGCCTGTTTGCCGTATATCAGGAAAAGAACAAAGAGAATTTTGCCCGGCAGCAGGGCTTGTCGCAAAAGAAGGGCTACGATCCCAGCGAGGCAAAGTAGACATTCCCCCGGTAATCGTGTAAAATAAACAGTGCTTTGGCGGAGGCGGTAACAGCCGCTTATTCGCTGTATGTTACAGAAAGGAGGCGCATGGCATGGAGCGCAGGCGCAGGATTCGTCCGGCTTTTTATGTAATGGTAATTACAGTACTTGCGGTAATCGGCGCAGTACTGTTTTTGATACTCAGCGGCGGCAACGGCGGCGAGCTTAGGGCGCAGGCCATGCACATGACCTTTGACGCTTCGGCGGTGGTTATCCGGGACGAAGCGACTGTAACCACGGAAAAGTACGATAAAATACTATACGACGTGGCAGAAGGCGCGCATGTTGAGAACGGCACGCAAATTGCACAGGTATTCAAATGGGGCTATCAAGAGGACATCATGCAGTCCCTTATCAAGGTGCGGCAGGACATCCTAACCTATCAAAAACAGTTGATTGAGGGCATCGTCAATACCGATCTAGACGCACTGGAGCTTGCCATACAGCAAAAGCAGCTTGCCATTCGTGCCTCCATTCAGGGCGACGCGGGTGCGGACGATCTTTTGATACTGGAGCAGGAATTAAAAACCCTGTTGGAGCAGCGCATGACGCTTCTTAGAGAGGTGCAGGCGGACGCTACGCTAAACGATCTGTATGAGCAGGAGACCGTGCAGCTTTCCAACTTGGCAACTTGGAAGCGGGATATCGTAAACAACAACGGCGCGGGCGTGGTCAGCTTCTATTTTGACGGATACGAGCAGGCGGTTTCCGCGCAGAAGATGGACACCCTAAACGCAGATCTTATTACCAGCATCATCAACAGCCGCGGTGTGATCAGCGCCTCGGATGCCGCAACGGAAAGCCAGTTGTTCCGGCTCATTCAAAACGAGCACTTCTACATTGCCTTTTTGACCGATGCCTCCTCGCCCTTCCGTTTGGCGGCGGGAGAACAGTATTCGGTAAAATTCACGGGCTATGACGGAGAAACGTATGCGGGCACGGCGCTGGCACCCATCGTATCCACCAGCAAGATCGTAAACGTGCTGGAATTCCGGCAGGACATGAAGGATTTGATCGGCATCCGTTTGGTCAACGTTACGATAGACCACGATGCATCCGGCCTTGAGGTGCCGCTAAAGGTGCTTGAGATTCGTGATGGGCTTCCCGGCATCAATGTAGAGGGAGACGGCGCTAAGCGCTGGATACAGGTGGATGTTTTAGCAGCCGATGCAGACAACGCCATTGTGAAAGCGGCAAACGGCGGCGATACGCTGGTGGCAGGGCTGCGGTATGTAAAACCGTAAGGAGGCGGCAGGCGTGAGCATCAAAAACAATGTACTGCGCGTGCAGGAAGAAATCGCGGCGCACGCGAACAAAGCCGGGCGGGACCCGGCGGACATCATGCTGCTGGCGGTCACCAAATTTGTGGATACGGCGCGCATCGCGGAGGCGCTGGACAGCGGCATTACCCATGTGGGCGAAAACCGCGCGCAGGAGTGCCGCGATAAAATAGCGTTTTTCAGGGATCATGGCTGTGATGTACATTTCATTGGACAATTCCAGTCTAATAAGATAAAATATATCGTAGGCAAGGTAGACCTGATTCAATCGGTGGACAGGCTGGAGCTGATGCAGGAAATACAGCAATATGCCGCCGCAAGAAACATCCTGCAAAACGTATTGATACAGGTAAACATCGGGCAGGAGCCGCAAAAAGGCGGCGTTGCGCCGGAATCCCTGCGGGAATGCTTAATTCGGGCGGCAGATATGCCGAATATACATATAAATGGATTGATGTGCATTCCGCCGGCATTGCCGCCGGAGGAGGTACGCCCCTATTTCATTAAAATGCGCGGGCTGTTTGAAGAAGCGCAGAATATGGCATTGCCTCACGTTTCCATGCGTCATCTGTCCATGGGCATGAGCGGCGATTATACCGTTGCCGTGGAAGAAGGCGCCACCATCGTTCGCGTAGGAACGGCCCTGTTTGGGGCAAGACAGTAAAGGCATTGGAGAACACATTAGATAGAACGTGTTCCCTGCAATAGCGGCGTTAGCCGCGAAGCCCGGCCGCAGCGCCGTCAGCCCCGCAGGAAGCGGAGGTTGGAGAAATCCCTCCAAGCGCCAACGAAAATTATTCGTATGGAGGAGACCCGTATGGCAAAACTGTTTGACAGATTCCTCGACTATATCAGCGTAGAAGAGCCTGATATGCAAGAGGACGACTACCAGCAAACCGATTTCTATCAGGAGGATCCAACGCAGCCGGATAACGTGGTCAGCTTTGGTTCGCGGGCGAAAAAGCCCCGGAACGCCGCTGTCCCCTCCGCAACAGCAGCGCTGTCTCAGATGAAGATGATCGTGTATCATCCCATCAGCTATGAAGACACGCAGAACATTATCGACAACATGAAAAGCCGTAAGCCGGTCATTGTGAACATGGAGGAGCTGGAGGTAGACTGTGCGCAGCGAATCCTAGACTTTATGGCAGGCGCGGTGTATGCCTTGAACGGCACGATCTTTAAGATCTCCCGCGGGATATTTGTGGTCGCGCCCAACAATTACGATGTGATCGGCAATTCCGAAGGCGATCTGGGCGATAGCGGATTGATTTAACCATGCAGTCCAAACAAATCGCTGAGAAGCAGTTTACAAAGGTGTTTCGCGGCTACGATATACAGGAAGTAGACCTTTTCTTAGACGAGGTCATTCGTACCGTGGAACAGTATGAAACCGAACGCCAGGCGTTACTGAGCCGCATCGACCGTTTGCTGTGCCAACTGGAGCGCGGCAAGCAGCCAACACCAACTGCCGGGGTGGATTCCGGCAAACCTGCCGCAAGCGCAAAGTAAGCGCGGCATACCAGCACGTAAACCCATAAAGGCCGGAGGCTTTGGCACTCCGGTCTTTTTCTTTGCGCAAAAACCGTAGGCGTTGCATACAATGGGGTAGGCTTATTCAACCAAAAGACAGGAATGGATGGTGGAAATATGGAACAGGGCAACCTGACGGTTTGGACAACAACGGAGGACGGCGCAATGCCGGTTGCCGGTGCGGCGATACTGGTAACGCAGGAGGATACGGGAAGAAGCACGGAGCTTCTTTCGGATGAAAACGGGCGAACGCAGGCCGTTTCCGTAACTGCGCCGCCTGCCGAGAACAGCCGTGTTCCAAACGGCGGGGAGGTGGCGGCAAGGCTTACGGTACAGGTGCGCGCCAGTGGCTATGCGCCGGTTTCGATCAGCGGCGTGCAGGTGTTTTCCGGCATTGAAACCTTGCTTCCGGTGGAGCTGACGGCGGCGGACGCCAGAAGCCGTACTGCCGAAACGGCAATCAGCATCCCGGATGCGGCGGTCACAGAAACGGAGGATCGGGAGCCGGAAGGCCCCAGTGAGCAGGCGCGCATATTAACGCAGGTGTACATTCCGGAGTATATTACGGTACACTTAGGCAGACCCGATGCCTCGGCGGAAAACGTGCGGGTCAGCTTTCCTTACTATATTAAAAACGTTTGCTGCAGCGAGGTGTATCCCACTTGGCCGGAAAACGCCATTCGTGCCAATATATTTGCGCAGATCGGCTTTGCGCTAAACCGTGTGTTTACAGAGTGGTACACAAGCCGCGGTTATAATTTCAACATTACCAACACCACAAGGTACGATCAGGCGTATGTGAAGGGAAGAGATATCTTCAGCAATGTAGACCGTATCGTAAACGAGATATTCAACATCTACCCCCGGCGGCAGGGCAGGCTGGAGCCGCTGTTCGCCTCCTACTGCAACGGCACCACGTCCACCTGCAACGGCCTTTCCCAATGGGGCACAGTAACGCTTGCCAACCGCGGCTACGACCCGCTGGCGATACTTAGGTATTATTACGGGCAGGATGTGGAGCTGGTGGAAACGAACGATATTCGCGGCATTGAAGCGTCCTATCCGGGGTATCTGCTGCGCCGGGGCAGCGAGGGCGATCCGGTACGCATCGTGCAGGAGCAGCTGCTGCGCATTCGGCAAAACTATCCGGCAATCCCGGCGATCTCCCGCGCCACAGGGTATTTCGGCAGCGAAACGGAAGCGGCGGTACGCGCGTTTCAGCGACTGTTCGACCTTAGGGTGGACGGCATCGTAGGCAAAGCCACTTGGTATCAGCTGTCTTATATTTATGCGGTTGTAAGGCGCTTGGCATCGCTGGAAAGCGAGGGAATCCCCAGCGGCAATGCTGTGGCATATCCGGGGTACTATATCAAGCTGGGCTCTCGGGGAGACTATGTGCGCATCATGCAGCAATATTTGCGGGATCTGTCCGCTATCTATTCCTCGATTCCGCGAATCGAGGCGGATGGGATATTCGGCTCTCGCACGCTTGCGGCGGTACGCGCCTTCCAGCGTCAGTTCGGGCTGCAGGTGGACGGCATTGCGGGCCCCAGAACGTGGAACACGCTGGCGCAGGTATGGACCAATTCCTTTGCCCAACAATAGGATGAACCGCGTGTAACGGACTGTTTTCCCGCAAAAATGGGAACGCTGTATCCATGCTGATATACAACAGGATTCTGAAGCGGCTGGAGCGTAAGCTGGACGATATCATGTTCAATATGGAGCGCAGCCGCTTCAAGGAATATGTAGAATACATCCATGACCGCAAACGCATGTTGAAAAACGCGTTTCTGTTTGGTATTGCCCGGGGCTTAGGCACAGCCGTGGGCTTTACGCTTTTGGGCGCGTTATTGATCTATCTCTTACGAATCCTTGCAGAAAGCAGTATCCCCATACTGGGGGACTTCATTGCGCGCATCATTGAGATCGTGGAAACCAAAACCTAGTTGCATAATCCAAGCGGTTAGGCTAGAGTAAGGGTATGGAACAGGAGCGCCTGCGCCCTATCCCCATGTCGCTTGCGGAGCTGCGGCAGGAGGGCGTGGAACAACCGGATTTTGTGTATATCTCGGGCGATGCGTATATCGATCACCCGAGTTTTGGTGTTGCCATCATTTCCCGCGTGCTGAAAAACGCCGGGTATTCCGTTGGAATCATTGCCCAGCCGGATTGGAAAAGCGCGGAGGCGTTCCGTGCGCTGGGACGGCCCAAGCTTGCCTATTTGGTTACGGCGGGCAATCTGGACTCCATGGTGAATCACTATTCCGCCGCGCTGCACCGCAGAAGCACCGACGCGTATACGCCCGGCGGCGAGGCGGGCAAGCGCCCGGACAGAGCCGCCATTGTGTACGCCAACCGCTGCCGGGAGGCTTACCGCGGCGTGCCGGTGATCATTGGCGGCATTGAGGCCAGCCTTAGGCGCTTTGCACATTACGATTATTGGGACAATGCCGTGCGTCATTCCATATTGGTGGATTCCGGGGCGGATATCCTGTTGTACGGCATGGGGGAGCATTCCATCATTGCGTTGGCGGACGCGTTATCCTCCGGAATAGATGTGAAGGATATAACCTATATCCCCGGCAGCTGCTATTGCACGACCACGCTGGATCACGTTTACGAGTATACGCTTTTACCCTCCTATCAGGAGGTTTCCACCAATAAGCAGGCCTACGCCAAGGCTTTCATGCAGCAATACCGAGAGCAGGATGCGATTTCCGGCAAACGCCTTGTACAGCCGTACGAAAAAGGGTATTTGGTGGCAAACCCGCCCGCCATGCCGCTGACCCAGCGGGAGATGGACGAGGTATACGCCTTGCCCTACACCCGCCTGCCGCATCCAAGCTATCAAGCGCATATCCCGGCGCTGGACGAGGTGCAGTTCTCCCTGACCTCCTGCCGGGGCTGCTTTGGCGCTTGCTCCTTTTGTGCGCTGACCTTCCATCAGGGGCGCGTAGTGCAATCCCGCAGCCACGCATCCCTTCTGGCAGAAGCAAAGCAAAT
>CAYZAW010000056.1:0-1167 GCA_964476505.1 uncultured Oscillospiraceae bacterium | reverse complement strand
ATGACAGCCTCCCCGGCGTTTAAGGGATACATTCACGACGTGGGCGGCCCTACCGCCAATTTCCGCAAGCCTGCCTGTAAAAAACAGCTGATAAGCGGCGCATGCAAAAACCGCCAGTGCATCGGGTACGAAAAATGCCAGCATCTGGAGGTGGATCATCAGGACTACATCGCACTTTTGCGCAAGCTTCGGGCATTGCCCGGCGTAAAAAAGGTGTTTGTGCGTTCCGGCGTTCGGTATGATTATGTGATGTATGATCGGGACGATACGTTCCTGCGCGAGTTGATTGCCAACCACATCAGCGGGCAGTTAAAGGTAGCGCCGGAGCATATTAGCGACCGTGTGCTGTATTACATGAACAAGCCCAGCCGTGCCCTATACGAACGCTTTGCGCAAAAATATGCCGCTCTCAACGCTAGGCAGGGAAAAGAGCAGTATTTGGTGCCGTACCTGATCTCCTCCCATCCGGGAAGCGATTTGCCCGCCGCCATCGAGTTGGCGGAATACCTGCGGGATATCGGGCACCATCCGGAGCAGGTGCAGGATTTTTACCCCACTCCCGGCACACTTTCCACCTGTATGTACTATACCGGGCTGGATCCCAGAACCATGGAGCCGGTGTATGTGCCGCGCACGCAAAAGGAAAAGGGCTATCAGCGCGCATTGTTGCAATGGTTCCTGCCCCGCAATTTTTCCAAGGTACGGGAGGCCTTGCGGCTGGCAGACAGGGAAGACCTGATAGGCTTTGGAAAGCATGCGTTGGTACCGCCGGAGCGCGAACAGGCTACTGATTTCAAACGAACAACAAGTGCAAAACCGGGAAAAGCACCCCGAACGAAGGCCGCGAATACCGGCGCAAAAAAGTCGGGGGCACAGCAAAATCCCCATGCGAAATCTACGGATTCAACCCGTTCCAACAGAAAATCAGGCGGGTATGGCGGGCGGCACAAAGCATAAACCGAGACTTCGCAAATCGCAAAAATCCCACTTGCAAATCCCCGGTAAATAGTGTATAGTAATTCTCGCAGTTTGCACGGGGATATAGCTCAGTTGGTAGAGCGCTGCGTTCGCAATGCAGAAGTCAGGGGTTCGAGTCCCCTTATCTCCACCACATAAGAACGCTAATATTGATACGATGAGTGTCAACATTAGCGTTCTTGTTTTATG